>CBFGQI010000111.1:0-17425 GCA_965650885.1 uncultured Oxalobacteraceae bacterium
CCCTTCGAACAGACGGGGTCTGACCCTCCGGGTCAGACCCCGGTTTACCGGTTTACGCGCAAAACTGCTTCGAGCAAAGGCTCACAAGCTTCCGCCAGCCGATCCAGGCTAGCCTCCCGCAGCGCCGCCGTATCGACCACATGTTCACTCCGCAGCCCAGCCCACTCCAGCAGCGCCTTGCCCGCGGCAGGATGATCGAACAGCCCATGCAGGTAGGTACCCAGCACCTGCCCATCCGCAGACAACGCCCCTTCGGCGCGGCCCCCGATAACAAACGCCGGACGTTCCAGCGCAGCACCGCTCGAAACTCCCATATGGATCTCATAACCCGTAACCGGCGCATCGGCAAAAGCACAGCTGCCGCTCACCTGCTCCAGCCGCTTCTCCCGCGTGAGGACAGTCTTCATCGACAACAAGCCAAGCGCTTCATCCCGCCCGGCATGCCCTTCCACGCCATACGGATCGTCGACCAGCTCACCCAGCATCTGGAACCCGCCACAGATGCCAAGGACCTTTCCTCCATAACGCAGATGCCGCGCGATCGCCTGCGGCCAGCCGCCTTCCTTTAACGCAGCCAGGTCTGCGCGCGTATTCTTGCTCCCCGGGACGATGATCAAATCGGCCGGCGGAATGGGCTCCCCCTTGCGCACGAATCGCAAATCAACATCCGGATGCGCGCGCAAGGCATCGAAATCCGTATGGTTGCTCATGCGCGGCAAACTCGGGACGATCACGCGGAAAGTGCCGCGCTGTTGCTGCGCCGGCTGCACCGCATCTTCAGCATCCAGGTAGAGCCCATGCAGATATGGCACGACCGCCAGCACAGGCTTGCCGGTCTGCGCCTCCAGCCAATCCAGCCCGGGCTCCAGCAGCCTGATATCGCCCCTGAAACGGTTGATGACAAACCCGATCACGCGCTTGCGCTCGCTGTCCGACAGGCAGGAGAGCGTGCCGACGATATGTGCGAATACTCCACCGCGGTCGATGTCCGCGCACAGGATGACCGGGCAATCGACCGCTTCCGCGAAACCCATATTCGCGATGTCGCGGTCGCGCAGGTTGATCTCCGCCGGGCTGCCGGCACCTTCGACTACAACGGCCTCGTACTGCCCAAGCAGGCGCTGGTGCGATTCAAGCACCGCTGCCATGGCGACAGTCTTGTATTGGTGGTAATCGCGCGCATTCATATCCCCGCGTACCTTGCCGTGGATGATGACCTGCGCGCCGATGTCGCTGCTCGGCTTGAGCAGCACGGGATTCATGTCGGTATGCGCCGGCACGCCGGCCGCAATGGCTTGCAGCGCCTGCGCGCGTCCGATTTCCCCGCCATCGATGGTCACCGCACTATTGAGCGCCATGTTCTGCGGCTTGAAAGGCGCCACGCGTACGTTGCGGCGCTTCAGCAGGCGGCACAGCGCCGCCACGATCGTGCTTTTGCCCGCATCGGAAGTAGTGCCCTGAACCATCAGGGTGCGATATGGGAAAGTCATTTGGCGGAACGGTGCTTGCGCGCTTCTTCCAGCTTTTCGCACAGCACGGCAGTGCCGGCGACCATGCGTGGGCCGGCGCGGTTCAGCAGGTTGCCATCGATGGTGAACAGATTGTCCTGGCGGGTTGCCTTGAGCGTCTTGTAAGGGCGCCACAGGTTGACGCCGCCATAATCCTTTTCGGCGGTAGCGAAGATTGCCTCCGGATCCGCTTCCAGTACAGCCTCCACACTGACCACCGGCGCGGTGACCTTTTGTCCAGCGAAGATATTCTGGCCGCCGCAGACTTTCAGCGCATCCGTCACGATGTGTTCACCGTTCAGCGTATACAGCGGTTTGTCCCACACCTGGTAGAAGGTGCGCACCGGCGGACGCGCCGCGTACTGTGCGCGCAATGCCGCCAGTTTCTGGCGCAATTCCTTGGCCGCGGCATTGGCGGCGGTCTCAGTACCGAGCAGCTTGCCCATCTTCTCGAGATTGTCCGCGAGCTGGTCGAGCTTTTTCGGCTCGCTGTGGTACATCGGGATGCCAAGTTGGCGCATCTGCTCGATCTGGCGTTCGGACGAGCCGTGCCGCCAGATCACCAGCAGGTCCGGCTTCATTGCCAGCAGGCGCTCCATGTCAACCTGGCGGTTGTCGCCCACGCGCGGGATCTGTTTCGCCGCTTCGGGGTAGTCGCTATAAGTGACTGCGCCAACGATCTTGTCGGCACCGCCCGCGGCAAACAGCAATTCCGTGACGTGCGGTGCAAGGGCCACCACGCGCTGCGCCGGCTTCTGCAAGGTGACCGGCTTGCCGTCGTCATCATTGACCGTGATGGCGGCATGTCCTGGCATCTGCAAGGCGCACAAGGCGGGGATCAGCAACAGCTTCTTCATTGGTTTTCCTTCGTCCATTCGTTTAATGCCTGTTTGAGCCGCTGCCAGCCCGCTTCATCCGGCGGCAAGCCGAGACGGATCCCGCGTGCAGCCTCGCGGAACAGGCGCACCCAGATGCCACGGCGCGCCATATGCTCATGGAAGGCTTCGGGGCGCGCTTCCGGCCACCACTGGAAAAGCGAGGTGCCGTGGCTCTCGATTCCATGGCCGGCCAACAAGGCGCGCAGCCGCGCGCCCTCCGCCTGCAGCCGCGCTTGCGTGCCGCGCTGCCAGATACTGTCTTCCAGCGCGGCACGCGCAACCTGTTGCGCCGGTCCGCTGACAGCCCACGGACCGAGCATATCGCCCAGCGGCCCCAGGATGTCTTCGCGTGCAGCAACAAAGCCAAGGCGCAGGCCGGCGAGACCGAAGAACTTGCCGACAGAGCGTAGCACGATCAGCCCCGGTGCCTGCGTGGCATCGGCAAGACTGTGTTCGCCATCGGTGTCGCCAAACGCTTCGTCGACCACCAGCCAGCCGCCACGTGAAGCCAGCCGGTCCGCCCATTCGAGCAAGCTGGCGCGCGGCACGCGTTCGCCAGTCGGGTTATTGGGATTGCAGACCACCAGCACATCGGCGCCGGCAACCGCTGCCTCCAGCTCGCGATACGGCACGGCCACTGTCTGGTGGCCGTGCTGCGACCAGTGATGCAGGTGTTCCGCATAACTCGGGCTGGCCACGATGACGCGCGAAGGTGGGCGCAGCCGTGGCAAAGCCTGGATCGCAGCCTGCGTGCCGGCGACGGCCAGCATGCGGGGTGCCTTATAGAAGTGCTGCGCGGCTTCCAGCAGGGCGGGGTCGTGTTCCGGCAGGCGATGCCATGCGTCTGCCGACAGTGCCGGCGCCGGGTAGCCGTTCGGATTCAAGCCCGTCGACAGGTCGAGCCAGTCGCTGCGTCCGTAACGTTGCGCCGCTTCGCGCAGTTTGCCGCCATGTTCAAGCATGACGCGCCCCATAGGCAATGCACAGCATGGCCGCGAGCCACAGCCAGGTGCCGTTGCGGACCAGCCGCCAGGCGCGCGCGATGTCGGCGGCCGCAGCGGCAGCGCCTTCGCCGAGTGGCGGACGGGCTTCGGTCTCGCCGCCATAACTGGCTGCGCCGCCCAATTGCAGGCCGAGCGCGCCGGCGCCGCTGGACATGACCGGCCCGGCATTCGGACTGCTCCAGGCAGGCGCCTGCCTGCGCCAGCAGGCCAGGGCGCGGCGCGTACCCCTGCTGCCGGGTGCCAGCAGGGCGTATGTTATTGCCGTCAGCCGCGCGGGAAGGTAATTGAGTGCGTCGTCAATGCGTGCGGCGCAGCGGCCGAACAGGTTGAAGCGTTCGGTGCGGTAGCCCCACATGGCATCCAGCGTATTCGCCAGGCGGAATAGCAGGGCGCCGGGACCGCCGGCAATGGCAAACCAGAACAGCGTGCCGAAGACGGCGTCGTTGCCGTTTTCCAGCATGGATTCGGTGGCCGCTTTCGCGAGCTCGGGCTCGCCGGCCTGCTGCGTGTCGCGGCTGACGATGCGGGCAGTCAGCTTGCGCGCGGCTGCCAGGTCGCCAGCCTGCAAGGCGTGCGCGATCGGCAGCATATGGTCGCGCAAGCTGCGCAAACCCAGGCAGAAGTAGAGCAGCACGGCGTGCAGCACCACGAGCGCCGTTGGCGGCAGCGGTTGCGCACAAACCCAGGCGAACAGCGCCACTGGCGGCAGGACTGCAAGCGCCCAGCCAAAGGCGCCGCGTGCGATGTTGCGCCGGTTGATGCGCTTCTCGATCGCGCTGGCGAGCCGTCCGAAGCCGACCAGCGGGTGGAAGCGCGAAACTTCCCCTAGCAGGGCGTCGAGCAGCACGCCCGCCAGCAGCGCTGCAGCAAGGACGTCCCAGCCAGGAATCCCCGCCAGCATCAGCCGCCCTTCAGCATCAGCGGCAGGCCCGCCGCGACCAGCACCACGCGGTCGCACACGGCGGCAACGGACTGGTTCAGCCGCCCGGCTTCATCGGTGTAACTGCGCGATACAGCGCCCCAGGGCACGATGCCCATGCCGACTTCATTCGACACCAGGAGCACGTCGCCGCGATCGGTCTCCAGCTCGGCCAGCAGGGCGGCGCGCTCTTCATGGAAGCAGTCAGGCAGCGCGATGGCGCCCACGTCGGGATAGTGCTTGCCATCGCTGAACATCAGGTTGCTCAGCCAGAGTGTCAGGCAATCGACCAGCACCAGCCGCTCAGGCGCGCGCCACGCTGCCAGCGCTGCGGCCAGTGCGGTCGGCTGCTCGACCGTCAGCCAGGCCGCCGGCCGCTGGGCGCGGTGGTGGGCAATGCGCGCCGCCATTTCCGCATCCCCTGCGGTGGCGGTGGCGATGTAGACCACTTCCTTGCCGGATGCCGTGGCAAGCCGCTCGGCATAAGCACTCTTGCCGGAACGTGCGCCGCCAAACACCAGGGTGCGGTTCATCGCGCACCTCGCGAGAACATGGCCGCTACGGCGGCGGGATTGGATGGGAAATAACCGTGGAAATAGGATGCCTGCAGCGAACCGACGCGGTATACGGCCTCCCCCGCCGCGCCGCTCGGATGCTTTTGCGTCGTCGCATCTGCAGCCTGGGATGTTTCAAGCCGCGAGTAGTGGAATGTGTGGCCACGCAGGGGCCCCTGCGGCGTCGGCATCGCTTGCGCACCAAGGCCGGCCAAGCGTGCTTGCATGACGACCTTGCCCGGCAACAGGGCTGCCATCGGCCAGTCGCGGCCTTCCTTATCCTGCAGCGACTCGGCCAGGGCCATCATGCCGCCGCATTCGGCCACGATCGGCAAGCCATCCGCATGCGCCGTGCGCAAGGCGTCCTGCCAGTGCCGCCCCTCGGACAAGGCGGCGGCATGCAATTCGGGATAGCCACCCGGCAGGTAGACTGCTGTTGCAGCTGGCGGCAGCGGTTCGTCGGCCAGCGGCGAGAAATACACCAGCTGCGCGCCCAGGCTTTCCAGCGTTGCGAGGTTGGCCGGGTAAAGGAACATGAACGCGGCATCGCGTGCGACCGCGATACGCGCGCCTTCCAGCGGACGGCCAGGCCCGGGATGCGGGCCGGCATCGTCCGGCCCTGCGATATCGGCCGCCGGCAGTGCATCCCACGCCGCAAGGTCGAGGGCCAGCTGGTCGGCCAGCGCGTCGAGCGTGGCATCCAGGTCCGCCACTTCATCCGGCACCACCAGGCCCAGGTGGCGCTCGGGCAGGGAAAGCGCCTGCTTCGGCAGCGTCCCCAGCAACGGAATGTCGCGCAGGGATGCCGCCACCATGGCGGCGTGCCCCGCGCTGGCGATGCGGTTCGCCACCACCCCCGCCATGGCAACCGGTCCATAATCCCGCAAGCCATGCACCAGGGCACCGGCCGTCTGCGCCATTGCCCCGGCATCGATCACGGCCAGCACCGGCAAGCCGAACTCGCGCGACAGGTCGGCGGCGGAAGGCGTCCCGTCATACAGGCCCATCACGCCTTCGACCAATACCGCGTCGGCCTGCTGCGCCGCCTCCGCCAGCAGGCTGCGGCAGCGTTCGCGGCCCACCATCCACAGGTCGAGCGACTCGACCGGGGAGCCGCAAGCGCGCGCCAGCACCATGGGGTCGATAAAGTCAGGGCCGCACTTGAAGACCCGCACGCGGCGCCCGGCGCGCACCAGCTTGCGCGCCAGCGCCGCCGTGACGGTGGTCTTGCCCTGCCCGGAGGCCGCGGCGGCAATCAGGACGGCGCGCGCTACCATTCGGTGCCCGGCTGCGCCGCGATGCCGGCCTTGAAGGCGTGCTTCACCACCGTCATCTCGGTGACGGTGTCGGCCACCTCGATCAGCTCAGGCGGCGCGGCGCGGCCGGTGACGACGGCGTGCTGCATTTCCGGCCGGTCCAGCAAGTCGGCGATCACGTCGTGCACGTCGAGGTAGCGGTACTTCAGGGCGATGTTCAACTCGTCCAGCACCACCATGCCGTAGGAAGGGTCGCGCAGGAAGGCGCGCGCCTGCTCCCAGGCCTCCCGCGCCTTGGCGATGTCGCGTTCGCGGTCCTGGGTTTCCCAGGTATAGCCTTCGCCCATGGCGTGGAAGCTGCATTCGTCAGGAAAGCGCCGCAGGAATTGCTCTTCACCGGTCGACATCGCGCCTTTGATGAATTGCACCACACCCACCTTCATGCCGTGCCCCATGGCCCGCATTGCCATGCCGAAGCCGCTGGAGCTCTTGCCCTTGCCATTGCCGGTATTGACGATCAGGACGCCGATGTTCTTGTCGGCTGCCGCGATCTTGGCGTCGATGATGGCCTTCTTGCGCGCCATGCGGTCGCGGTGGCGGTCGTTAATGTCGTTCATGCTTGCGGACTCCCTGGAATGAAGATGGTGCGGTCGCCGTGGCGGACGGCCTCGATTGGATGGTCGAGGTACTGGCTCAGGATATCCGGCTGCATCACGTCCGCGACCGGCCCGGCCAGCCAGCGCCCGTCGCCCATCAGCAGCAAGGCGTGGCTCGAAACGCTGTGCGCCAGCGTCAGGTCATGGCCGACCATCACGACCGTCTTGCGCTGCCCGCGGCACAGCTTGGCCAGCAGCGACATCACACTGACCTGGTGCGCCAGGTCCAGTGCATTGGCCGGTTCGTCCAGCAGCAGCAAGGGCGTGTCCTGGGCCAGCATGGCGGCGATTGCCACCCGCTGCCGTTCGCCGCCGGACAGGGTGCGCACGTCGCGTGCAGCCAGGCCGTCCACCTCCATTGCCGCCAGGGCGGCCATCGCGGCATGATGGTCGTCGCTGTTTTCCCAATAGCGGTTGTCGTGGTACGGGTGGCGTGCCGACAGCACGGTCTCGATCACGGAGTAGGAAAATGCATCGCTGCGCGACTGCGCCAGGAAGGCGCGTTTGCGCGCCAGCTCCTGCAGCGGCCAATCGCCCAACGGGCGCCGGTCGATGCTGACGTAGCCCGTCTCCGGCTGGCGCAAGCCGGCCAGCGTCCGCAGCAGGGTGCTCTTGCCGGCGCCGTTGCGGCCGATGACGCTCCAGCATTCGCCGTCGCCGACCTGCCAGTCCAGCTGATCGAGCAGGGTGCGCTTGCCCATGGCAAGGCGCAGTTGGTGGGTGCCGATCATCTCATTTCCTCAGCCGGTGCAATTGATACAGGAAGACCGGCGTGCCGACCAGCGCGGTCACTACGCCCGCCGGCAGCTGCTGCGGTGCGATCGCCGTGCGCGCCACGGTGTCGGCCAGCACCAGGTAGGCGCCGCCCACCATCGTGGCGCACGGTACGAGCAGACGGTGGTCCGCGCCGAAAGCGAAACGGCAAGCGTGCGGCACGATCAGGCCGACAAAGCCGATGCTGCCGGCGGTGGTCACGGCGCTGGCGGTCAGCAGGCCGGAACAGAAGAACAGGCCCTTGCGCAGGGCGCCGACGCGGATGCCCAGCGTGGCCGCCGCTTCCGCATGCAATGCCATCACATTGAGTGAACGTGCCGCGCGCAGGGTGAAGGCCAGCACGCCGGCCAGCACGATCCATGGCAGCCAGCGGACCGAAGCGCCGGACAGGTCGCCGATCAGCCAGAACACCATGTTGCGCAGCCGGCCTTCCGGCGCAATCGACAGCATCAGCGTGATCAGCGCGACGCAGCCGGCCGACAGCACCTGGCCTGTCAGCAGCAGCTGTGCCGTGCCGCCTTCCGCCGCGGTGCCGCCGCGCAGGTCGTGGCGCGCCAGCGCGTACAGCATCATCGATACGACGACGGCACCGGCGAAGGACGCCGCATCGACCATCCACGCCGCGCACATGAACAGCAGCGCCGCCAGCGCGCCGACGGAGGCGCCGGTCGAAATGCCCAGCACATAAGGGTCGGCCAAGGGGTTACGCAACAATGCCTGCATCATCACGCCGGCCAGGGACAGCGAGGCGCCCGTGACGAAGGCCGTGGCCGCGCGTTCGGCGCGCAGTCCCAGCAAGTGGCCCGGCAAGGAGGTCGGCTGCCCGCTGATGAATTCGCGCAGCGCACCCGGCAGGTCGGCCAGCGGGATGCTGACCGAACCGATCATGACGGCGGCCACCATGCTGGCCAGCGACAGCAACACCAGCAGTGTGATGACGGTGACGGTGCGCACGCGCAGGTTGGCGGAAACGGGATGCATAGCGGGCAGCTTATCTCATTTATTTATAGCTATAGCGCAGGCCGGCGTACACGGTGGAGCCGGCAGTGCCGTAATTACGCGCCAATTCGTAGTCCTTGTCGGCCACATTGTTCCAGCGCAGGGTGGCGGTCCAGGACCGGTCGAAGTCCCAGGCCGCGTACAGGTTCAGCAAACCGTAGCCGCCCAGGCGGTTGCGGTTGGCCGCGTCGTCGTAGCGGTAGCCGGAAACCTGCCATTCGGCGCCGCTGCGCAGGCTGCCGGCAGTATATTCCAGTGCCACGTTGCCGTGGCGCTTGGTGCGGCGCGCCAGCTGCTTGCCGGTACTCTCGTCGCGCGGATCCTGCAGGTCGGCGCTGGCCGACAGCGTGAACGCGCTGCCCAGCTGCTGGCGGGCGGACAGGGAAATGCCTTCCAGCGTTGCCTGGTTGACGTTGTAGGCGCAACCGAAGCGGAAGCCGGGCATTGGGCACGGCGCGGTATTCACCAGCAGGTCGCTCAGCCTGTTGCGGTAGGCGACCGCGCCCAGCGACGTGCCGCCCTGGTCGAAGTGGAGGCCGATCTCGCTGTTGCGGCCTTTTTCCGGACGGTTGGCCGGCAAACCGTAGCCCGGGTAATACAGTTCATTGAAGGTGGGCGCGCGGAAGCTGGTGCCATGGCTGGCGTTCAGGCGCAAGCCGGGCGTGATGCGGTAGCCGTAGCCCAGCGAGCCAGTGCTCTTCGAACCATACTGCGAGCTGTCGTCGTTGCGCGCAGCGGCTGCCAGCAAATGGTCGCCGCGCTTCATGCTGTAGCTGGCGGCCCATGAGGTGGTACTGCGCTCGCGCACCAGCGCAGCGGTGTTGGACTGCACTTCTTCCTTACGGTATTCGGCCAGCAGTTGCAGGTTGTCCGGCCCCAGCGCGATGTCGTTCTGCCAGCTGTATTGCGACTGTCTGGTATCGATCTGGCTGGCGGTGGAAGTGAAGCTGCCCGACTTATCGCGCGACTGCGCGGCCTGCGTGGTCATTTGCCATACGCTATTCAGGCGGTTGCGGGAGTACAGTGCCGCCGTGCCCAGTTTCTGCGTACTCCAGGCGCGCACGGTGGCGCCGCTGTCAAAGTCCGCTTCCTGGTCGCTATGGAGGAACACGACGCCCAGTTCGTGGCCGGGCGCGAGCTGCCAGGCCAGCTGGCCGTTGGCGTGCTTGCGGTCGTAGCCATCGTCATCCTTGTTGTAGCTGCTGCTACCGGGCAGGGTGGAGGAGAATCCGTCGGCGCGCTCCTTGCCGGCGCTGATGGCATAGCTGAAAGCGCCGGTGCTGCCGGAAAGGCCCGCGCTGCCGGCGCGTGCGCCGTAGCTGCCGGCCAGCAGGCCCGCATCCAGCGCCAGGCTGCCTTGCCCCTTTTTCGTGAAGATCTGCACGACGCCGCCAATCGCATCGGCGCCGTAGATGGTACTCAGCGGGCCGAACACGACTTCGATGTGGTCCACTGCGCCCAGCGGGATGGCATTCCACGCCGCCGCGCCACTGGTGGCGGAGCCGATGCGCACGCCATCGATCAGGACGACCACCTGGTTGCTGTTGGATCCGCGCAGGAAGACGCCGGAATTGGTGCCAGGTCCGCCGTTGCGGGTGACTTCGATGCCGCGCTGGCGCTGCAGCAGCTCGGTGATGGAACCGGCGCCGCTGCGGGCGATTTCCTCCGCGCCGATACTCAGGGTATCGCTGATGACATCGCGCGCAGCCTGCGGCGTGCGGGTGGCGGTAACGAGGACGGAATTCAGGATTGGGGCGGAGATTTGTGCCTGGACGGCAGGTGCGGCAACAGCCAGTGCCAGCGACGCGAAGGCCGCTTGCCGGGTGACGGGAGAGGTCATGACAACTTTCGTAACGAGCCGCCGGCCCACGTCCCCGTAAGCCGGCAAGAACAGGAACAGCGCTGCGCGCGTTCCCACCTGGTCTGGCCGGTATCCGGGCTGGCAAGTATGGCGGTCTGGCCTTCCCATGCATGTGCACAGTGGCTGGGGAGACTGCTGCCGCATCGATCATGCGGCACTTGCTTACCGTTGCGGGGGCAGCACACGTTGGCTGTATGGGACAGCGCCGTGTTTCCCGTTTAACTGCGTTCGAGGGTTCGAACGCGAGCACCAAAACCCCGTCATTATACGGACTTGGCGGGCCAGGACAAGCGAAGGGTGGAGCAATAATTGATCTGGTTCGGCTTTTGTGCCGCCTGCAGCAAGGGTTCGCCGGCGGCGATGGCGGCCATCAGGCGCATGGTGCCGGCGTGGCAGACGATAACCGCATCGTGCCGCAGCTCGTCGAGGAAAGCTTGCACCCGGCCGGCCACCTCGCGCACCGTTTCGCCGCCACCAGGGCGGTAATCCAGCAGATCGGCGGCCCAGGCGTCCACTTCTTCGCGCGGGATGCCGGACCAGGGCCGCAGCTCCCAGGCACCGAAATGCATTTCCGCCAGGCGCGCGTCGGGCGTAAAGTTTCCCAGCAGGCGGGCCAGCGCCGTGCAGCGCCGCAGTGGGCTGGAGTATAGGCGGCTGCCGGCGGCCAGTGCGGGCGCCAGCTCCGCCGCCAGCTGCGCGCTGCCGTCGGCCAGGGCGGCTGACATCACGGCGATATCGCTGCTGCCGTAGCAGATGCCCGCTGCGGCCTCGGGTTGTGGGTGGCGGACGAGGATCAGTTCCACACGCAGGCCAGCACGGCAAGATAGAACACCGCTTCCGTCAACTGCTGGACGGCGCCCAGGCAATCGCCGGTGTAGCCGCCCAGGCGTTGCCGGAACTTGCGCGCCAGCCAGAGGGTCGCCAGCAGCATGGCTGCCACACCGGCGCCCAGCGCGGCGGGCGTCAGCCAGCCCAGTGCGATGGCGGCGATGGCAGGCAGGGCACCCGTCAGTGCGGCAATGAGGAATTCGCCATCGCGCATCTCTTGCGCGAGCGGCTTGGCCTTGCCTTCGGCGCGGGCGTATTCCATGCGCCAGATCAGGGAGCAGGCCATCAGGCGCGACAGCGGGTGCGCTGCCAGCAGGGCGCCCAGTGCCACAAGCATCGGCATATGCGCCAGCGCCGCGACCTTGGCCGCCAGCATCAGGCCAATGCCGATTGCGCCGTAAGCGCCGATGCGCGAATCCTTCATGATTTCCAGCGCCCGCTCGCGCGTGCGCCCGCCGCCCAGGCCGTCGCAGGCATCGGCGAAACCGTCCTCGTGGAAGGCGCCGGTGGCGTAGATGCCGGCGGCGGTGGACAGCAGCACGGCAAGCATCGGCGGCAGGCCCAATGCCGCCGCCGCATACACCACACCTGCAATCGCCGCTACCACCAGCCCCACAGCCGGGAAGTAGCGTGAAGCGTGGTGCAGCCACGCCGGCTCAAAGCCGACCCAGCGCGGAATCGGCAGGCGTGTGAAGAATTGCAGTGCGATGAAGAACAGGCGCAGCTGCTGCATCGCGTCTTACTCGGACTGTTCGCTGACCTGGGCCGAGTCGAACGTGGCCATCTGGTTCAGGAAGTTGACGGCGGCGTGCAGCAGCGGCATGGCCAGCGCGGCGCCGGTGCCTTCGCCCAGGCGCAGGCCCAGGTTCAACAGCGGGCGCCCTCCGAGGAAATCCAGCATGCGCTTGTGGCCACTCTCGTCGGAGCAGTGCGAAAACACGCAGTAATCGAGCACTGCCGGCTGCACCCGCGCCGCCACCAGCAGCGCGCTGGTGACGATGAAGCCATCAATGACCAGCACCATGCGCCTCTCGGCAGCCTTCAGCATCGCGCCGACCATCATCGCGATTTCCAGGCCGCCGAACGCGGCCAGCGCCTGCAGGCCGCCTTGCGCATCGGCATGCAGCGCCATGGCAGCTTCGATCACGCCTTGCTTGCGCGTGATGCCTTCCGGCGCCAGGCCGGTGCCGGCGCCAACGCAATCGGCCACCGGAATGCCGGTCAGGCGGTGCATCAGGGCCGACGCCGCGGTGGTATTGCCGATGCCCATTTCACCGAAGCCCAATACATTGCCCGGCAGCTCATCCACCAATTCCATGCCGGACTCGATCGCTTCCATGCACTGTTGCGCCGACATGGCAGGCTGCTGCGCAAAGTTGGCGGTGCCGTTGGCGATCTTGCGGTTGACCAGGCCTTCGCGCGGGCCGAATTCATGTTTGACGCCCGCATCGACGATCGTCAGCGTGCAGCCGTTCTGCCGCGCGAAGACGTTGATGGCGGCGCCGCCGGCCAGGAAGTTTTCGACCATCTGCCAGGTCACCTCCTGGGGGAAGGCCGAAATGCCCTCCGCCACCACGCCGTGGTCGGCGGCGAAGATCAGGATCGCCGGTTCGCGGATCTCGGGCCGGGTAGTCTGCTGGACCATGCCAAACTTGTGCGCCAGGCCCTCCAGGGAGCCGAGGCTGCCCAAAGGCTTGGTCTTGTTGTCGATGGCGTGCTGCAGCCGGGCCGCGAGCGATTCGTCTTTAAGTGGGGTGATGTGTGGGATAGCCATCGCGGAATTATAATGCCAGCATGCGGATACTTATCATTGAAGACAATAAGGATATTGTCGCCAACCTGTACGGCTTCCTCGAGCCGAAAGGATACGTACTGGATACCGCAGCCAACGGTTACGGCGGCCTGGCGCTGGCAACCGAGCATGAGTACGATGCCGTGGTGCTCGACGTCATGCTGCCAGGACTGAATGGCTTGGAACTGTGCCGCAAGCTACGCGGTGAACTGGGCAAGGACACCCCGGTCCTGATGCTCACGGCGCGCGATACGCTGGAAGACAAGGTGGCAGGCTTCGAAAGCGGCGCCGACGATTACCTGGTCAAGCCTTTTTCCCTGGTGGAGCTGGATATCCGCCTGCGCGCCCTGGTGCGGCGTGCCCGCGGCGGGCAAGGCATGGCGCCGGTGCTGCATTTCGGCGACCTGACCTTCGACACCGTCAATTACGAGGCGCGCCGTGCCGGCCAATTGCTGGGGCTGACGCGTACCGGCTACACCATCCTCAGGTGCCTGATGAAGGAAGCGCCGCGCGTGGTCACGCGCGATGCGCTGGAACACGAAGTATGGGGCGACGAACGTCCCGACAGCGATGCGCTGCGAACCCATATCCATGCGCTGCGGCAGGCGCTGGACAAACCCTTTCCCTTTGCGATGCTGCGTACCATACCGGGCATCGGCTACAAGCTGGTGAGCCAGGATGAAGAAAACTGAATCGCTGCGTCGTCGCATTATCGTTGCGTATATGGCATTCGCGGTCGCGGTGACGGCTGTTTTTGCCTTGATCGCTGCGCTGGCCGTCGAAGGTATCGAGGAAAAACTGGTCGACGAGCGCCTGCAGGAAGTGGCGCGGTGGGCTGCGCCGCGCCACGCGGGCGGCATGTCCGTACAGATGCCGGCCGGGCTGACCTTCCACCATGGCGCCGACATCCCGCGTTCGCTGCGTGGCATGCCGCACGGTGTACGCGAGATCACGGTCGACGGGATCGACCTGCACGTGCTGGCGGGCCACGACGGCCGCGACGAATACGTCGTGGTGGACCATGACAGCGAATACGAAAAGATTGAAGTGGTGGTCTATTCGATGTTTGCCGCCGGTTTCGTCGTCTTCGTGGCCTGTTCGCTGATGCTGGCAAGGTATATGGCCAACCGCATCGTCACGCCGATCACCCTGCTGTCGCAGGCTGTGCAAGCGCGCCGCGACGACTTGCCGTCCCTGGACCGCGAAGACGAACTGGGCATGCTGGCGCGCGCATTTGCCAGCCGCACCGGTGAGCTCAAGGAATTCCTTCACCGCGAGCGCTTTTTTACGGGCGACGTCAGCCACGAGCTGCGCACGCCGTTGACCGTGATCAGCGGCGCGGCCGAAGTGCTGATGGCGCGCACCGAAGGCGACGCATCGCTGCACGCCCCCGCCGAGCGCATCTACCGCGCCGCGCGCGAAGCCAGCGACGTGACCAGCGTCCTGCTGCGCCTGGCCCGGTCGCCGGAACGGCTGGACGCGCCGCAGCAGTCGGCGGACGAGCTGGCGAAAGCCGAGGCTGCACGCAGCCAGCCGCTGGTGGCCGGCAAGCCGGTGACATTGCGCTACCTGGGTGGCAGTGACTTCATCGTGCACGGTTCGCGCGAGCTGCTGCAAGCCGCCATCGGCAACCTGTTGCGCAATGCCTGCGCTTATACGGAGCAAGGTGAAGTCGTGGTGCGCCTTGAACAGCGTTCGGTCGTGGTGGAGGACACCGGCCCCGGCCTGCCGCCGGCCGCCCTGGCGCGGCTGCGCGGCGAATCGCGCCCGGAAGGCGATGGCGCGTCTTCCGGCAGCGGCCTTGGCCTCGGGCTGGTGCAGCGCATCTGCGCCTACCTCGGGGCCGAGTTGAAACTTCAACAACGCGAGGGTGGCGGCACCCGTTTCGACATCGTCTTTCCTGTTTTAACGCATTCTTAACGTCGGCTTGACGCGGCCTTTACCGGCCGCCCGCTATCGTGCGGGGCATGAAACTGCCTCGCATCCATTCCGCCTTCCTTCCGCTGACCGCCGCGACCTTCCTGGTCCTCATCTACAACTTCAGCTTCTGGAAGAGCTTTACGGCCGCCACCGGCGGATTCAAGCCTGCCAATGTGCCGGTCTACCTGGGGTCGGGGGCATTGCTAGTGTTTGTTTTCAGTGGCGTGCTGGCGCTGGTCAACTTCCGCCGCCTGTTCAAGCCGGTGCTGATCACACTGCTGATGCTGTCCTCGATGACGGCTTACTTCATGTCCCAGTACGGTATCGTGGTGGATGCCTCGATGGTGCAGAACGTGATGGAGACCGATGCGCGCGAGGCGGGTGAGCTTCTCAGCTGGAGGCTGCTGCAATTCGTCGTCCTGTTTGGGCTGATCCCGTCATGGCTGGTCTGGCGGCTGCCGGTGCGTTACGGCCCGCTGCGCCGGGAAATGCTGGTCAATGGCGGCGTTGTGGCTGCATCGCTGCTGCTCGCCACAGGTTTGCTGTTTGTGCTGTTCAAGTCCCTGGCGCCGGCCGTGCGCGAACACCGCGAGCTGCGCTTCATGCTGACGCCGACCAATGTGTTCCAGGCGGCGAACGGTTATCTCAAACACAAGTGGGCGATGCCGACCGTGGTCGCTCCGATCGGTACCGATGCCGCCAAGGGCCGCTTGTGGGCAGCCGCTGGCGCCGGGGCGCGCACCGTGACGGTCATCGTGGTCGGCGAAACTGCGCGTGCCAGGAACTTCTCACTCAACGGCTATGGGCGCGAGACCAACCCGCGCCTCTCGCAGGAAGGCTCGCTGGTCAACTTTTCCAATGTGAGCTCTTGCGGGACTGCCACCGCGATCTCGGTGCCATGCGTCTTTTCCGACCTGACGCGCGATGGCTATTCGGATGACAAGGCGCGCAGCAAGGAAGGCTTGCTGGACGTGCTGCAGCACGCGGGACTGGACGTAATCTGGCGCGACAACAATTCCGGCTGCAAAGGCGTCTGCGACCGGGTGCGTTTTGAAGACCTGTCGCAACCGGTGCCGGGCCACCCGTTATGCAACGCCGAAGAGTGCTACGACGAGCGCCTGCTCGAAGGTTTGCCCGAAATGATCCGCAACGCCAGCAAGGACCTGGTCATCGTCCTGCATCAGAAGGGCAGCCATGGGCCGGCCTACTGGCGCCGCTACCCTCCCGAATTCAACAGATTCGGACCCGTATGCCAGACCAATGAGCTGGAACAGTGCTCGCGCGAGTCGATCACGGCCGCCTATGACAACAGTATCCTGTACACCGACTATTTCCTCGACAAGACCATCGCGCTCTTGCGCCAGGCCACGGAAGAGCACGGCGTGCAGGCATCGATGTTCTATTTCTCCGATCACGGCGAATCGCTGGGCGAAAAGAACATGTACCTGCACGGTGCGCCCTACCTGTTCGCGCCGGAGGAGCAGCGCAAGGTACCGATGATGCTGTGGATGTCCGATAGCTTCAGCCGGCGCTTCCATGTCGACCGCAGTTGCCTGGCGGCGCGCAGCAACCAGCAGTTCTCGCACGATAACGTCTTCCACTCCACGCTCGGCATGCTGAACGTGAGCACCGCCGTCTATAACCCAAAGCTGGACCTGTTCCACGCCTGTATCCATGATGCTTAAGACTTACCGGGGCGTGCTGGCGCTGGCAGCGTCGGCCACCCTGATCCTGTGGCTCGGCCAGTCCACGGATATCGACTTGCGGCTGGCCGACCTGGCGTTCGACCGGGCCCGCGGTGTTTTTCCATTGCAGCACGCCTGGTTCGCCGAACAGTTCAACCACGTGATCCTGAAAGCCATGTTGTCCTGCCTCGCGGCCGGTGCGGTCGTCCTGGCGCTGTGGGATGCCTGGCGCCCCAACCGGGACTGGGCGCCAGCACGTCGCCTTGGTACGCGCGTGCTGGCCATGTCGGCTGTCAGCGTGCCGGTGGCGATTAGCCTCCTGAAACGCGCCAGCACTTCCCATTGCCCATGGGAGCTGGAGCGGTATGGTGGCACCGCCCCCTATATACGCCTGCTGGAATGGATGCCGGCAGGTATCGATGCCGGCCATTGCCTGCCGGGCGGACACGCCTCGAGCGCACTGTGGCTGGTTGCACTGTCGGCCTACTGGTGGCCGGAGCAGCCGCGCAAGGCGCTTACCGTCGGCACGTCGATGCTGCTGTTCGGCCTTGGCGTCGGTTTCGTGCAGCAGTTGCGTGGCGCCCACTTCCTCACCCACACGCTCTGGTCCGCCTGGGTCGCCTGTGCGATCGTAATGCTGAATTATTTACTTGCAAAACGCCAGCCGTTTGGCTATAGTTCTGTCCCCGCTGCACTGCAAACGCAGTAAGGCGGAAAACAAGAGGGGTTGACGAACTGCACGATGTACCGCATAATCTCGCTTCTCTGCTGCTGACGAACACAACGCTTCG
>CBFGQI010000112.1:0-17385 GCA_965650885.1 uncultured Oxalobacteraceae bacterium
CTTGTCCATCACGTTCAGCACCTGGTAGCGCGCCGCATTGAACTTGTTGACAGTCCCGATATCGCTGGCAATCACGTTCTGGGCGCCGTGCTGCTGGGCCAGGGCCCCCACCAGTTCGCTGCCGATCTGGCCGTTGGCGCCGATGACGAGGATACGTTCCATGGTTCTTTTCCTGATTAGTTCTTGATGATGCCCAGCTCTTTGCCGGCTTGTTCGAAGGCTGCGAGGACCTTGTCCAGCTGCTCGCGGGTGTGGGCGGCGGACAATTGCACGCGCACGCGCGCCTGGCCCATCGGCACCACCGGATAGAAGAAGCCCGACAGCAGCACGCCCAGTTCATACATGCGGGCGGCAAATTTCTGCGCCACCGGCGCGTCGAACAGCATCACCGGTACCACAGGATGGGTGCCTGGCTTGATGGTAAAGCCGATCCGCTCGATCTCCTTGCGGAAGTATGCGGTGTTCTCGTGCAGGCGGTCGCGCAATTCGGTCGACGCGGACAGGCGCTTCAGCACTTCCAGCGAAGCGCCGGCGATGGCCGGTGCCAAGGTGTTGGAGAACAGGTAAGGACGCGATTTCTGGCGCAGCGTGTCGATGACTTCCTTGCGGCCGGAGGTGAAGCCGCCCATGGCGCCGCCCAGGGCCTTGCCCAGGGTGCCGGTGATGATGTCGATCTTGCCCAGCACATTGTGGTGCTCGTGCGTGCCGCGGCCGGTCTTGCCCATGAAGCCGGAAGCGTGGCACTCATCGATCATGACCAGGGCGCCGTATTGCTCGGCCAGCGCGACGATCTTGTCCAGTTGGGCAATCGTGCCGTCCATCGAGAACACGCCGTCGGTCACGATGATCTTGTGGCGCTTGTCGGCCGCGGCCTGCAACTGCTTTTCCAGGTCGGCCATATCGTTGTGGGCATAGCGGAAACGCGCCGCCTTGCACAGGCGGATGCCGTCGATGATCGAGGCGTGGTTCAGCGCATCGGAAATGATGGCGTCGTTCTCGTCGAACAGGGGCTCGAAAACGCCGCCGTTGGCATCGAAAGCCGCCGCGTACAGGATGGTGTCTTCCGTGCCCAGGAACTCCGAAATGGCCTTTTCCAGCTGCTTATGCACGGTCTGCGTACCGCAGATGAAGCGCACCGAGGACAGGCCGTAGCCGTATTTTTCCGTGGCGTCGATGGAAGCCTGCGCCACCCACTCTTCGCCCGACAGGCCGAGGTAGTTGTTGGCGCACATATTGATCAGGGTACGACCGTCTTCGGATTGCACTTGGCTGCCCTGGCGGGAAGCAATCACGCGCTCCGGCTTGTAGAGGCCATCATCGCGCAGCTTTTCCAGGTTCTGTTGCAGGCCGGTGTAAAACGCATTCGTCGCTTGGCTCATGGTCGTCCTCTGAGGTAAAGTTTACTCTTATTTCACTAATCCGACTGGAATTCACTATATTGAACGCAAATTCGATATAAAGAATCCTACTTTACTATATTGAACTTTGCAAGCGTGAAGCCGACCATTTCAACCAATGCCCCGCCGGAAGTCGGCGCCGCCCTGCAGCGTTTGCGCCTGGCGCGCGGCCTGACGCTGGAAGACCTGTCCCGCATCGCGGGGGTTTCCAAGTCCATGCTATCGCAGATCGAGCGGGAAAAGGCCAATCCGACCATTGCCATCACATGGCGCCTGGCCAACGCGCTGGGCGTGCAGATCGGGGAACTGTTGTCGGACGTCGCGAAGGACATCGAAGCGATCAAAGTGGTGGACGCGCACGAAACCCCTACCCTGCCCGGCGCGCATGCGGGCTATGTGCTGCGCATCCTGGGGCCGATGGAGCTGGCGGGAAAATACGAGTGGTATGAACTGACGCTGGCACCGGGCGGCGAACTGGTATCGCAGCCTCACGACCCGGGCACCACCGAACACTTGACGATCCTGCATGGTTCGATGGAACTGGAAGTCGGCGCCACCAAAAAGAAGATCAAGCTGGGCGGCACCGCGCGCTACGCGGCCGACATCCACCACGCCATCCGCAACCCGGGCAAAGCGGAAGCCAAGGCGCTGCTGGTGGTGATCCACCGCTGATCTGTCATCGATAGGAAGCTGCGTGGAAGGGCCACGCAGTTTTGGCCCCTCACTGGCGTGTGGCTACATAGGTCACGACGTTTCCCCGTATGTCGCTGCCTCGGGCCTCGAGCCGCTTGGGCGTCATTTCGACGATTCCGTACTCTTGCGAGGCGCCTTTCGGCGTGAGGTCTTCAATCCTGGGCAACAGTTCCCGCATTCCCGGCAGATTCCGCTTCGTCAAATCCAGGTCCGGCAGGCCGCGCTGCTTAAGCAGTTGAGGCACCGTCTTCATGTCCATGGCCGTCACGACAAATCCCTTGTCTGTCGCCTTCCAGGTCCCCACCGCCATTGCGTTAAACAGCAGCGCCGATCCTTCTGGAGTCCGCACTTCGACCTCCCCGCTGTAGCTATAGTGTCCACCATCCTGCAGGCGCGTATATCCGGATGCGATCACGCTGCCTTGGGAGGACGTGTAGTTGGTCACCCCCTTCCAGGTACCGACAAGCGCCCCTTCCTGGACAGGCGCGGTCACACGCGCCACGAGCAGTTTGCCGGTATCTGGAAAAAGCCAGAAGAGGACACTCACCAACAGGCCGACAAAGAATGTGACAAAGCCAAATTTCGTCGGGTATGCCCAATTGCGAAACTGCCGGAAGGTTGGAAACATTCGTCCTAACGTCAAATCACGCCTCATCGATGCTGCCGGCCTTATCGGCCCCAGTTGCTATCGCGGTCTCGTACATGCCTGGGAAGTAGCGTTCCATGAGCGACTGGGGGTACGACGGCGCGGTGAAGCCGTACTGCGCGTACAGTCCGTGGGCGTCGCCCGTGGCGAGCGTAAAGCGGCGCAGTCCCTGCAGCTGCGGATGGGCAAGAATCGCGGCCAGAAGTACCTTGCTGTAGCCCTGCCCGCGATACTCCGGCAGGACGAACACATCCACCAAGTTGGCAAAGGTCGCGTAATCCGAAATGACACGGGCAAATGCAATCTGATCGCCGGCCAGAAAGCCGCCAAAGCAAAGCGAGTTTGCAATCGACCGCTCCACCAGCGCGAGCGGAATGCCCTTGGCCCAGCTGGACTGCTCGGAAAGGAAGCGGTGCACGAGCGGAATATCCAACTCGCTATTGTTGGTGGTGATCCGAAGCGCTATCGCTCCGGCTTGCAAAGCAGGGCTCGGCAATCCGTTTTTCTCCCGCATGACTAAAGACCCCATCAAAGCAATATTGACAATCTCGCAAATATTAACATGAGCAACAAATCCCTGCTGGCGCAGCAATGCTCAAATCGGCGCGCCGGGTGGGATGACCGGCAATGTCCGCAGTTTGACGCTGCGCGGGTCGGCCAGGTAGCGCTGCACGTGGTCGGCGGCTTGGGCGCGGCTGGCGGCGGTGGTGCCCTTGCCGGGGTTGGCTTTCAGCCATGTGGCAAACGTACGCAGCTGCTGGCGCAGGTCGGCGTCGACATTGGCGTGCAGCTTGCCGTTGTCCAGCACCTGCAGCAAGGCGTCGAGGACCACCCAGTTCGCCGCCAGTTGCACGGCTTCGCCACCGGCCAGGGTGGCCGGGACGGCGTCACGCTTCCAGCTGCGCGACAACACTGCGTCGACCACTTCGCCGGCGCCAGGCATGGCGCTGTCGCGCGCATGCTGCCAGTACAGGCGGTTCAGGCGGCCCGCGTCGAGCAGGAAGCTTGCACTCTGCGCCGCGCCGGATTCGGCAGCGGACAAGGCGTCGAACACGGCCGTCATGCGCGTGCCAAAGTACTCCTTGTTACGCTCGAAACCCGCCGATGGCGGCGTGAGCTGGTCCAGCACCGAGGCAGGCAGCGCCAGGTATTCGGCCCGCAACGTGTCGGCCAGGCGCGCCAGCGCGGCGCGCTGGGTGGTGGCAGGCGTGGGCTTGATGCCGGCGGCGGCGCGGCCGGCGCGGATGTCGGCACTGGTGGCGGACTCATACTCCCCGCCCGCCAGCAGGCGCGCCACCGCTTCGCCCTGGTAGCGTTGCAGCAGGTACACCGGCACCAGGCGCGCCTCCAGTTCGCCGGCCTGGCGTTCATCCGGCAGCACGTCGAACGAGAAATTCTCCAGCGCACGACGGCGGATGGTGCCCAGCTGGTCCCAGGTCTTCAAGGTGTCCGGGCCAAAATCCCACAACAGGCCGTTGGGATGCGCAGCGCCCGAGGCACGCGAATCATCGTCGGAAACATACTGGAGCCCGGCGGCTCGCGCATCGCTGCGCAGCTTGGCCAGTGCCGCGGCTTCGGACTCGCCACCACCGAAATCGCCGTAAATATGCTTGACCACGTAGTCGTCCCACGGCCCGACGCCAACGCCGTAGGCATCCTGCAGGTCGATGGCGCCGGCGACGCCCAGCTTCAGCACCGGATGCGGGTAATCCATCACCGAGCCATTGCCGTGACGGCTGGCGGCAAAGTTGTGGGCAAATCCCAGCGTGTGGCCGACTTCGTGCGCGGCCAATTGGCGCAGGCGCGCCAGTGCCATTTGCTCGGCGATCTTGCGGCGTTCGGCGGGCGCCGATTTGCCGTAAGGCGCCAGCAGCGCCTCGGCGATCAGGATGTCCTGCCGCACGCGCTGCGAGCCAAGCGTGACCGCGCCCCGGATGATCTGTCCGGTACGCGGATCGGTGACAGCATTGCCGTATGACCAGCCGCGCGTAGCGCGGTGCACCCAGGTGATCACGTTGTAGCGCACGTCCGCCGGGTCGGCGCCCTCGGGCATCAGCTCGACCCGGAATGCGTCCTTGAAGCCGGCCTTCTCGAATGCCTGGGTCCACCAGCGTGCCCCTTCCAGCAGAGCCGAGCGCACCGGCTCCGGGGCGCCGCGGTCGAGGTAGTACACAATCGGCTTGCCGCCTTTTTCCAGCCGGTGGCGCACCTGCCAGCGCACATCGAGGCTGCTGGCCAGCGGCGTGGCAAAGTCGTAATAGCCGGTGTCGAAACCGCCCGAGAACGGGTGGTAGCGGCGCGGCTTGTAGCCATTGTCCGGCAAGCGCACCATGGAAATGTGCTGGCGCATCGACAGGCTGGCAGGATCGGCGGCCACTTGCCGCACGTACTCGCCAGTGCCGGGGCCGGCGAACGTCAGCAAGGCCTCCAGTTCGACATTGTCGGGGAATGCCTTGGCTTCCGCTGCCAGCACGGCGCTGCGCTTCTCGTCCACGCGGTACGCGCCTTGCTTGCTGTCGCCCAGGCGCTGCACCACGCCATGCTGGTCCGCCAGCAGGAAGCTGGAGAAATCGACCAGGTGGCGCGGCCCTTCGCTGGCCAGGATGTCGCCCGACCACAGCACTGCGCCGGCAAACGATTCAGCCACCGCATTGCGTTCGTCGGGATCGGCCGACGCGGCAACGAAGCGCGTGTTGTCCTGCACCAGGAACAACCGGTTGCCGTACTTCTGGAAGCGCACCAGCTTGGCATTGCCGGCTTGCGCGCGGTCCAGGCCGACGTCGTTCGATCCCAGCGCATAAGGCAGGGACGAGACCAGCAGGAAAGGCTGGTCCAGTTCGCGCACCGACAGCAGCACCCTGCCCTTGTCTGCATCGCGCCAAAGCTCGATGAAACCTGGCTGCGCAGCGAGAGACCGGGTATGTTCCGCAAAAGTCTTCGGCGCTTCCGCCGCCGTGGCCGGCGCAAGCAAGGCTACCCACAGCAGCAGGAGCGCGCGCATCGTTTACTGTCCTCCAGCAGTGGAAGTGGCGCCGGCCGCGGCGGCGGCCGGCTGCGCGAGCGTCGACATATTCAGCGCCCGCGTCAGGAAGCCCCAGCGGTCCGCCACTTCCTCGATCTGCTTGGTGGTCGGCTTGCCGGCGCCATGGCCCGCTTTCGAGTCGATGCGGATCAGGATTGGCGCCGCGCCGCCTTGCGCGGCCTGGGCCGCCGCCGCGAACTTGAAGCTGTGGGCCGGTACCACGCGGTCGTCGTGGTCGGCGGTCAGCACCATGGTCGCCGGATAGCAGCCGCCCTGCTTCAGGTTATGCAGCGGCGAGTACTTGACCAGGGCTTTGAACTCTTCCGGATTGTCGGACGAGCCGTAGTCCGAAGTCCACGCCCAACCGATGGTGAATTTCTGGAAGCGCAGCATATCCATCACGCCCACTGCCGGCAGCGCCGCGCCGAACAGGTCCGGGCGCTGGGTCATCGCGGCACCCACCAGCAGGCCGCCGTTCGAGCCACCGCCGATCGACAGCTTGGCCGGCGAAGTCACCTTGTTGGCCACCAGCCATTCCGCCGCGCCGATGAAGTCGTCGAACACGTTCTGCTTTTGCAGCTTGGTGCCGGCCTTGTGCCATGCCTCGCCGTATTCGCCGCCGCCGCGCAGGTTGGCCACCACATATACGCCGCCCATCTCGACCCAGGCCAGGTTGGAAACGGAGAAGCTCGGGGTCAGGGAAATATTGAAACCGCCGTAGCCATACAGATAAGTCGGGTTGCTGCCGTCCAGTTTCATGCCCTTCTTCGACACGATGAACATCGGCACCTTCGTACCGTCCCTGCTGCTGAAGAAGACCTGGCGGGTGTCGAACGCGGCGGGGTCGAAATCGACCTTCGGCTGGCGGTAGATGCTGGACTTGCCGCTTTTCAGGTCAAGACGGTAAATCGTTTTCGGCGTTGTGAAGCTGTTGTACGAATAGAAGGTTTCGGTGTCGCTCGCCTTGCCGCCGAAGCCTTCCGCCGTGCCCAGGCCGGGCAGCGCGATATCGCGCACCGGCTTGCCTTTCAAGTCGAATACCTTGACTGCGCTATGCGCGTCGCTCAGGTAATTCAGCACCAGCTGCTTGTTGACGATGGTGGCACCGGTCAGGGTTTGCGGCGCTTCCGGCACGATCTCCTTCCAGTGCTCGCTGCCGGGCTTGCGGATATCGATGGCGATGATACGCGAACGCGGCGCATTCTTATCGGTCAGGAAGTAGAACAGCGGGCCCTCATTGTCGATGAAACTGTAGGAAGCGTCGAAGGCTTCCAGCAGGCCAGTAACCTGGCCATCCCTGGCTTTCAAGTCCTTGATGAAGACGCGGTTCTTCTGCTCCGTGCCTTGCGAACCGTTGATGACCAGGTAGCGTCCATCGTCGGTCACTTCGGCGCCGAAGCCCCACTCCTTCTGGTCCGGTCGGTGATAGACCAGCACGTCGGCGTCCTGCATGGTGCCCAGTTTGTGGAAGTACACTTTCTGGAAATAGTTCACGCCGGCCAGCTTGGCCGCTTCGCTCGGCTCGTCGTAACGGCTGTAATAGAAGCCGGAGCCATCGGCCGCCCACGCCGTATTCGAGAATTTGACCCACTTGATGTGGTCGGCCATGTCCTTGCCGCTCGCGATATCGCGCACCTTGATCTCGTTCCAGTCGGAGCCGGAAGCGGCCGTGCTATACGCCAGGAACTTGCCGTCCGGGCTGACCGCGATGCCGGCCAGCGCCACTGTGCCGTCGGCGGCGAGCGTGTTCGGATCCAGCAGGACGCTCGGCCTTTCCGTCAGCGTCTTCGCGGTGTACAGCACGGACTGGTTCTGCAGCCCGTCGTTGCGGCTGTAGAAGTAACGGCCGCCCTTCTTCGATGGCACGCTGTAGCGCTCATAATTCCACAGCTTGGTCAGGCGCGCCTTGATCGCTTCGCGCTGCGGGATCTGCGACAGCCATGCCTGCGTGATCTTGTTCTGTTCCACCACCCAGGTCTTGGTCTCGTCGCTGTTGGCGTCTTCCAGCCAGCGGTAAGGGTCGGCGACCACGGTGCCGTGGTAATTGTCCTGCTGTTCGATCTTTTTCGACGCCGGGTAAGCGAGGGCGGGAGAACCGGTGGGGCAGCTTTGGGCCAGGGCCTGGCCGCCGAAGGCTGCGATCAGGGAGAATGCGAGGGTGGCGCGCTTGAAGGGCATGTGTCGTCCGTTGGAATAGTTATGATGCGGCAGGGATCATAACTTGAAGTTTGACAAATAAGTAACTCTCCGCATGGCCCCGCGCCACCGATTATTCGGCCAACGCGGGCGCGCGCCAGTGCTCGACCCATGCCGCCAGCTGCTCGGCCGGCATCGGGCGGCTCATGAAATAGCCCTGGCCCTGGTCGCAGCCCATCTCGGCCAGGATGTTCCAGGCGGCCTCGCTCTCGATGCCTTCGGCCACCACACGCAAGCCCATATTGTGGCCAAGGTCGATGGTGGAGCGGACGATCTTGGCGTCGCCGACGTCGCTCGCCATGTTCAGCACGAAGGATTTGTCGATCTTCAGTTCGTCGACCGGCAAACGTTTCAGGTAGGCCAGCGACGAATAGCCGGTGCCGAAATCGTCGATCGACAAATCGCAGCCCATGCCATGCAAGCGTTCCAGCGTCTGCTGGGCGCGCACCGGATCGTCCATGATCGCGCTCTCCGTGATCTCCAGGCAGAAGGCGCCGGGCGAAACGTGGTGGCGCACGAAGATCTCGCCGAACTTGAACGGCAAGTCCTGGTCCAGCAGATCGCGGGTGGAAAGGTTGACTGAAACCTTGAGGTGGATGCCGCGCTGGGCCAGCGACCGGCATAGCTCCGCCGAACGTTCCAGCACCCATTGCGTCAGCACGCGGATAAAGCCGGTCTGCTCGGCAAACGGGATGAACTGGTCGGGGAACACGTTGCCGCGCACCGGATGCTGCCAGCGCACCAGCGCTTCCACCCCGACCACGTGCCCGCTCGCCAACGTGACCTTGGGCTGCACGAACAGCCGCAATTCATTGTTTTCGACGGCGCGCCGCAACTCCGTCAGCAAGGACAGGCTTTGCTGGCTGCCCTTGTCGATCGCCTCGTCGTACACCACCGCGCCATCGTTGCGCTGTTTGGCGGTGTACATCGCAATCTCGGTCTTGCCCAGCAATTCTTCGCCATCCATGCCGTGTTCGGGGAAGCCCGCAATGCCGATGCCGGCGCCGATGTCGACCATCTGTTCATCCAGCGACAGCGGCGATTCCAGCGCCGCCAGGATTTCCGATGCCACCACCACCGCCTGTCCCAGATCGGCCCCGGGCAGCAGCACGGCGAATTCATCCCCGCCCAGCCGTGCCACTTGCGCGGGATAGCGGCGGTTGGCCAATTGCTGCAGCAGCCTGCCCGCCACCTGCTTCAACAGGGCATCGCCGAAGCTGTGCCCCATGACGTCGTTGACGTGCTTGAAGCGGTCCAGGTCCATCATCAACACATAGACCGAACCACCGCGCTTGCGCGCCTCGGCCAGGGCGTCGTTCAACAGCAGCAGAAACTGGGCGCGGTTGGGCAGGTTGGTCAGCGGATCCCAATATGCCAGGCGGCGGATCTCCTGTTCGCGCTTGGCGATACCGTCGCGCATGCTGCCGAAGGCATGCGCCAACGCGCCGATCTCGTCGGTACGGGAAGAGGCGATATCCACCTTGTAATCACCCTGCTCCAGCCGCTTGGCCGTATCGGCCAGTTGGCGCAGCGGCTGGGCGATGCGCTTGGCCGTCAGCACGCTGGCGACGACGCAGACGATGATCCCGACCACGGTCAAGCCGAGCAGCCAGTGCTCCAGGCGCGCGTACTCGGCGGTCGCCTCGTCGATCGAGCGGCCCAGCATGGCGACCGCGACGTGGCCGTCGTCCTCGCCGATCCTGGTCATGCGCACGCTGAGCTTGTCGCCATCAAGGTCGAGGTCGAAAGTGTCGGGCGGCATGCTGCCCAAGCCTTGCAGCTGCAGCATGATGCTGCCGACCGCTGCCGGCGGCAGGCTCGATGCCACCGGCAGCCAGTGGCCTTTCTGGTCGCGCGTCAGCAGCAGGGTCTGCAATGCCGTGGTGTCGCGCATATCGCGCGCCAGGCGCTCGTCGAGCGGGAAGGCCATCACCACGAAGCCGATGGTCAGCGGCGCCTTCACCGGCACCACCACGATCTGGTAGGGCAGGCGGTCGACGATCGCCACGCCATTGGCGCCATCGGCCTGCTCCGCCTTGTCCAGCATGCTCATGACCATGTGTTCCAACCCCGCCGCTTGCGCATCGCTGGTCGAGGCCACCACTTGGCGTTCGGGACTGACCAGCATCGTCATCGATGCCTTGATGCGGCGGCCATGGTTGGCGAGGGCCGATTCGATGGTGGCGCGGTCTTCGCCATCGGTATTGCCAATGGCCGACAGGAAGCCTGCATCGCGCGAAAGCAGCCTGGCGCCGTTGCGCAAGTTCTGGGCATTCTGATCCATCAGCCGTGCGAAGACTTTGCCGCCGTTGACCAGTTCCGAGGCAATCGCACTGCGGGCATTGCTATCGATGCCGCGCTGGATCACGCCCAGCCCGACCAGCTGCACCACGATCAGCAGCACCAGGAACAGGGTGACGATACGGCTTTCGAGACTGCGGAACCGCATGAAGCGCACCGCGTCAGTAAGCCGGCGCATCGGCGTCGACCGATGGCGGCTTCAGCGCCATTTTGAAACTGGCGTTCGCTGCGCCATCGCCAAGGCGCAGCGCCTGTTCCAGCGCATTGCCGCCGACGATATCGGGGTGCCACGCCTTCAGCACGTACTTGCCGGCCGGTGCCTCCACGGCAATGCTGCCGCTGGCGTCGGTCTTGCCGAAGTACGGGGTATCGACAATACGCACGTAGGCAATCATCTTGTCGTGGATATTGCAGCCGAGGACCACGGTGCCCGGCTTGTCGAAGGTTTGCGGTTCGGCCATGGTGCCGGTGTACAGCTTCTGGTCGAATTTGTGCGGCGCCGAGAAGGAATAGATGTGGTGGCGCACCTTGTCGTTATTCGGGAAGTAAATCTTGCTGCCGGTCTGGACCACGGTCACCAGCGGGATGAACTTCAAGCCTTTCTGGCTGATTTCGCCCGCCTTGAGCGCTTTCGGCAGCGCCTGGCCGCCTTCCGCCTCCAGATACACCACGGCATCACTGACCGGATTGCCGTTGGCATCGGCGACGTGTACGGCCACCGCGCCGGCCGCGCAGGCAGCACTGGCGGCGCAATAGGCCGCCAGCGCGGCGATTCGGCGAAGAAGCAGGCTCGGCATCATTCTCGATCGTGGACTTGGAAGCTTATTGTAGCGCCAAAATGTGTTTCCATCATTCATCATCCTGTCACATTTCCGGCACACAATGCCCAGGTTGCCATCTTGCCTGAACGCTATCGTGAGCCTGCCCGCCGCCCTGCCGCCCAACGTCACCTACCTGCGCCCGCCAGCAGATGAATTGCTGGGCCAGCATTTGCTGGACATTATCCAGCGCGGCCAGTTGCATGCGCTGTTCCAGCCCATCGTCCACATGCAAAGCGGTGAAATCATCGCGTACGAAGGCTTGATCCGCGGCCCGTCGGACAGCCCCTTGCATGCCCCCCTCAACCTGTTCCGGGTGGCGCGCGCCAACAACCTGTCGCGCGAAGTCGAATACCTGTGCCGCCGCATCGTGCTGGAACGCTTTGCGGAACTGCAGCTGCCAGGCAAGCTTTTCCTCAACGTCAGCCCCGAATCACTGGTGCGCCAGCCCGATGGCAGCAGTGGCGAAACCCTCGGCTACATCCATCATTTCGGGATCAACCCGGCCAACGTCATCATCGAACTGACGGAAAACCAGCCCACCTACGACTATGAGCTGATGCGCGAGGCCGTGCTGCATTACCGCAACATGGGCTTCCAGATCGCGATCGACGACCTGGGAGAAGGCTTTTCCAGCCTGCGCCTGTGGTCGGAATTGCGGCCGGAATTCGTCAAGATCGACATGCACTTCATCCAGGGCATCGACCACGACCCGGTCAAGCTGCAATTCGTGCGCTCGATCCAGGAAATCGCCGACAAGTCCAACACCCTGGTGATCGCCGAAGGGATCGAGAAAGCCGCGGAATTGCTGGTCTTGCGCGACCTGGGCGTGGCCTATGGCCAAGGCTACCACCTCGGCCGGCCGCACGCCCAGCCCGCCAAAGCACTGCCGGCGGAAGTGGTCAAGGTGCTGGGGCGCAATGGGGTGGCCGTGTATCCGCAACGCGCTGCCGAAAGAAATGCCGTGAGCATCCGCAAACTGCTGCACAACGTTGCCGCCGTCCCGCCGTCGATGAACAACAACGACGTCTATGAAATCTTCATGGCCGATCCCAAGCTGTTGATTATCCCGGTGGTCGACCACGGCCGGCCGCTCGGCCTGGTGTCGCGCTTCGACATGATCGACCACTTCGCCCGCCCCTACCAGCGCGAGTTGTACGGCAAGAAACCGTGCACACTGTTCATGGACGCCAAACCGATCATCGCCGACGTCGATTCCAGCCTGCAAGACCTGTCCTGCCGCATGGCCGAATCGGATGCGCATCACCTGTTCAACGGCTTCATCATTACCGAAGGCGGCAGCTATATCGGCATGGGGACCGGCCACGACCTGATGCGCGAAATCACGCAAATGCAGATCAATGCGGCGCGCTACGCCAACCCGCTGACCCAGTTGCCGGGCAATGTGCCCATCAACGAACACATCGACCGCCTGCTGGAAAGCGGCACCCGCTTCTGGGTCTGCTACGTCGACCTGGACCACTTCAAGCCCTTCAACGATGTGTATGGCTATCGCCGTGGCGACGACGTGATCCAGTTGACCGGCCACATCCTGGCCAAGCACGGCGACCGCAACCGCGACTTCGTCGGCCATATCGGCGGCGACGATTTCGTGATCCTGTTCCAGAGCGAAGACTGGGAACAGCGCTGCCAGGCGGTGCTGGACGATTTCGCCACCGCCATCGCCGACTTTTACAGCAATGAAGACCGCGAGCGCGGCGGTTACATCAGCGAAGACCGGCAGGGCAAGAAAGTGTTCTATTCACTGATGAGCCTGTCAGTCGGCGTGATCCGGGTCGAGCCGCACCAGTACTATTCCCACCATCAGATCGCTGCCAGCGCAGCTGATGCAAAGAAACAAGCGAAAAAGATACACGGCAACAGTCTTTTCCTCGATCGCAGGATGCAATCGTAGCCTTGCTGGACTATATTGAATGCATGGGCCCACTCATCTACAGCTTGTGCCAGAAACCAGCGCTCGCCTTGGCGATGGCAACGGCATCGCTGTGCGAATTCCCGCCGCTGATGAAAGATGCCTACCTCGATCTTGAGGTGGCAGGCAGTGCCGTGACCGCCGAGGTGGAAGTGCCGGTGGACTTGCGCTACGCACTGCAGCTGGAGATGAGCAATCGCGCCGGCGCCACGCTGAGCAAGCAAGAGATTTCCATCCTCGGCGACCGCCGCGTGGAAGATTGCGGCGCCAATACCGACCTCGGCAAAGTGCCGCGCCCGCAACGCGCCAGCTACGGTCGCCCGATGTCGTTCAAGGTGGAAGTGCGCCGCAAGCCGGACAATATGCTGGTGCATTCGCGCCTGGTCAATACCGTCTGCATCGCCAGCAAGTGGGCCAACCAGCGCTCGCGCAGCCTGGGCAATCTTGCCCTGGTGCGCGGCAGCTACAGCGTGCGTATCGAAAACGTTGCAGCCCAGGCCGGTCTGGAGCGCCTGCAGGCGGCCGTCCTGCTGGCGCCGCACCGCGAGCGCCACGCTACCGCACAGCGATAGTGTCTTGCAGCCGCCCGCTGTCCACCCACCCTTGCGTCACGCGCCCGGTGCGCGGATGCACAAACTGGACCTCGGTGAAGGTGGCGTACTCATTCAGCGCCTGCAACTTGTCGCCGCCGATCACGAAGGTGTCACGCAGCTTGCAGTCGCGTTGCGGCGCGGAATGGAAGTGCAGCCTGCCCTTGCCGGCGACGCGGCGCGCGGCCTGCCATTCGGCCACGGCCACTTGCTGTTCGCGGGCCAGGAGCAGCTGTTGGCCACAGTCGGGCCCCGCTTCAGCGCGGACTGCTGCGAGCAGCGGGACGATCAATAGGGCGGCGCAATGTTTCATCGAAGTCAATGCTGCCATGAAATTGCTCGTCAGGCAATGCCGTTTCCGGAATGCCGCCACGCAAGCCGGCCAGGTTGTGCAAGGCCAGCGCATGGCCCTGGGCGGCCGCCTTGCGGTACCAGCTCAGCGCTTCGCCCTCATCCTGCGCCACGCCCTGCCCGGTCGCATACAGCACGCCAAGGTTGTTCTGCGCGGCCGCGTCGCCCTGCTCGGCGGCGCAGCGGTACCAATGCACGGCTTGCGCCAAGTCGCGCTGGCCGCCTTCCCCGCTCGCGTACAGCACGCCGACGCTGAATTGCGCCTGGGCCGAACCGCCTTCGGCCGCCAGGCTGTACCACATCAATGCCTGCGCCGTATCACGCGCGACGCCGGTGCCGTGGGCATACATACTGCCGAGTAAGCATTGCGCGTGGACTTCCCCGCGCACTGCCGCCTTGCGCAGCCAGCCTTCGGCCAGCCCACTGTCAGCCTCCACGCCGCGCCCGTTCAGGTAAGCCTCGCCCAGCAGGGCCTGGGCGCTCGCCACGCCCTGCTCGGCGGCACGGCTGAACCAGCGCACCGCCAACTCCTCATTGGCCGGCACGCCACGGCCGCGGCGGTACATTTGACCGAGGTTCTGCTGGGCCGCCGGGTCGCCCTGGCGAGCGGCGCGGCGGAACCAGTACATCGCTTCGGCATCGTTGCACCCGGTGCCGATACCCTTGTAATACATGGCGCCCAGCTGGTTCTGGGCGAAGGCCAGCCCCTGCAGGGCCGCCAGGCGCATCCAGCTGAACGCCTGGTGCGGGTCGGTCAGCACGCCCTGGCCGTTCTTGTACAACAGCGCCAGGTTGAACTGGGCGTAAGGATCGCCCCGCTGCGCAGGGCCAAGGAACCACCGGAAGATGCGCTCCCGGTCTGCCAGACGTTTGCCCATCGCCGCCTCCCATACCCTCGACTGTTATCTAAAGTATAAGAAGCGACTCCTGGCCAACTTTGATTTAACGCAAACTCAGAACTTGGCGCGCACACCGAAGACGACGTTGCGCCCTGGCAGTGGCGATACGTCTTTCAGGATCGAGGTCGATACGCGGATCTCGTCGTTCAGCAAGTTCTTCGCCAGCAGGAACCAGGTCAAGTCCATGTTCTTCAGCTTTTGCGTGTACGACACATTGGCATTCAGCTGGTTATAGGACCCGGTCGGCGTGCTCTCGAACGACGCCAGGCGGTCTTGCGACTGGGCATGGATCCAGGTCGCGCCGGCGCGCCAGTTGGCGCTGCGGTAACCGATGGTGGCGCCGATGCGCGACGCCGGCTGCAGCGGCAGGCTGCCGGCATTTTTCAAGTCGCCGTGCGAAGTGTCGGCAAACAGGCGGCCGCTCAAGCCCAGGCCCAGCGGGTTGTACTCGATTTCCGCCTCGGCGCCGCGCACGGTGGCATCGCCCTGGCTGAAGATGCGCTCGCGCAGCTCGTCGCCATCGTGGCCCTCGTCATCCACGGTACGGCCGGTGACATGGCCGTAAATGAAATCGGAAATGCTGTTGTGGAACAGGTTGCCTTTCCAGCGCAGCAGGCCCGTGGTCTTCTGTACCGAAAATTCGATATTGCGCGACGTTTCCTTGCGCAGGTTCACATCGCCCAGGTCGAAGGTGATCGTGGCATGGTGCGGGCCTTCCGAGTACAGCTCTTCCGTGGTCGGTGCACGCTGGGCGCGCGACAGTGTCAGGCCGGCCGCATAGCCCGGCGTGAAGGCCCACAAGGCGCCCAGGGCGCCGGACTGCAGCGAGAACGAGCGGTCCTGGCCGGTGACCGGCTTGCGTTCCACGCGTTCGAAGCGCACGCCGGCATTCACGCGCACCGGGCCCCATTCCTTTTCTTCCACCAGGAAGCCGGCGGTCGACTTCGAGCGGGTGGCGGGCACCGTGTCCGTCTCATGGCCGTGGCCCGCTTCCTCCTCTTCATGTTCGCCAGGCTCTTCGCCATGCGCGGCGCCAGCGGCGGAGAAATGGCTCAGCTCAGTCTGGATGCCGAAGGTGCCGTGCCAGCCACCGATCGGCTTGTGCACCATTTCGGTACGGGTTTCCAGTGCACGGTTCTTGAATTCCACTTCAGGCTCGCCGTCTTCGCCCAGTTCCGCGTGGCGGTAGTCAGTGTAGCCGGCCTTGAATTTGGCCGAATCGATGCCCGGCAGCGGATTCCTGAACAGGCTGTCGATGTCGTAACGGGTCTGGTGCTGGTCGATCACGGCGCCTTCGTCGCTCGGCACGCCATATTTGTTGTCCATGCCCGACACGGAGGCGCCGACGAAGCCCCAGCTATCGATATATGAGCCGCCAAAGCCGGCGCCCTTCTCCCGCGTGCCCGAATTGGGCAGGCGGCCGGAACCCGAGGCGGGATCGCCTTGCACGCGGCTGCCCGGGATCTTGTAATCGCCCGTGCGGCGGCTGTTGGCATCCAGGTGCAGGGCCAGCTTGCCGGCGGCGCCGTCAATGGTGCCGGACATGGCGTTGCCATCGTCCACGGTGCTGTAACGCGCTTCGGCCTGGCCGGTCAGCTTGGGTTCCAGCGCCGGCGGGATGCGTTCATTGACCACGTTCACCAGGCCCCCGATGGCGCCGGAGCCGTACAGCAGCGCCGCGGGCCCGCGCAGGATCTCGATCTGGTGCGCCACCGATCCTTCGGCAGCCACCGCGTGGTCGTTCGACAAGCCGGATACGTCGGAAACGGCCATGCCGTTCTCCAGCATCTTCACGCGGGCACCTTCCAGGCCGCGGATGATGGGGCGCGACGAACCGGCGCCGAAGGCGGAGGAAGAGACGCCCAGTTCCGACGACAGGGTTTCGCCCAGCGAATTGCCCATCTTGTCGCGCAGCTCATCGCCTGCCAGCACTTTGGCCGGCAGCAGGATCTGTTCGGTTTCACCCTTATGGAAAGGGTTTGCGGTGACCACCACCTTGGTGATTTCGCCTTCGTCGGCATGGGCAATGGCGGATACGGCCGACAGGACGGCGCCTGCCAGCAGGGAGTACTTGAAATTCATGGATAACCTCTGGTTACGACAAACGAAAGTCCGCGCGCGGCGCCATGGCGGCGTGCGGCGGCAACGGTGCGGCAGCTTGTCAGGCCAGGGGTGGTGCGCGTGAATCGTAGGCGCGCGCCGCGCGCACGCCGTCCGGCTGCGGCAAGGCAGCGCCGGCTTGCGGGGCGCTGTAGTCGAGGGAGCGGAAGCTGAAGCTTGGGGTGTGGATGGCCGACGCCAGCTCGGCAAAGGCGGCGCACTGGCTGCAATTGTGGTCCAGCGCCAGGCCGGCGCTCAGGCCGCCGTCGGCGCCGTCGCTGCCCTCGACTTGCTCGGTGCCACCCCGGTAGTCCGACCAGTGCGACACCGCGTGCGCCATCCCGAGCTGCTGGGATAGCACCAGCAGCAAGGCGAGCAAAGCGTGCAGGATGTGGCGGTTGGCTTTCACGGCGGCTATTGTAAGCAAATTAGCCAAACT
>CBFGQI010000113.1:0-17345 GCA_965650885.1 uncultured Oxalobacteraceae bacterium
AAGGAGCGCGGCGTGCTGTCGCAGTTCCGCCACCAGCACTTCCTGCTGTTCATGATCGCCCATATGCAGAAGGCGTCGCTCTTGATGTTTTCCGACCGCCTGGCCGAAGCGCTGACGCAATTGCAGGTGACCGATGCCGACAGCGTGCGCGCCTTCAAGCGCCGCATCCGCTATGCCTTCGAGAGTTTCCTGCGCTTTACGCACCGCTACTGGTTCACCGAAATCTCCGACCAGCAGCAGATCCGCGCCCTGTTCCGCATGTGCGGGCAGCACCTCGACCTGGAACGCGCCTATGCGGAAGTGAAAACCCGCGTGGCCGACATGAACGGCTACCTGGAAGCGGACAGCCTGCGGCGCCAGGCCAACACGGTGGTGCGCCTGACCGTGGTGACGATCTTCGGGATGATCGGCACCATCACCACCGGCTTCCTCGGCATGAACCTGCTGGCCGAAGCCGATGCGCCGCTGTCGCGCAGGCTGTGGTTCTTCGTTGCCGTATTCGGCGTGACGACCGCGTTGACCGTCTATACCATGGCCAAATCCAAGCGCCTGTCGGACTTCCTCGATGCCCTGTCGGACGAAAGGCTGTCCGCGTGGACCAAGCTCAAGGCGTTGGCCGCCGTGTGGAAACCATAAGGATCACCATGACTATTCCGACCGTATTGCAGAATCTGTCGCTGCCCGTCATCGCTTCGCCGATGTTCATCGCCAGCGGTCCCGCCCTGGTGGCGGCGCAGTGCAAGGCAGGCATTGTCGGCTCTTTCCCGGCGCTGAATGCGCGGCCGAAAGAGCTGCTCGATACCTGGCTCACCGATTTGCAGTCGGAGCTGGCCGATTACCAGGCCACCAATCCCGGCGTGCGCGTGGGACCGATCGCGGTCAACCAGATCGTCCACCATTCCAACGAGCGGCTGGAGCACGATGTGGACGTGTGCGTGCGGCACAAGGTGCCGATCATCATTTCCTCTCTGCGTGCACCGCCTGTGGAAATGTTGGATGCTATCCACAGCTACGGCGGGATAGTGCTGCATGACGTGGTCAATATCCGCCACGCGCAGAAGGCGCTGGAGTCAGGCGTCGATGGGCTGATCCTGGTGGCCAGCGGCGCAGGCGGGCATGCGGGGACCTTGTCGCCGTTCGCGCTGGTGGGTGAGGTGCGCCGCTTCTTCGATGGTCCGCTGGCGTTGTCCGGCTCGATCGCGACCGGCGATGCCATCCTCGCCGCGCAAGCGATGGGAGCCGACTTCGCCTATATTGGCTCGCGCTTCCTGGCCACGAAAGAGTCCAACGTGACCGACGCCTACCGCGAGGCGATCATCGAGTCCTCGGCTGCGGACGTGGTCTACACCAACCTGTTCACCGGCGTGCACGGCAACTACCTGAAAAAGTCCATCGTGGCCGCAGGCCTCGATCCGGAAAACCTCCCGGAATCGGATAAGTCGAAAATGAGTTTCGGCAGCGGCAGCGCCAAGGCTTGGCGCGACATCTGGGGCGCGGGGCAGGGCGTGGGCCTGATGCATGACGTCCCGACGACGGCCGAAATGGTCGAACGCCTCAAGGCCGAGTACGAAGCGGCCCGCGCACGACTCGAACTGCGCTGAGCGCCCCCCTGCGTGGCGCGCATGCGTCAGCCCGCGTAATAAATGCGCGCGTTTCGTAATGTTTTGTAAGCGCGTTTTGCGTGGCGTGAGCGTTCGCCCCTGGCACCCCCGGCGGCTCTGTAAAGTTATGTAAGCGGCTGGCCGGTGGCCAAGAAAAATTATCTTATAAATCAGAGGCTTGTCGTGTCATCCCGCGTGCCGGTACTACGCTGGTGTCACATTTTTCACGGTGTTAGCATGAATTTACTGATCGACAACACACCGTGGAGTAGCTACCTTGTCAACCTGCCGCATCCTGCGCGTCGCATTGTTCCTCGCCCTGTCCTGCGCCGGCATGGCCCGCGCCGGCACCATCGTGCTGGAGAGCTGGCGTGTCGACGACAAGGCCCTGTGGGAAACCGTCCTGCTGCCGGCATTCGAGCGCAAGCATCCTGGCATCACGGTGAAATTTTCGCCTACCGCGCCGACCGAATACGACACCAGCCTGGCGGCGCGCCTCGGTAACGGCACGGCCGGCGACATGCTGGCTTGCCGTCCATTCGACACCTCGCTGCTGCTGTACCGCCGCGGCTATCTCGAAAAGCTGAACGGCAAGGCCGGCATGGAGCACTTCGCGCCCGGCGCGCTGGTTGCGTGGCAGACCGACGACGGCAGGGATATTTTCTGCATGCCGGTCGCTTCGGTGATCCACGGCTTCCTGTACAACAAAAAGATCTTCAGGAAGCTGAACCTGCAGCCGCCGACGACGGAAGCGGAATTCTTCGGCGTGCTCGATGCGGTCCGCAAGAGCCAATACGCACCGCTGGCGCTGGGAACGGCGGATGAATGGCTGTCCAGCCAGACCGTGTTCACCAATATCGGTCCGAACTACTGGGGCGGCGAGCGAGGCAGGCGGGCGCTGATCGACGGCAAAGCAAAGTTTACCGACGCGCCCTTCGTCGCCGCATTCGAATTCGAGGCTCGCCTCGCTGCCTATCTGTCCAAATCGGCTCCCGTGCAGACTTATCGCGACACCCAGCTCCAGTTTGCGCAGGGTGGTGCCGCGATCTACCCCGCCGGATCGTGGGACATCTCCTATTTCAACCAATTCCCCGAGCTGGAACTGGGTGTGTTCGCGCCGCCCTTGCAGCGCGCCGGCGACCGCTGCCAGATTTCCGACCATATGGACATCGGCATCGGCATCAACCGCAAGTCGCGCAACAAGGCCGACGCCTACAAGTTCCTGGCTTGGCTCGGCTCGCAGGAATTCGCCGACCTGTACACCAACCGCGTGATCGGCTTTTTCACGCTGTCGAACCACCTGATCGCCGTGCGCGATCCCCTGGCCAAGCAGATGGCTGCGTGGCGCACGGCATGCGATTCGAATTTCAGGCTCAACGCCCTGATCATGAACCGCGGCCTGCCGAACATGGAAAGCGAGCTGTGGTCGGTCAATGCGCAGGTATTGAACGGCAAACTCGGGGCGCGCGAGGCGGCGGCCAGGATCCAGAACGGGTTTGCGAAGTGGTATCCGCCACAGCAGGAAGGGTCACACTCCCCCAAGTAGTGTGTTGGCCCCGGCATGGGGAGTATGCCGGGGAATTTTTTGCAGTGTTTTAAAGACCATAAGGAAAAAGAAATGAACGGTGCACCGCTTGGAAGGAAAAGACTACCGCAATTGATCGCGCTGATGTTCGGCACGCTGGCACTGCACAACGTGCACGCCGCCGACGGCAATGACGCACTGCAGTCGGTGGAGGTTCGCGGCATTCGCGAAACGCTGAAGCGCAACCTGGCCGAAAAGCGCGATGCGCTGAACGTGGTGGATTCCGTCACGGCGGAGGACCTGGGCAAGTTCCCGGACAAGAACGTGGCCGATTCCCTGCAGCGGATCCCCGGCATTTCGGTTGACCGCACCTGGGGCGAAGGCCGCGACATCTTTGTGCGCGGCACCGACAAGAACCTGAACATGACGCAGCTGAATGGCCAGTCCGTCGCATCGGCTTACTGGTGGAAGAACGACGCGCAAAGCCGCGGCTTCAACTACGACATCCTGCCGTCGGAGCTGGTCGGCAGCCTGGACGTATACAAAAGCCCGTCGGCAGACCTGGACGAAGGCAGCATTGGCGGCCTGGTGATCGTCCGCACACGCAAACCGCTGCAGTTCAAGAAGCCATTGACCGCGCAGGCGTCGGCGGAAGCGACATACAGCGATCTGCCGAAAAAGACCGATCCGCAATTCTCCGGCCTGGTGAACTGGATCAATGAGAACCGCACCTTCGGCGTGCTGGTGGCACTGAGCCGGCAGGAACGCACCATGCGCCGCGATGGCCTGGAAAACTTCACCGACGCGACCAAATACAACATCGTCGACCAGAACGGCGTGGTGACGCCAAACGTCTACGCCTCCTGGGGCGGCGGCACGCCGATCTTCCGCCAGGACCGCGAGCGCAATACTGGCAACATCACGCTGCAACTGCGCCCGACGCCGCAATCGGACATATCGCTGAATTACCTCAATTCCGATATGGACATGGACAACAGCAACCAGAACTACTTGTGGCAGATCGGCGGCCTGGCCGACGCGAACAACAACATCCGCATCGACAACCCGCGTTTCATCCCGAATTCGGACGGCGGCAAGTCGGTCGTAGGCGGCACCGTGGGGCCGGCGACCGGCGTATCGTTCGAGCCAATTTACCGCGAGGCTTACGTCAAGTCGAAAGTGCTGGACCTGGAAGCCAATTATGACGGCGATAACTGGCGTTTGCACGCCCAGGCCGGCACCACCTCGGGCTCCGGCGGCAGCAAACATGACCGCAACTTCTGGTTCACTGGCAATACGCGTGCCACCATCAACATCGCGCCGGATACCTATGAGGTGAAATACCTCGACATGAGCCCGCTCGACGCGACCAAGCTCACGCTCCAGGGCGCCCGCGACTGGATCCGCCGCATGGAGAGCAAGGAGAACTACGGCCAGGCCGACTTCACGCTGGACCTGGAAAATCCTTTCATCAAGTCCGTCAAGGTTGGCTTGAAATACCGCGACAACAAGGTGCAGAACCGCCGCACCATCGGTACCGTTGGACCGGGCAGCCCGGGCTGGATTTCCTATACGCTGGCCGACCTGTCCAGCGGCCCCTCGCCCATGATCAGCCAGGAAGCGGCGACTGCAGGATCGCTGACCCAGTTCGCCTGGGTGGACGATGCGCTGGCCGCCAGCAAGGGCTTCACCATGTACGACAAGGGCATGGTCTACAAGGAAGCCAAGGGGGAGTATTACCGCATCCAGGAAAAGATTTCGGCGGCCTATGTGCGTGCCGACTTCGCCACCGGCCAGTGGCGCGGCGATTTCGGTGCACGCCTGGTGCATACGAAGCAGACCTCCGAGGCCTACCAGGACCTGGACGGCAAGGGCAATTACGTTCTGGGCAGCGTTGGCCGCAGCTATTCCGACGTGCTGCCCAACGTGAACGTGGTGTACGACTTCCGCAAGGACTTGCTGCTGCGGGCCGCCGCGTCGCGCGTCATGGCGCGCAACACCTTCAGCGACCTGAGCGCCAGCACGGAGGTGAGCGGAACCACCAATGCCGCCACGGCGGGCAATCCGCTGCTCAAGCCTTACCACGCCAACCAGTTCGAAATCGGGGCGGAATGGTACTTTGCCGACGCTTCGCTGCTGTCCGCGACCGCCTTTGCCAAGCAACTGGACACCTTCATCTACACCTCGACCGCGATGGAGAACGTGGCCGGAGTGCAGCGCCCGGTGACCCGGCCGCACAATGCCGACAATGGTGCCAAGGTGAACGGCGTTGAGCTGCAATGGCAGCAAGCGTTTGGCGCCAGCGGCTTCGGCACGGTGGTCAACTACACCTACACCGATGCCAAGACTGGCGCGGTGGCGGGCGGCCGCAAGCTGAACGTGATCGGCAACTCGAAGAACCAGCTGAATGCCAGCGTGTTCTACGAGAAGAACAGCTATAGCGTGCGCCTGTCGTACAACTACCGCTCGAAGTCCTACGGTGGCCTGGACCAGGGCGGCCAGGACGTGACCAGCGCCTACGGCCAATGGGATGCCACCGCCAATTGGGACATCACCCCGCAGCTGAGCATCTACGCGGCCGCCGTCAACATCGGCAATGAGCTGATCCGCACCAACACCACCGACGGCTTGCCGGTCGGCGTGTACGAGAACGGTTCACGCTACAGCATCGGGCTGCGCGGCAAGTTCTGACCCGCAGCCACGCCTCCTCCCGGCCGGGGGGAGGCTTCCCCACTTCGCTTTCCGGATTCACATGAACAAAGAACAGACCTTCGAGATGGCCGGCGCCCAGGCCGTCCCAGGCGCCAGCGTGGCAGTTGCGATGACTTTCATCGGCCTGATGTTTTTCATCCTCGGCTGCGCAACCTGGCTGAATGGATCGCTGATCCCCTTCCTCAAGATCGCCTGCGACCTGAACAACTTCCAGTCCCTGTGGGTCACGTTCGCGTTCTACATCGCCTATACCCTGATGGCTTTGCCGTCAGCGGCCGTGCTGCGCCGCACCGGCTATCGGACCGGCATGTCGCTCGGGCTGGGTGTCATGGCGCTGGGGGCCATGCTGTTCATTCCCGCCGCGCGCGCCACCTCTTACCCGCTGTTCCTGCTGGCGCTGTTCACCCTCGCCAGCGGCATGACGCTGATGCAGACCGCGATCAATCCCTACATCGTCTGTATCGGCGCGCGCGAGAGTGCCGCCATGCGCATCAGCATCATGGGGCTGTTCAACAAAACCGCCGGCGTGCTGGTGCCGCTGGCGTTCAGTGGCCTGATCCTGTCCGATATCGGCAATCTCGGCGGCGCAGGTGATGATCCGCAGCAGCGCAGCCAGCTGGCGCAGCGCCTGGTGTTCCCATATGCCCTGATGGCGGGCGGCCTGCTGGCGATGGCCGTGGTGGTGCGGCTTGCCCCCTTGCGCGAAATCCCCGGCCAGCGGCAGGCCGACGAGGAAGGCGGTTCGCGCTGGGGCGTCCTGCAGTTTCCTCAGCTGGTGCTGGGCGCGCTGGCCCTGTTCGTGTACGTCGGCGTGGAAGTGATCGCAGGCGACACCATCGGCCTTTACGGACATGGCCTGAAGGTCGGAAACTTTGGCATCCTCACGTCCTACACCATGGGCTTCATGGTGGCAGGCTACATCGTCGGCATCGTGGCGATCCCGCGCTGGCTTTCTCAGAAACGGGCCCTGTTGCTGTCCGCCGTCTGCGGATTGCTGTTCTCCGTCGGCGTGGTGCAAGGTTCCGCCACCGGCAGCGGCCTGTCGCAAGCGATGCTGGGCTGGCTCGGCGTGCCTGCCGTGCCGGATACGGTCATGTACCTTGCCATGCTGGGCTTTGCCAACGCCCTGGTGTGGCCGGCAATCTGGCCGCTGGCGCTGGAAGGCCTGGGCCGCTACACCGCCAGCGGTTCCGCCTTGCTGATCATGGGTATCGCCGGCGGGGCGCTGTTGCCCATGCTGTACGGGCATCTGTCGGACCGCTCCGGCGCGCAGGCCGCCTACTGGCTGCTGTTGCCCTGCTACGCGCTGATCCTGTTCTACGCCGTAAAAGGACACAAAATGACCTCATGGAGATAGAATTGCCGGATCGTTATCTGCTGGAGTAGGTGTGCCCAAGTCCGAACGGCGTCTGCAGATCGCGCGCCTGGCGCGCCTGCTTGCACTTCCCCTGTTGCTGATGTCCGTGCAATGCCGCGCCGCGGCCGGGCCGTCGCTGCAGGTGCTGCACTGGTGGACGTCGGCCGGCGAGCGTCATGCCGCCAACGTGCTGGCGGCGCGCCTGGCCGATGAAGGCATCAGCTGGCAGGATGCCGCCATCCCGGGCGGCGCCGGACTCGGTGCCGGCAAGGTGCTGCGCAGCCGCGTCCTGGCGGGCAACGCCCCGGACGCGACCCAGATCATCGGCGTTTCCATCGGCGAGTGGGCGGAACTTGGCTTGCTGTTGGAACTCGATAGCGTGGCCAGCGCCGGCAACTGGGACAAGGTGCTGTTTCCCACGGTGCGCGAGCTGGTCCGGCATCGCGGCCATGTGGTGGCTGCGCCTCTTGGCATCCACCGTATCAACACCCTGTTCTACAACCGCAAGCTGTTCGCGCGCCTGAATATCGCGCCGCCAGCCAATTGGCCGGAGTTTGAACGGGCCGCGCGGCAATTGCGCTCTGCCGGCATCGCCCCCCTGGTGCAGAGCAGCGAGCCGTGGCAGGTTGCCACGCTGTTCGAAAACCTCCTGCTGGCAAGCGGCGGGCCGGAGTACTACCGCGAACTGTTCGTGCGGCAGAATCCGCAGGCGGCCTCCGATCCGCGCCTGGCGCAGGCATTGCAGCGCTTGCGGGCGATGAAGGGGTGGATGCTCAACCCGGCGGAGGAGCAGCCGTGGACCGAGGCGATCAAGCGGTTCGTGCGCGGCGAAGCCGCGATGTTTGTGATGGGCGACTGGGCCAAGGCCGAACTGACGGAGCTTGGACAGGCGATCGATGCGGATTTCGCCTGTATCCCGCTGCCGGGCACCGACAAGTACCATCTCTACAGCGTCGACACGCTGGCCATGTTCGTCAACGACTACGCCCACCAGTCCGCGCAGGAAAAGCTGGCAAAAACCGTCATGTCGCCGCTGGCGCAACAGCAGTACAGCGCCGCCAAAGGCTCGGTGCCGGTGCGGCGCGATGCCAGCCAGACGGCAATGGACAGCTGCGCGCGCTCCTCATGGCGCGGTTTCGCGCGCGGCACGGCGGGGCTGGCACCCAGCCTGGTGCATCGCATGGCCGCCGACGAGGAAAGCCGCGACGCCGTGATCGCCGAATTGCACCGCTTCTACCTGGATGACGGCATCGCGCCGGCCGAAACGCAGCGCCGTCTGGCCGGTCTGCTGCGCACCCTGAACCTTCGCTCCCACAAACCGCAAGGAAGCCCACATGGCACGCAAGATCCTGATCGTCGATGACGACCAAAAAACCAGATTGCTGCTCAAGGCCTACCTGGAAAAGAACCAGTACGAGGTGATCCTGTCGCATGACGGCGAGAGTTTCCTGGCCGCGCTGCAATCGCATGCCGAGCAGCTGTCGCTGGTGATCCTGGACGTGATGCTGCCCGATACCGACGGCTTTGCGCTGTGCCGCATTGTGCGCAAGCGCTCCAACCTGCCCATCATCATGCTGACGGCCAGCTCGGACGAGACCGACCGCGTGGTGGGGTTGGAGCTGGGCGCCGACGATTACATCGCCAAGCCTTACAGCCCACGCGAACTGCTGGCGCGCATCAAGGCCATCCTGCGCCGCGCCGGGGCGGAACCGGCGCAGACGGTGCGCGCCTACCACTTCAACGGCTTCACGCTGGACGTGGCGGAACGCACAGTGGTGGACAGCGCAGGCAACCCGCTGGCGCTGACCGGCCTCGATTTCCAGCTGCTGAAATACTTCGTCGAACATCCTGGCACGGTGCTGGACCGCAGCCTGCTGTGCGAAGAGACGCGTGGCCGCGATGCCGGGCCGCTCGACCGCTCGCTCGACGTCCAGATCAGCCGCCTGCGGCTGCGGCTCAATGACGACGGCAAGCAACCGATGCTGATCAAGACCGTGCGCGGCGCCGGTTATGTATTCTCCGCCACGGTGGCGGTGACGCATGCGTAAATTCTGGCCGCAATCGCTGCTGGCGCGGCTGTCCCTGGTCATGGTGGCCGGATTGCTGTTGACCCAGGTGGCCGGCAGCGTACTGTGGACCATGCAGTTGCGCGACAAGACCGAGGCCGACGTGAAATCGGCCGCGCAATACCTGGGGCAGGGCGCGGCCAGCTCGATCCGGTTTTTCCGCAGCCTGCCTCCGAGCTACCGCAGCCTCCTGATCCAGCAGTTCCGCGAAATGGGCGGCACGCGTTTCTACGTTGCGCTGAACCGTGGCGAGGTCGCGGTGCAGCAGATTGCTCCGCAGCCGCTGGCACAGACCGCGCTTGACGCGCTGGCAGCCACGCTGCGCAAGGATCTGGCCGGCGATGGCGCGCTGCGCCTGGCGTTTGCCTGGCCCGACCAGTTGGCGGTTTCCCCCGACGGTATCCGCGTGGGCGACTTGCCGGAAGCCTGGGTGCGCCACATCCTGCTGCTCAAGCCGGACCCGGCGCCGATCCTGGTGATCCAGACCGAACTGGAGCCGGGCAACTGGCTATATCTCGCCACCCTCATGCCCAACCCCTACTTCCTGAACAGTAACGACCCGCTGTCGCCGGATAAGCTGGTGGTGCAAGGCGTGTCGCTGGCGGTGCTGTTGCTGCTGTCTTTCCTGGTGGTGCGCTCGATCACGCGTCCGCTGGCCGCGTTGTCGGACGCCGCCGAAGCCTTTGGCAAGGATGAACACGCGCCGGCGCTGCCCGAGTCCGGCAGTCGCGAATTCGTCAACACGGCGCGTGCCTTCGGCGCCATGCGAGAGCGCATCGCCAAATACATCAAGGACCGAGAACGCCTGTTCATATCAATTTCGCACGACTTGCGCACGCCGATCACACGCCTGAAGCTGCGCGCCGAATTGCTCGACGACGATGCTTTGCGCACAGAATTCGAAGAAGACCTGGATGAACTGGATATGATGGTCAAGGGCGCGCTGCAATGCGTGAAGGACAGCGACATCCACGAGAACCCGACGGAAGTGAAACTGGATGCGCTGATCCGCCGCCTGGTACGCAGCGCGCAGCTCGCGGGACACAGTGTCGCCTACCAGGACAGCGGCATCGCCGTGCGCGGCAAGCCGCTGGCACTCAAACGCGCCATCGGCAACCTGCTGGACAATGCCTTGTTTTACGGCGAACGCGCGCAAATCAGTGTGCGTTCAACCGAAGGCTGGACTGAGATTTCGGTGCGCGACCACGGTCCCGGCGTGCCGGAAGAGGCGATATCGAGCCTGCTGGAGCCTTATGTGCGCCTGTCGCACGGGCGCGAACGCAACGACGCCGGCATGGGCCTGGGCCTCGGTATCGCGCGCGGCATCGTGGAAGGGCATGGCGGCCAGCTGCTGCTGGCCAACCACCCGGGCGGCGGACTGGATGCGGTGATCCGTCTGCCCGCCGGCGCTTAGCGCGTGCTCAAGTCGTCCGGGTTGATGGCCCACAGGCCCGGCAGGTTGCGCCAATAGCCATAGGCATCCATGCCGAAGCCGACCACGAAGCGGTTCGGGATGGTCAGGCCGACCAGGTCCGCCTTCACCGGCTTGGTCTTGCCGATATTCTTGTCGCAGAACACGGCGATGATGACTTCCTTGGCGCCCATTTCCAGCAGGCGTTCCTTGACGTGGGCCAGGGTTTCGCCTTCGTCCAGGATGTCGTCCAGCACAATCACCGTGCGGCCCGATACGGTCGGGCGCGGCACCACTTTCCACACCACCTTGCCGCCCTGGTCTTCATCGCCGTAGCGGCTGACGTGGATGTAGTCGAATTCGAGCGGGAAGGTGAGCTGCGGCAGCAGGTTGCCGGTGAACACCACGGCGCCGCCCATGACGCCCAGTACCAGCGGGAATTCCTGTCTGGAAGGATCGCCGAACCGGTCGTTCAGCGTGCCGGCCATGCGGCTGACCGCCGCCTGCACCGTTTCCTGGTCGAACAGCTCTTCCGCGTTGTCGAGCAGCGCGCGGGCGCGGTTGTGGTGAAAGTCTTGCATGATGATTCTGAAGCAGGTGAAGAATGGCTCAATTATCCCGCCATTCCGCCGCCCGCCCTAGGAACAGTTGGATTTACGCCACACGCCGTATCATCTCAACTGTAATCGCGCACATCGTCGATGATCTTGCCGTCATTCGGCAAACTGCCGCGCGGCGCGAACTGCACTTCGCCGCGCAGTTTGGTGATGTCGCGGATGGTGGCGACGATGTCGGCCGCCTGCGCCTGCAATGCCGGGTCGTCGGTCTCGCAGTGCAGCGTCATCACTTCGTCGGCGATCTTGCCGGAGACCACCAGCCGCGTCTTGCCCAGGCCGGGGTGGCGGCGCGCGATTTCGTGCACCTGCGACGGATGGACGAACATGGCGCGCACCTTGGTGGTCTGGTCGGCGCGCCCCAGCCAGCCCTTGATGCGGGTATTGGTGCGGCCGCAGGCGGAGGGGCCGGCATCCGCCAGCACCGCCGACAGGTCGCCGGTGGCGAAACGGATCAATGGGTAGTCGGGGTTGAACAAGGTGACCAGCACTTCACCCACTTCGCCCGGCGCGACCGGCTCGCCGGAGCCGGGCCGCACGATTTCCAGCAGTACGTCCTCGTCCAGCACCATGCCGGGATTGAGCTTGCCGTTGCTGCGCGTCTCGTAGGCGATGCTGCCGATGTCGGCCGATGCATAGGTCTGTATCACTTCCCCCACGCCGCGCTCGGCGAACCACTGCCGCAGGGATTCCGGCAGCGCTTCGGCGCCCATCATGGCGCGCTTGACGCTGCTGATGTCGGCCCCCATTTCGGCGGCCTTCTCGATGATGATTTTCAGGAAGGAGGGCGTGCCGATATAGGTGTCAGGGCGCAATTCCGCCATGGCCTGCACTTGCAGCTCGGTCTGGCCTGCGCCGGCCGGAATCACGGTGCAGCCGATGCGCGCCGCACCGCCTTCCACCATGAAGGCGGCGGGCGTAAAGTGGTAGGAAAAACAGTTTTGCACCAGGCTGCCCGGACGCACACCGGTGGCGAACATGGGGCGCGAAAAGCGCCACCAGTCCACTGCCCGTCCTTCCGGGTCGAAAATCGGGCCGGGCGACATGAAGATGCGCGCCAGCTTGCCGGCAGGGGTGCTGTTCAGGCCACCGAAGGGACGTTGCTGCGCCTGCAGCGCCTTCAGCCCGGACTTGCGCGTGACCGGCAGCTGTGCCAGGGCTTCGCGGCTGTTGATGCGCGAGGCGTCGACGCCGGCCAGGATGCGCGCCCAGCCGGGCGCCGTCTGCGCTTGCGCTACCAGCAGCGGCAAACGCTGCATCAGGTCACGTTCGCGCTCGGCATGCGGGCGCGTTTCGAGGCTGTCGAGGGTTTCGGCCATCATGCCGCTCCTTCAATCTCGCGTTGCAGTTTCTTGGTCAATTTGGCGAACACCAGGCGGTGCGCGCGTTTCAGCAATTCCTTTGCCTCGGCATCCGGCAGCCGCGCCAGGTCTTCGACCTGCACCCATTTGGCACGCGCCAGATAGGGGGCGGGGATGATGCCGTCGCGGTCGGTCAGCTCCAGGAAGCGGTCGTCGTCGACCTTGAAGCTGATGGAGCGCGCCTGGGCATCGTCGTGCATGACAGCGAACATCTTTTCCCCTACGGAGAACACCAGGTTGTCGCCCCATTTGATGCCTTGCGTAGCGCCGGGAAGGGCCATGCAGAATTCTTTGGCTTTTTTCAGGTTCATATAGTCAGAAGGTTCCAGGTGCTAACACGCTTCGCGTGTCAGCAGCTGGCACCTTGATTAAGCTAGCCAGCGTTTGCGGCGTCGATAAAATTTCATGTCGCGGAAGCTCTTGCGGCCCGCGCCGGACATGCCGAGGTAGAACTCCTTGACGTCTTCATTGTTGGCCAGCTCCGTGGCCTCGCCTTCCATCACCACGCGGCCGTTCTCCAGGATGTAGCCGAAGTCCGCGTAGCGCAGGGCCACATTGGTGTTCTGCTCGGCCAGCAGGAAGGATACGTTCTCCTTCGCGTTCAAATCCTTCACGATGCCGAAGATCTCTTCCACGATCTGCGGCGCGATGCCCATCGAAGGCTCGTCCAGCAGGATCATGGAAGGCTTGGCCATCAGCGCACGCCCGATGGCGCACATCTGCTGTTCGCCGCCGGAGGTGTAGCCGGCCTGGCTGTTGCGGCGTTCGCGCAGGCGGGGGAAGTAGTGGTAGACCTTTTCCAGCGATTCCTTCATCTCGGCGCGCGAGGCACTGCGCGTATAAGCACCTGTCAGCAAATTCTCCTCGATGGTCAGGTGGCCGAAGCAGTGACGTCCCTCCATCACTTGCGACAGCCCACGCTTGACCAGCTCATTGGGCGTGAGCTGGTCGATGCGTTCCCCCTTGAATTGCACCTCGCCCTTGGTGACGTCGCCGCGCTCGCCGCGCAGCAGGGTGGAGATGGTCTTCAGCGTGGTGGACTTGCCGGCGCCGTTGGCGCCCAGCAGGGCGACGATCTTGCCCTGCGGGACTTGCAGCGACACGCCTTTCAGCACCAGGATCACGTGGTCGTAAATGACCTCGATGTTATTGACTGACAGGTAGCTCATTGGGCGCTCACTTCATGCAGGCCGGGGTGATCTTTTTCTCGGCGGCGTACTTGCCGGACGATTCGTCCACCAGCTTGCGCAGCAGGGCCTTGTCACCCACCACCCAGTTGGGGGTGACTGCCTTCCAGGCCTTGCCGTCCCATTGCTGGACTTTCACCGCGCCGGAGCCTTCATGGTCTTCGCAGGAAGTCTTCACGGTCGGGAACATATTGAACACGCCCAGCACTTTCTGGCGCGCTTCGTCGATGTTCAGGTTCTCCAGGCCCCAGCGCAGCTGCTCGCCGGTGACGGGCTTGCCCTTGCCGAACTTTTCCTGCGCGGCGCGCATCGCTTCGACGTACATCACGCCCGCCGTCAGGCCGCGCATGTGGTAGACCGAGCCGATGCGGCTCTGGTCGGCCAGGTTGCCCTTGCCGCCGGCGTAGACCTTCTTGCGCAGTTCATCCAGCAGCGGGTAGTTGCCGGGGGTGTTGAAGGTCATCGAGGTGTAGCCCTTGGCCGCATCGCCCGACGGCACGGTGTCTTCCTCGGAGCCGGCCCACCACACGCCCAGCATCTTCTCGCGCGGGAAGCCGTTGCGCTGCGCGGTCTTGATGGCCACCGAGTTCATCACGCCCCAGCCCCAGAGAATCACGTGATCCGGCTTGGCCTGGCGGATCTGCAGCCATTGCGACTGCTGTTCGCTGCCCGGCGGCGCGACCGGGATCTTGATCAGCTCGAAGCCGTATTGCGACGCCATCGCCTCCAGCACCGGCAACGGTTCCTTGCCGAAGGCCGAGTCGTGGTACAGGTGCACGATCTTCTTGCCTTTGAGCTTATCCATGCCGCCGCTCTTGTCGCCCAGGTACTTGATCATGCCCGCCGCCTGGCTCCAGTAGTTGGTGATCAGGGGGAAGACATAGGGGAAGACCTTGCCGTTGGCGGCATCGGAGCGGCCATAGCCCAGGGTGGTCATCGGGATCTTGTCCTGCGGGATGCGGTCCAGGATGCCGTAGGCGATGCCCGTCGACAGCGGCTCCACCACGGTGGCGCCGCCATTCTTGGTCTTCAGGCGTTCGTAACATTCCACGCCGCGCGACGGGTTGTATTCGGTCTCGCATTCCTCCCAGCTGATTTTCACGCCGTTGACGCCGCCGTTGGCATTGACCAGGTTGAAGTAGTCAATCACGCCGCCGTAGAATCCGGAACCGCCGGCCGCATAGGGGCCGACGCGATAGGAGGGCAGGGCGACGAATTGTTCGGCCGATTGGGCCCAGGCGCTGCTGGCGGCGATGCTGCTTGCTACGGCAATGCCGAGTACGAACGATTTCATGTGATGTCTCCAGGTTATAGTTGCCGCTCAGTGCGGGAAGGGCCACAGGCGGAGTTTCTCTTTACCGATTTGCCACAAACGCGCCAGACCGTGGGGTTCCACGATCAGGAAGAAGATGATCAGGGCGCCGAACACCATCAGCTCCAGGTTCGATGCCACGGTGGTCGGCAGCGCCAGGCCGTGCGCCACGATATTCAGGAATACCGGCAGCAGCACGATGAAGGCCGAGCCGAGGAAGGAGCCCAGCACCGAACCGACCCCGCCGATAATGATCATGAACAGGATGCGGAAGGACAGGTCCAGGTTGTAGGCTTCCGGCTCGACGGTGCCGAGGTAGGCGAAGGCGTACAGGGCGCCGGCCACGCCGCAATAGAATGAGCTGACGGCAAAGGCCAGCAGCTTGGTGCGCATCAGGCGGATGCCGATCACTTCCGCCGCCACGTCCATGTCCCGCACCGCCATCCAGGAGCGTCCCACGTTGGAACGGATCATGTTCTTGGCCAGAAGCGCCATCAGCGCCACCACAGCCAGTACCAGCAGGTATTTGCGTTCCGGCGTGTCGAAGCCGTAGCCGAAAATTTCCATCCTCTGTGCCGTGATCACGCCGGACGAGCTGTAATTGGTCAGCCAGCCGATCTTGGTCAGGCACCACACCACGAAGAATTGTGTCGCCAACGTGGACGCGGCCAGGTAGAAGCCGCGTATGCGCAGCGACGGCAGGCCGAACGCGATGCCGACCATGGCGGCGCACAAGCCGCCCAGCACGAAGGCCGCCAGCACCGGGATGCCAGGGACGCGCAGCATGAAGTTATAGGCGGAGAAGGCGCCCACCGCCATGAAGGCGGCCGTCCCGAGCGACAGCTGGCCGGCATAGCCGGTCAGGATGTTCAGGCCCAGCGCCGCCAGCGAGAAGATCAGGAAGGGGATGAAGATCGCCGACAGCATGTAGGGCGACGACACCATCGGCAGCACCAGCAATGCCACGGCGAGCGTGGCCAGCAGGGCGATGCGGTCCTGGCGGATCGGCAGGATCTGGCCGTCCGCCTCGTAGCTGGTCTTGAATTGTCCTGCTTCGCGGTAGAACATCGCTCAGATCCTCCGGATGATTTTTTCGCCGAACAGCCCTTCCGGGCGCACCAGCAGGAACAGCAAGGCCAGCACGTAGGGGAACCAGCCTTCGATGCCGCCGCCGACCAGCGGACCGATATAGACTTCCGCCAGCTTTTCCGAGGCGCCGATGATCAGGCCGCCGACAATCGCACCCGGCACCGAAGTGAAGCCGCCCAGTATCAGCACCGGAAGCGCTTTCAGTGCGATGAAGGTCAGCGCAAACTGCACGCCATTGCGCGCTCCCCACAGCATGCCGGCCACCAGCGCCACCATGCCGGCCACCGCCCACAGGATGCCCCAGATGCGCTGCAGCGGGATGCCCACCGCCTGCGCCGCCTGGTGGTCGTCCGCCACCGCGCGCAGGGCGCGGCCGACCTTGGTCTTGGCGAACATCAGCGCCAGTGCTGCCACCATCACGCCGCAAATGGCGGCGGCCGTGAGGTCGAACTTGGACACGATGATGTTGAACTTGTCCATCAGGTATTCGCTCGGCACGTCCTCGATGGGGATTTCCAGCTTGTGCACTTGTGAGCCCCAGATCAGCTGGGCCAACCCTTCGATGAAGAAGGCCAGGCCGATGGTGGCCATGAACAGCGTGATTTCAGGCTGGTTGACCAGGGGCCGCAGCACCACGCGTTCGATCGCCAGGCCGAGGATGATCATCGCCAGCACCGTGGCCGGGATGGCGAGCCACAGCGAGAGCCCGAACTTGTCCATGAAGCCCACGCAGGTGAGCGCGGCGAAGAACACCATTGCGCCCTGCGCAAAGTTGAACACGCCGGAAGCCTTGTAGATCAGCACGAAGCCAATCGCCACCAGCGCGTACATCACGCCGGACAGCAAGCCCCCGATCAGCACCTCGGCAAAGAAATTGATGTCCATTTAGTGGGCCACTCCGAGGTAAGCGTCGATCACATCCTGGTTGGTGCGCACTTCGTCCGGCGTGCCGTCGCCGATCTTCTTGCCGTAGTCCAGCACCACCACGCGGTCCGAGATATCCATCACCACGCCCATATCGTGTTCGATCAGGACGATGGTGGTGCCGAACTGCTCGTTGACGTCGAGGATGAAGCGGCACATGTCCTGCTTTTCCTCCACGTTCATGCC
>CBFGQI010000114.1:0-17288 GCA_965650885.1 uncultured Oxalobacteraceae bacterium
ACGGCAACGACATCGTCTACCACGGCTACTTCGACATCGGTATCGCCGTGGGTTCCCCACGCGGCCTGGTGGTGCCTATCCTGCGCAACGCAGACCAGATGAGCATCGCCGAGATCGAGAAGAAGATCGGTGAATTCGGTGCCAAGGCCAAGGAAGGCAAGCTGACCCTGGAAGACCTGACCGGCGGCACCTTCTCCATCTCGAACGGCGGTACCTTCGGCTCCATGCTGTCGACCCCGATCATCAACCCTCCACAATCGGCAATCCTGGGCGTGCACGCGACCAAGGAACGTGCTGTCGTCGTCGACGGCCAGATCGTGATCCGCCCGATGAACTACCTGGCGATGTCCTACGACCACCGTATCATCGACGGCCGTGAAGCGGTGCTGGGCCTGGTGGCGATGAAGGAAGCGCTGGAAGATCCTGCGCGCCTGCTGCTGGACCTGTAAGAACCGGTAAAGCAGTGTCTGACCCGCAGGGTCAGACACTGGGCCCGCGACTGCCGCGTAAAAAAGGTGTCTGACCCTGCGGGTCAGACACCGGTTTACCGGTTTAAAAATTCGAAGGGAGTCACATGAGCGTCTCCGAAGAACTGAAGCGCCTGCACGAGCTGCACCAGGCCGGCGCCCTGAGCGATGAAGAGTTCGCCCGCGCCAAGGAAAAACTGCTGCAAGGCGGCCAGCAAGCGGGCGAGGACTTCGCCACCGAAGTCGGCAAGCTGCGCCGCTCCAGCCGCGACCGCTGGTTAGGCGGCGTGTGCGGCGGCATCGCGCGCCAGACCGGCATCGAATCCTGGATCTGGCGCCTGATCTTCGTCCTGGTGGCGACCTGCCTCGGCTTCGGCGGCCTCATTTACATCCTTATGTGGATCTTCGTCCCCCTGGACGACCAATGATTGGGAAAAGACATGAGCAACAAACAATTTGACGTAGTAGTGATCGGCGCCGGTCCCGGCGGTTACATCGCTGCCATCCGCGCAGCGCAACTGGGCTTCTCCGTGGCCTGTATCGACGAATGGAGCAACGAAGCAGGCAAGCCGGCCCCAGGCGGCACCTGCACCAACGTAGGCTGCATCCCATCGAAAGCGCTGCTGCAGTCGTCCGAGCATTTCGAACACGCGTCGCACGGCTTCAAGGAGCACGGCATCAACGTGGAAGGCCTGTCCTTCGACGTCGCGCAAATGCTGAAGCGCAAGAACACCGTGGTCAAGCAGAACAACGACGGCATCCTGTTCCTGTTCAAGAAGAACAAGGTGACCTTCTTCCACGGCCGCGGCGCATTCGCCGGTGCCGCCGGCGCTGAAGGCTACCCGATCGCCATCTCCGGCCAGACCACCGACAACATCACCGGCAAGCACATCATCGTCGCCACCGGCTCCAACCCGCGCGCACTGCCAGGTGCACCGTTCGACGAGAAGCTGATCCTGTCGAATACCGGCGCGCTGAACATCGAGTCCGTCCCGGCCAAGCTGGGCGTGATCGGCGCCGGCGTGATCGGCCTGGAACTGGGCTCCGTATGGCGCCGCCTGGGCTCCGATGTGACCGTGCTGGAAGGCCTGCCGACCTTCCTGGGCGCCGTCGACGAGCAGATCGCCAAGGAAGCGCACAAGCTGCTGACCAAGCAGGGCCTGTCGATCAACCTGGGCTGCAAGATCACCAAGGTTGAAGCGGGCAAGGACAACGTCAAGGTCGAGTACACCGACGCCAAGGGCGAAGCGCTGAACGCCACTTTCGACAAGCTGATCGTCTCGATCGGCCGCGTGGCCAACACCATCGGCCTGGGCGCCGACAAAGTGGGCTTGGCGGTCGACGAGCGCGGCCTGGTGACCGTGGACGAAGACTGCAAGACCAACCTGCCGAACGTATGGGCGATCGGCGACGTGGTGCGCGGCCCGATGCTGGCGCACAAGGCGGAAGAAGAGGCGGTTGCCGTGGCCGAGCGTATCGCCGGCCAGCATGGCCACACCAACTTCAACACCCTGCCGTCCGTCATCTACACCCATCCGGAAATCGCTTCCGTGGGCAAGACCGAGCAGCAGCTGAAGGCGGAAGGCGTGGCCTACAAGGCCGGCACCTTCCCGTTCCTGGCCAACGGCCGCGCACGCGCGCTGGGCGATACCAACGGCATGGTGAAGTTCCTGGCCGATGCAACCACCGACGAGATCCTGGGCGTGCATATCGTTGGCCCGATGGCTTCCGAGCTGATCTCCGAAGCGGTGGTGGCGATGGAGTTCAAGGCTTCGGCCGAAGACATCGCGCGCATCTGCCACGCACACCCATCGCTGTCGGAAGCGACCAAGGAAGCGGCGTTGGCGGTCGACAAGCGTACGCTGAACTTCTAAAACCGGTAAGCCGGCCCGCGACAGCCGCGTCATAAGTGTCAGACCCTGTGGGTCTGACACTGGTTTACCGGTTTAAAAACATGAACGTCCAAGAGTTTTACCAGCACGCGCTCGAGCAGCGCGACTTCAAACCCGACGCCGCCCAACAGCGCGCCGTCGACCGCCTGCAGCAGTGCTACGACGAATGGGTCGAATACAAGTCCCAGCGCTCGAACAGCTTCAAACGCCTGATCAACCGCCCAACGCCCCCGCGCGGCGTGTACATGTGGGGCGGGGTAGGGCGCGGCAAATCCTTCCTGATGGACTCGTTCTATTCGGTGATCCCGCTGGTGCGCAAGACGCGCCTGCACTTCCACGAATTCATGCGCGACGTCCACATGCAGCTCGACGAGCTGCGCGGCGTTGAAAATCCCCTGGACGAAGTCGCCAGGCGCATCGCGAAAAAATACCGCCTGATCTGCTTCGACGAATTCCACGTATCGGACGTGGCCGACGCCATGATCCTGTACAACCTGATGAAAGCCTTGTACGACAACGGCGTGGCCTTCATCATGACCTCGAATTATGAGCCGTCCACGCTGTATCCTGATGGCCTGCACCGTGACCGCATCCTGCCCACCATCGCCCTGCTGAAGGAAAAGATGGACGTGCTGAACGTGGACGCCGGCATCGACTACCGAGGGCGGGCCCTGGAGCAGGTGGACGCCTACTACACGCCGCTCAACGCCAACACCGACCACCAGCTGCGCGAAGCCTTCGCCCGCATCGCCGAAACGGCCGACGAAGACCCGCACATCCATGTCGAAGGGCGCGACCTGAAAGCCCTGCGGCGCGCCGGCACCATCATCTGGTTCGACTTCGCCACCTTGTGCGGCGGCCCGCGCTCGCAGAACGATTACCTGGAAATCGCCAGCCGCTTCCATACCGTGATATTGTCCGGTATTCCGATGATGTCGGCCGGCCAGTCGTCCGAAGCGCGCCGCTTCACCTGGCTGGTCGACGTGTTTTACGACCAGAAGGTCAAGCTCATCATGTCGGCCGAGGTGGAGCCGGAAGAGCTGTACACCAGCGGCGTACTGGCCAATGAATTCCACCGCACCGTGTCGCGCATCGTCGAGATGCAGTCGCGCGAGTACATGGAAAAGGAACAGCGCGGCGCCGCCGACAAGCTGTCCTGACAAGGAGAAGAATTTGAAGAACTGGATCTGGCTGGCCTTGATGCTGTCCGGCGCTGCGCTGGCACAGGACATCGGCCGTCCGGCAACGATTGGCGCGCCGCGCATTCCCGAGACCCACTCGGTGGAGCAGGCCGACGCGCGCCTGGCGCAGGTGAAGAAGGACCGCGAAGCCGTGGAGGCGGAATACGGCGCCAGCGAACAGCTTTGCTACGACAAGTTCTTCGTCAACGCCTGCCTGGACAAGGCCAGGGAACAGCGCCGCATGCGTCTGGCCGAGCTGCGGGCGGTGGAGGTGGAGGCGAGCTATTTCAAGCGCCGCCAGGCGGTGGAGATGCGCGACCGGGAGCTGGAAGACCGGGCGCAGAAGGATGCGGCGGAAGCGGCTTATCTCGCGGCGCACCCGAAGCCGGCCAAGCCGGATCCGGAAACCAAGCCGGCACCGACGCCGGCGGCCGTGTCGCTGCAACAGCGCCAGGCCGAACATGATGCGCGGGAACGCGAACGGTCGGCCCGCATTGCGGCGGAAGCGCCGGAACGCGCTGCCAAGGCGGCGGAGTTTGAACGCAAGAAGGCGGCTTCCGAGAAGCGGCAGGCGGAGATTGCGGCCAAGCTGGCGGAGAAGGAAGAGAAGAAGCGGCGGGCGGCTGAAGGACAAAACCGGTAAACCGGGGTCAGACCCGCAGGGTCAGACCCCCAACGGTCTCAAGGCCGCTGGCCGCTTTACCGGTTTCAGACCGCCTTGCGCAGTTTCTGCACCGTGTAATTCACCTCTTCCTTAGGCGGCGCCGCCAGCTTGATGATCGCCATCGAGCAGTTATCCCCCTTGCCCTGCGCCCGCTCGCGCGCCTTGTTGATCAACAGTTCCGCCGCCTCGCGTGGCGCCTTCTTGGCAATCACCGTCGCCAATTCCACGTCCGCGAAATAGGCCCACAGCCCGTCCGAGCAGAGCAGGAAAGCATCGCCCGCCTTCAACCCCTCCTGCACCCCGAACGCCACATACGGCTCGCGCTGCTTATTTCCCAGCACGTTATTCAGCAGCTTGGCCTGGCGATGCTTGCGCGCGGCATCCTCCGGCAATTTGTCGTGCTCCATCAGATGCGCGACGTACTCCGCATCGCTGCTGCGCCCCACGCACTCTTTGTTGTCAAAACGATACAAGCGCGAGTCGCCCACGATGGCCCACACGGCCTGGCGCTGTGGCGTCAGCACCAGCAAGACCATGCTGGACTGCGGTTCGCTGGCGCCGGTGCGCGGGTCCATGGTGAGGATCTGGTGCACATCGTGCGCGATTTCGCGCAGCAACTCTTCCAGCCGGGGCAGGCTGACGGTCTCCGAGGCACGGTATTCGTCGAATAATTGTTTGGCCGTGTGCAGCACTTGTTCGGCACCCGTGGCGCCGCCGCTGATGCCATCGGCCAGCACGGCGAGCACATAGCCGGGTGCTTTGGGCGCGGTAAACAGCGCGACACGGTCATTTTGTTGAGGCCGGCTACCAATATGCTGCGCAGTGCCAGCCTCGATCTTGTACGTGCTCATAGGGTCTTGACAGCTTCTTTCCAGTGACTACCTGAGTTAAACTATGCACCTGTATGCAGTTTTGTTGCAAGTATAGATTGTTGTCCAAACGAAACTGTATGTAAACGCTCAACGCAATCGTGCAGACGACTTTCCCGATATGATCAACAAAGAAGAAATCCAGCGCCGCATCATCGAGCTCGATGTCGAGCATCGCGACCTGGACGCGGTGATCGAAATGTTGACCCTGGATGGTCACCACGATCAACTTCAGTTGCGCCGCCTCAAGAAGCGCAAGCTGCAGCTGAAAGACTATATCACCCTGCTGAAAATGCAATTGGTGCCCGACGTACCGGCCTGAGCAGGGCCATCATTTCCCAGAACATTTTGACAGATCAACAACAGCCGACCGCCGTTCCCGGCGCGCCGAGCGAGCCCGTTTTTCCGCCGGGCGCGCACGACGCCGATATCGAACGCCTGTTCGGCCCGGGCGGCCCGCTGGGCCCGGCGGTGGGCGGTTTCCGGCCGCGCAAGTCGCAGACCGAGATGGCCAAGGCCATCGCCGACGCCATCGCCAAGCAGCAAACGCTGATCGCCGAGGCGGGTACCGGCACCGGCAAGACCTTTGCCTACCTGGTGCCTGCCCTGCTGTGGGGAGGCAAGACCATCGTCTCCACCGGCACCAAGAACCTGCAGGACCAGCTGTTCCTGCGCGATATCCCGACTATCCGCGCCGCCTTGCAGGCGCCGGTCTCGGTTGCGCTGCTGAAGGGGCGTTCGAACTATCTGTGCCACTACCATCTGGAACGCACGCTGCAGAACGGCCGCATGACATCGCGCGAAGATGTCGGCTACCTGCGCGAAATCCAGCGCTTCCTGAAGATGACCAGCACCGGCGACAAGGCCGAACTGGCGCGCGTGCCGGAAAACGCCCTGGTGTGGAACCTGGTGACTTCGACCCGCGAGAATTGCATGGGGCAGGAATGCCAGTACTACCAGGATTGCTTCGTGATGAAGGCGCGCCGCGAAGCGCAGCAAGCCGACGTGGTCGTGGTCAACCACCACCTGTTCTTCGCCGACGTGGCGCTGAAGGATACCGGCGTGGCCGAGCTGCTGCCGTCCGCCAACACGGTGATCTTCGACGAAGCGCACCAGTTGCCCGATACCGCCACGCTGTTTTTCGGCGACAGCATCTCCACCTCGCAGATCCTGGAGCTGTGCCGCGACGTGCTGGCCGAGGGCCTGGCCCACGCGCGCGATGGCGCCGAGTGGGCCAAGGTGGTCACGCCGGTGGAAAAGGCGGCGCGCGACCTGCGCCTGACCTTTTCGCAGGACATCGTGCGCATGTCGCTGCCGCAGATCGCCCCGTCCAGCGACTTCTTCCCCGCCTTGCAGACCTTGAAGGATGAGCTGGTCGACATGATCGCCGTGCTGGAGAAGAACGCCGAGCGCGCCGAGACCCTTGAGCAATGCCGCGTGCGCGGCAATGAATTGTCGGCCCGCCTGGAAGCCTGGAAGTTCGACCCGAAGGCCAAGGTGCAGCCCGGCGAGGAAGCCGTGTTCTGGGTGGAAGCTTTCCAAAGCTCGCTGCAGCTGCACAAGACGCCGCTGTCGATCGCGCCGATCTTCAACGGCCAGCGCGAGGGCGTGCCGCGCAGCTGGATCTTCACCTCCGCCACGCTGGCGGTGAAAAACGACTTCACCCATTTCGCCCAGCAGATGGGGCTGGAAAACGAAGTGGCGCGCAATTGGCCCAGCCCTTTCAACTACGAAGAGCAGGGCATCCTGTACGTGCCGCAAGGCTTGCCGGACCCGAATTCGATGGGTTATACCGATGCCGTGCTGGATGCCGCGCTGCCGATCATCGAAGCGGCCGGCGGCCGTACCTTCCTGCTGTGCACCACGCTGCGCGCCGTCAAGCGTGCCGCCGACCGCCTGCGCGACGAATTCGACATGCGCGGCCTGAAGTTCCCGCTGTTCGTGCAGGGCGACCGTGGCCGCACCGAATTGCTCGACCAGTTCCGCAAGGCGGGCAATGGGGTGCTGATCGGTTCCCAGAGTTTCTGGGAGGGCGTGGACGTGCGCGGCGACGCACTGTCGCTGGTGATCATCGACAAGCTGCCGTTCGCGCCGCCCGACGATCCGGTGCTGGCCGCGCGCATCGAGGTGATGGAGCGCCAGGGCTTGAACGGTTTCATGGGCCATACGCTGCCCGAAGCGATCATCAACCTGAAGCAGGGCGCCGGCCGCCTGATCCGCGACGAATCCGACCGCGGCGTGCTGATGCTGTGCGACCCGCGCGTCATCTCCAAGCCATATGGCCGCCGCATCTGGCAAAGCCTGCCGCCCTTCAAGCGTACGCGCGAAGCGGCCGATGTCATAGAATTTTTCAAGGGACACTAAGCACCGGGAGCGGAAATGAAGCTGACACGCGCGATGTTGGACGAGGCGGCAAGCCAGGGCTTGCTGGATGAAGGCCAGGCAGGGCGGTTGTGGCAGTTCCTGGTGGAGCGTGAGCAGCACACGCCCGGTTTCAAACCGGCGCACATCCTGTATTACCTCGGTGGGCTGATCGCCATCGGCGCCATGTCGCTGTTCATGACATTGGGATGGGAGCGGTTCGGCGGAGGCGGTTTGCTGTTCATTTCGGTTTGCTATATGGCCGCTGCGATTGGCGCCGTCGAGTGGCTGCGCCTGCGCGGCCTGCTGCTGCCGGCCGGGGTATTGGCCGCCCTGGCCGTGGTGCTGGTCCCGCTTGCGGTCTATGGCCTGCAGCACATGCTCGGACTGTGGCCGGCCGACCGGCCCGGCACCGGCTACCGCAATTACCACTACCACATCGACTGGCGCTGGATCCTGATGGAGCTGGCAACCCTGGCTGCCGGGGCGGTGGTGCTCTGGCGCTATCGCATGCCGTTCACCGTCTTGCCACTGGCCGTCACGCTCTGGTACATGAGCATGGACGTCACCCACATGCTGCTCGGCGGCTATTCGATGTACTCGCATGAAGGAAAAGTCATTTCCGCCGTGTTCGGGGTGGCGATGACGCTGCTCGCCTTGTGGATCGACCTGCGCAACCACAGCAACAAGGACTTTGCATTCTGGCTGTACATATGGGGCGTACTGACGTTCTGGGGCGGCTTGACAGCCATGGATGCGAACAGCGAAATCGGCAAGTTCATCTACTTCCTGATCAATGTCCTGATGGTCGCCATCGGCGCGGCCCTCTCGCGCCGCGTGTTCGCGGTGTTCGGCGGCATCGGCATTGCGATCTACCTCGGGCACTTGTCGCACACCGTGTTCCGCGACAGCCTGCTGTTCCCGGTGGCACTGACGGCGATCGGCATTGGCATCATCGCCGCCGGCGTGTTCTGGCAGCGCAGCGAAGCGGCCATCGGCGCCAGCCTGCGCCAATGGCTGCCCGGCCCGGTGCGCCTGCTGGTTGAACGGCGCGCCGCGTGAGCGGCCGGCAAGCCATCCTCGCTAGCGCAGGCTGGGCGGCGCCCGGCCCGTGAGCAGCCAGTCGCCAATGGCGCGGTAGACCTGGGAGCGTTGGCCGTGCAGGCCATGCGCGCTTTCGCGGCTGCAGTCGCGCCGGGTGGCGATCGACACGGGTGGGAAGGCGTCGCTGTCGACCGCGACCAGGGGAAAGAAGCGTGCTTTCGGATACGTGTCGCGGAAGGGCAGGCAGGCGTCGCGTTTGTGGTGGATGCCCAGCACGGGCCGCTTCAGGTGCGGCACTTCGGCCCAGGCATCGGCGTTGCCATTGATCAGCACCACCTTGTCCACCGAGGGCAGCCGGTTTGCCACATAGGCCGCCGAAAAGGCGCCATTGCTGCTGCCCATCAGTACCATGCGCGCCTGCGGGTGGCGCGCCCGCATGAAGTCGATGACGGCGGCCACATCCTGGCGGTGCCCGGCACCCTGGCGGTCGATCATTTCCAGCACCTCATGGTCGCTCGCGGTGTCGACGGCCACCATCACGCCAACCTGCTCCGCCAGCTGGCGCTGGGCGCCGAACAGCGTATCCGGATCGCTGGGCAGGCTGCCCGGCCACACGCCTTGCAGGCCGCGCTGGCCGGAACCGCCAGCCAGGTAGAGCACGACGTGGCTGGCAGGGCGCTCGCCCGTCATTTCCAGCACGCGCACGGTGGCACCCGGCCGGGTCGGGATGTCCAGCAGCACCTCGCCGCCATGGGCTGCGCCGCACAGCGCCAAGGCAAGCCCTGCCGCCAGCCAGGGCCCGGCGCCGCGGTGACAATTGGTGATCATGCTGCCCGCCCGCAGCAATAGAATGCAGAAAGGACCTGGAACCCGAGAAGGAGCGATCATGGGACTTTCGAATGGCTATGGAGTGGTCATCGGGCAGAAAAACAGTTATTACCGTGACCCACCCGACAATTACGGCCGCTACTACCACGGTAACCTGACCATCAATACGCCCGCCGGCATCTACAAGTGCGCGATCGACGTCGATCCCAAGTTCATGCCTGATGGCATCCAGTGGCGCGTCGTCAAGCTGCGCAAATCCGATGTTGCCGCGATCAAGGCGCTGGGCGATGGCTGGCATGGCTTGCCGTCGAACGGCAGCTCAGGCGCGCTCGACTATATCCGCGCCACGGTGCTGCACCCGCCCATCCTGTTCTGGAACGTATGGTACAGCAGCTGGCTGGCGAAAATCCTGCACTTCCTGCGCTGGAACCCGCCCTGGAACAGCGGCACCGGCATCCAGGCGCTGACGGACCTGGAACAGGTGATCGGGCAGGGCGTGCGTTTCTACGTGTTTGGCGAGCCGTTCAACACCGGCCTCGGGGTGCACAACATCCACCAGAACCAGGGCGACCCGATCGGCAGCGGCCACGATCTCGAAAACGCAATCTGGCAGGATGGCGCCACCATCGTCGAGACCAGCCAGGGCGACTTTATCGCCTTTCTGAACAAATTCAAGACGCAGGCCTTCTCCACCGACAGCCAGGGACACCCGATCAAATTCTCCTGGCAATGGAAGCTGCAACTGGCCCATTGAAGCCGCGGCGATTGCGCCCTGGCGGGGCAGGCGTTATGCTTGCCAAATGAATATGACAGCCAGCTGCCATTGCGGCGCAATCGCGATCGAAGTGCCGGGCGCACCGGCCTATGCGATCGATTGCAACTGCTCGATTTGCCGCCGCACACGGGCGCTGTGGGCCTTCTACCCAGAGGCTTCGGTGCGTATCGACGGCGACCCCGAACGCACCGAAGACTATGTGTGGGGCGACAAGTCGCTGCGCACGGTGCGCTGCCGGACATGCGGTTGCGTCACGCACTGGAAGACGCTGCAGCCCAACGGCGATGGCCGCATGGGCGTCAACATGGCCAATTTCGCGCCGGACGTGGTGGCGGCACTGGAAGTGCGCCGGTTCGACGGTGCCGACACATGGCAATACCTGTGATTGCCGACCTGCCCGATGGCGCCTTGCTGCAGCGTTACCGCGCCCAGGGCGACTACACGGATTGCTTTGCCATCGACGTGCCGGCGCTGGTCGCGCATGAGGCTTACGTGGAAGCGTTCTATACCACGGCCGTGTTCAAGCTGGAGCGCCTGTTGCTGGCGCTGTTGGTGTCGCGCCCTTCGCGCGATGCCGAGGCGCGCGAGCTGGCAGGCGGGCGGCGCGAACAGTTCGCCGCGTGGTCGGTGGAAGCGCGTGCGCCGGGGCAATTGCTGATGTGCGATGTCGCCGGCAGCACGCGCTCCTGGCTCATGGCCGTGCCCGCGCCAGCGCCGGGACCGGCGCCGGGCGTGCCGTCAGCCGCCGGCACGCGCCTGTATTTCGGCTCCGCCGTCGTGCGTTCGCGGCAAGGCGGCGCATTCCGCGCACTGCTCGGTTTCCACAAGCTGTATTCGCGCATCCTGCTGCGCGCCGCCGCCGCGCGCGTGCTCAGGGCTTGATGATCACCTTGCCGGTCACCTTGCGTGCCGCCATCGCTTCCAGCGCGCGCGGCGTGTCAGCCAGTGCGTAGCGTGCCGAGATGTGCGGACGGATCTTGCCTTCGGCCAGCCAGCCCAGTAGCTGCATCATGCCGGCCAGGTTGGCCTTCGGCTCGCGCTTGGCGAACTCGCCCCAGAACACGCCCACCAGCGAAGCCCCTTTCAGCAGCGTGAGGTTCAACGGCAGCTTGGGGATCTCGCCGTTGGCGAAACCCACCACCAGGTAGCGCCCGCGCCAGCCGATGGAGCGGAAAGCCGGTTCGGCATACTGGCCGCCCACCGGGTCGTAAATCACGTCCGGGCCCTTGCCCTCGGTGGCAGCCTTGATGGCTTCGCGCAGGTCGCCGCTGCTGTAGTTGATCAGGACGTCGGCGCCATGCTCCCGGCACACCGCCAGCTTTTCCTCGCTGGAAGCGGCGGCGATCACGCGCGCCCCGAGCGCCTTGCCGATCTCGATGGCAGCCAGGCCGACGCCGCCCGCGGCGCCCAGTACCAGCATGGTTTCGCCGGCCTTCAGTTGGGCGCGGTCCACCACGGCATGATGGGAGGTGCCGTAGGTGAGGGTGATGGCGGCGGCGGTATCGAAATCCATCCCCGGCGGCATCGGCATCAGCGCGGCCGCCGGCACCAGCAACTGTTCGGCAAAGCCGCCATGCGCGGCGAAGGCAATCGCCTTGTCGCCCGGCTTGAAGCCTTGTACGCCTTCGCCCACCGCCAGCACCACGCCGGACACTTCATTCCCCGGCGTGAAAGGCAAGGGCGGCCGGTACTGGTACTTGCCCTGGATGATCAGCACGTCGGGGAAGTTGACGGCGGCCGCCTTCACTTGCAGCACCACCTGGCCCGGTCCGGGCTGCGGATCGGGCACTTCCTCCAGCACCAGCGTGTCGGGCAAGCCCCAGTCCTTGCAAACGATAGCCTTCATATGGTCTCCCTATTTATCGAACGATCGTACGATTATGCCCCAGAACAGTTTGCGCGGGCACAAGGCGTGGCCTATGGCGCGGGAATAAATTGGGCTGGCAGGGGAGGCGATTGCCATGAGTATCCGGTACGGCTGCTTTTTCAGTTACGCGCATGGCCAGCACGCATATATGAGCCATTTCAAGGACGACCTGGTCGATGCCCTGAAATGCTATCTCGAGCCCCATTTCGACAACGAGACCGAACTGTTCGTCGATAGCGAGCAACTGGGTGGCGGCGACGATATCGACCGCCGCATTGCGCTGGCCATGTGCCAGAGCGTGTCGATGATCATGATCTACACGCCGAAATTCGAAGCCCACCCATATACCCGGCGCGAATTCGCCGCCATGCAGCTGATCGAGGCCGAACGCAGCGGCTGGTATGAGTTGCCCAGCCACCTGATCATTCCCGTCATCATGACCCGCCATCCGCTGAGCCTGCCGCGCCAGATCGCGGAGCCGGGCATGTACGTGGACTTTTCGCGCTACACGCTGGCGAGCGGCGACTTGAAGACCAATCCCGACTTCCTGCCCGACATCCGGCGCATCGTCGACCGCATCACCATGCACTACCACTGCCTGAAGGCGAGCATCCCGCCCCAGCACGACTGCAGGGATTTCGTGCTGCCGCCGGTTCCGCCGGAATGGCGGCCACCGGCACCGCCCCATTTCCCACGCTGATAAACACCTGAAAGAGCGCCATGGAACTCCTACGCCTGCACCTGCCGCAGCTGCCATCAGCCGGCGAAGTTACCACTTTCTATTCCTACCAGGGCGGCGTGGGCCGCACGATGGCGCTGGCCAACCTGGGATATCTGCTGGCGCAACGGCGGATGGCGCCGGTCCTGCTGGTGGACTGGGACCTGGAGGCGCCGGGCCTGCACTATTACTTTCCCGGCGCGCCGGAAGCCCCCGGCGTGCTCGATCTGTTCGAAGCTTGCCGCGACCAGCTGCAGGAACGCGCCGGCCGCTACGCCAGCGACCATGCGCTGGCCGAAGCGGTGCTCGACGCGGTGCATTGGGAGCAATACCTGGTCAGGGCATGCGACGACCGGCCCCTCTGGCTGCTGCGCGCTGGGCGGTGCGATGGCAGCCATGCGGAACGCGCGGCCCTGCTGGACTGGCAAGCCATGTTCGACGCCTGCCCCGCGCTGTTCCGCAACTTTGCCGCGCGCCTGGCCCGCCATTTCGGCCACGTGCTGGTCGACGCCCGCAGCGGGCGCGCCGATTGCGCCGCCATCTGCACCACGCTGCTGCCGACGCGGCTGGTGCTGGTGTTCGCCCCCAACCGGCAGAACCTCGACGGGCTGGAGCAACTGGTGGCGCGCGCCACCGGCTACCGCAGCTGCCATGAGGAGGAACAGCGCCAGTTGCTGGTCTACCCGTTGCCCTCGCGCATCGATGCGGCGGACCCGGCACTGTGCGCGTTGTGGCGGCGCGGCGATGGCGGCTACCAGCCGCTGTTCGAGCGCGCGCTGGCCCAGGCGTATGGCTTGCCCTGGCTGTCGCTGGAAGCCTGGTTCGATGCGGTGCAGCTGCCCCATTGCGCCAGCCTGGCGGCAGGCGAGCCACTGCCGGCGAGTGCGCTGCAGGACGGCTATGAGGCTTTCCTGCACTGGTTCCGCGACGGCTTGTGTCCCTGGCAACGCTTGCCCGCCGCCCCCGCCACGGCGATGAACAGCCACCATCCCTGGCCGCTGGAAGAGGCACGCACCGGCTACTGGCCGCTGCCCGCGGCGATGTAAATATGTCGGGCCCGTCGCGGCGCGGCCGTCGTTGCTTCAGGTAAAATTCCCGGTATGAGAATCCTGATCAGTAACGACGACGGCTACCTGGCGCCCGGTATCAATGCGCTGGCCGAAGCCTTGCAGCCCATTGCCGACATCGTAGTGGTGGCCCCTGACAGCAACCGCTCCGGCGCGTCCAATTCCTTGACGCTGGACCGACCGCTGTCGGTGCAGCAGGCGGCCAATGGTTTCTATTTTGTCAATGGCACACCTACCGATTGCGTGCACGTGGCCCTGACCGGCTTGCTCGATCACGCGCCCGACCTGGTGGTGTCCGGCATTAACAACGGCCCCAATATGGGCGACGACACCCTGTATTCCGGCACCGTGGCGGCCGCCACCGAAGGTTATCTGTTTGGTATCCCGGCCATGGCCTTCTCGCAAGCGGCATATGGCTGGGCCCACGTCGATGCCGCGGCGCGCGTGGCGCGCGAGCTGGTGCAGCGCTACCTGGAATTGCTGGACCGGCCCTACCTGTTGAACGTGAACATACCGACCTTGCCCTATGCGCAGCTGGGTCCCCTGACCCCGACCCGTCTCGGGCGCCGCCACCAGGCCGAACCCGTGGTCAAGGCGCTCGACCCGCGCGGCCGGGAAATCTACTGGATCGGCCCGCCCGGCGCCTGCAAGGATGCCGGCGAGGGCACCGACTTCCACGCCGTCGCCAATGGCCGCGTGTCGCTGACGCCGCTGCAGATCGACCTGACCCACCGCCAACAACTCGCTACCCTGGCAAAGGCCATCGCATGAGCGACAAGACCCGCACTTTCCCGCTGCCCCTGTCATCCATCACCGACAAGAGCCCGGTGAAAAAGCCGGTCTATAGCGCCGTGGCGACGCCACAAACCGCGACACAGAACGCCGCCAGGACGGCGGCGGCCAGCCCGGGCGGCTGGCGCCCGCCGCAGCCGGTGGCCTCGCCCTCGCGCGCCCATTCCTACGCCCAGGAACGGGCCCAGGTGCAGCTTGCCCCGCTGGCGGCGCCGCGCCAGCACGCCCTGGTATCGGAAGGCGTGCGGCGCGCCATGGTGCAGCGCGTGGCCAAGCAAGGCGTGAGCGACCCGGTGGTGCTGGGGGCGCTGGACAGCGTGCCGCGCCACCAGTTCATGGACGAAGGCTTGGCGCCGCAAGCCTATATCGACGCTTCGCTGCCGATCGGCCACCACCAGACCATTTCCCAGCCCTATATCGTGGCGCGCATGATCGAGGTGATGCGCGCCGGGCAGGACCTGCACCGCGTGCTGGAAATCGGCACCGGCTGCGGCTACCAGGCGGCGGTGCTGGCCTGCGTGGCGCGCGAGGTCTATTCCATCGAACGCATCAAGCCTTTGCACGAACTGGCCAAGGCCAACCTGCGTCCCCTGCGGGTGCCAAACCTCCGTTTGCACTACGGAGATGGTATGCTAGGCTTGCCGCAGGCGGCGCCATTCGATGGCATCATCCTTGCCGCCGCGGGACTGGAAGTACCCCAGGCCCTGCTGGAACAATTGAACATCGGCGGCCGCCTGGTCGCGCCAGTCGGAGCCCGCACCCAGCATCTCGAACTGGTCACCCGCGTCGGGAAGCACGAATGGGTGCGCCAGACACTGGAACACTGCCATTTTGTGCCGCTGCGTCCTGGCACCGTATAACACACTGACCAAGAGAATGACGAAGAAATACTCCCTTTTCCTGACGGCGGCCTCGCTGGCCGTGCTGACCGCATGTTCGACCCCGCCGACGCCGGCGCCGGTCGAAGACCGCTCGATACCGCAACCGACCACCCCGCCGAAAGCGGCACCGGTGGAGGAGGTGAAAGACAAGGAAGGCTTCCATACCGTCCGCAAGGGCGACACCCTGATCCGCATCGCTTTCGACCGCGGCCTGAATTACCGTGACCTGGCGGCCTGGAACAACCTGGCCAACCCGGACGACATCAAGGTCGACCAGGTATTGCGCCTGACGCCGCCGGAAGGCGTGCAGACTGCCGCCGTGCCAACCCCGCCACAGATCGAGAAGACGCCGCCGCCGCCGCGCAAGTCCACGCCGAAGGGCGAAAAACGTCCGTATTCCGAGACCGCCGTCGCAGAGCTGCAAAAAGCCGACGAACGGGCCGAAAAACCGGCCCAGGTGGCCAGCCTGACGCCGGCCCCGGCGCCGCCACCGGCGCCCGCCCCGGCCGTCAGCGCGGAAGACCGCGACCTGGTCTGGACCTGGCCTTCCGACGGCCGCGTGGTGGCCCAGTTCGACGAGGGCAAGAACAAGGGCATCGACATCGCCGGCCGCGCCGGACAACAAGTGTTGGCTGCGGAACGAGGAAAAGTGATGTATGCCGGCAGCGGCATCCGCGGATATGGTAATCTCGTCATTGTGAAGCACAGTAACAGCCTGTTGTCAGCCTACGCCCACAACCGCGCCATCCTGGTAAAGGAAGGCCAGGAAGTGCGCAGGGGGCAGGCAATTGCTGAAATGGGGGACTCCGATACCGACACCGTCAAGCTGCACTTTGAGATAAGGCAGCAGGGCAAGCCGGTGGATCCATCGAAATTCCTGCCTAACCGCTAGATAAGCACCCATGACACGCTCGCCGAATGACCAACTGGAAGACGATTCGATTCCGGAGGAATTTCCGGACGAGCCGATCGACGAAGTCGCGATCGATTCCATGGAACCGGACGGCGAAGTTGCGGTCGAGGGCGGCGGCGCCGTCCTGGAAAGCGTCGACGAGCTGAAAAAAGTGCTGGCGGCGGAGCTCTCCACCGACACCACCCAGCACTACCTGAACCAGATCGGCACCCGGCCCTTGCTGACGGCGCAGCAGGAAGTGCATTTCGCCACCCTGGCCAAACAGGGCGACTTTTCGGCCCGCCAGACCATGATCGAGCATAACCTGCGGCTGGTGGTGTCGATCGCCAAACATTACATCAACCGCGGCGTGGTCCTGCTCGACATGATCGAGGAGGGCAATATCGGCTTGATGCGCGCCATCGACAAATTCGAGCCGGAGCGCGGTTTCCGCTTTTCGACCTATGCCACCTGGTGGATACGCCAGAGCATCGAGCGCGCCATCATGAACCAGGCGCGCACCGTGCGCCTGCCGGTGCACATGGTGCGTGAACTGAACCAGATCCTGCGCGGGAAATACCACCTGGAAGCGCAGCACCACAACGGCAAGGATGCCACGGCGGAGGATATCGCCGACCTGGTGGGGCGGCCGGTGGAGGAGGTGCAGGATATCCTGGCGCTGTCCGAGCATGCGACCTCGCTCGATGCGCCGCTCGATAACGATCCCCAGTCGTCGCTGATGGACATGCTGCCGGGCGATTCCGAAGATTCGCCCGATGCGCGGGCCGAGCACCATGAGATGACGGTGCTGGTGCGCGACTGGCTGACCAAGCTGCCGGACAAGCAGCGCATCGTCATCATGCGCCGCTTCGGGCTCGATAACGACGATCCGGCCACGCTGGAGACGCTGGCCGAGGAAATGGGCGTGACGCGCGAGCGCGTGCGGCAGATCCAGCAGGAAGCGCTGGTCAAGCTGAAGCGGGCGATGGC
>CBFGQI010000115.1:0-17157 GCA_965650885.1 uncultured Oxalobacteraceae bacterium
GTGCTCGACGATTTCCTCGACCGGGGTGCGCGGCTTGAGCAGTTCGGCCATGCTGCCGGACAGGCCTTCGGCCGGCGTGCCGTCCTCGTCTTCCTGGCCGTACAGCGGCCACACCACGCCGTACATCACGTCGCTGTCGGAACGGCGGGTGAAGGCGACGCGGTATTCGTCCACCTGGCCGTCCGGCGCGGTTTCGTCGCCGAAGCCGGCGATCACCGCGCGCAGGTCGGACGGTTCGCAAGCCAGCGAATGGGTCAGGTAATGCACGGCGGCGCGGATCGACACCGGGCGGATCAGCTTGTCGGCTTCGCGGCAACCGGTGTAATACGCTTCCGGCAGCAGCAGCTCGATGCCGCAGCCTGGCAGCAGGCGCGCCACGGTCGGCGTGGCCTGCGTGGTCCAGGCGGCCAATGCATTGCGACGTTCCTCGGCTTGCGCGGCGTGGTGGGCCGGCATCTGCCAGCGGAACATCGGGCCATTGTGCGGGGCCACCACGGCCACCATCAGGTAGCGGGTATCGGCCAGGAACGGCGCCGTTTCCGGCGTCCTGGCGTCGGACTTGATGGCCTGGCCTTTCAGCGCCGCCTGGGCCAGCTTGTGCACCTTCGAGTATGCCTCGGCATGGGTGCGCGGCAGCTGGTCGATCGAGTACAGCGTGGACGACATCGCCATATGCGTGCCATCGGCCAGCAGGTGGGCGGAGAAGTGCGCCGACAGGGTGTTCAGGATATCCGCCGGGATCTGGCCGGAAGCGATCGAGAAACGGGTCCAGGCCAGCACCGGGGCGGCTACCAGCAGGATGTCGTATTCGCGCGATTCGCCGTCGACTTCGACCACGATGGTGTCGGATTCGCTCACCGCTTCCACGCTATCCATCAGGATGTCGTAGGCGGGCAAGTCTGCGCTGAACAGGGAATTCAGGGCGGCATCGACCGTATCCTGGTGTCCGGTACGCAGCAATTTGTGCAGCTGGGCATCCAGCACCCGTTCCCAGTTTCGCTCTTCAATGCGGCTGGCTGCCTGGCCCAGGGCTTGGGCGAGGGTGGTAAGGCGCTGGCTGTCGGCTGATAATTTATGGGTTGAATCTTTGGATGGGCGACGCATGGCGCTTTCGGTCTTTGGTCAATAAATACTCGTGTTAATGGCTATTGTAGTGGATTCGGCAAGAGTCGGCGTTTTAAAACCGGTAAACCGGTGTCTGACCCGCTGGGTCAGACACCGCAAAAGCAAAACGCCAGGCAAAAGCCCGGCGTTCGTTGGCGGTAGAGCTGCTGGGGTCTGGCCCTTCGGGCCTGACCCCGCCTTACCGGTTTTAAGCAGCCAGCAGCTGGCGCAGCACGAACGGCAGGATGCCGCCGTGTTTGTAGTAATCCACCTCGATCGGGGTATCGATGCGCAGCAGCACTTGCACTTCCTTGGTCGAGCCATCGGCACGATGGATCACCAGGGTGGCCTGCTGCTGAGGCTTGATTTCGCCTTCCAGGCCCTTCAGGTCGTACACTTCCTTGCCGGTGATGCCCAGCGATTCGACGGAATCGTTGCCGATGAACTGCAGCGGCAGCACGCCCATGCCCACCAGGTTGGAACGGTGGATACGCTCGAAGGAACGGCAGATCACCGCCTTCACGCCCAGCAGCTGGGTACCCTTGGCCGCCCAGTCGCGGGAGGAGCCGGTACCGTATTCTTCGCCGCCGAAGATCATGGTCGGGGTGCCTTCAGCGATGTACTTCATTGCCGCGTCATAAATCGACAGCTGTTCGCCCGATGGCTGGTGGATGGTGATGCCGCCTTCCACCGCCGAACCGTCGGCCTTGGCCGGGATCATCTTGTTCTTGATACGCACGTTGGCGAAGGTGCCGCGCATCATGATCTCGTGGTTGCCGCGGCGCGAGCCGTAGGAGTTGAAGTCCGCCTTCAGCACGCCGTTTTCCTTCAGCCACTTGCCTGCAGGACCGTCTTCCTTGATCGAGCCGGCAGGGGAGATGTGGTCGGTGGTGATCGAATCGCCGAACACGCCCAGTGCGCGCGCGCCGGTGATGCCGGCCGCAGCGGCCTTCGGGGTCATCTCGAAGCCATCGAAGAACGGCGGCTCGGCGATGTAGGTCGAGTCAGGCCAGTTGTAGACCTGGCCGGCGGTCGACGACACGGCTTCCCACAGCTTGCCAGGGTTGCCCTTCACGTCGGCGTAGTTGGTCTTGAAGACCTTGGCGTTCATCGCGAACTTCATCAGGGCGTTGATCTCTTTCGAGGTCGGCCAGATGTCGCCCAGGTACACGTCCTTGCCATCCTTGCCCTGGCCGACCGGTTCGGTCATCAGGTCGCGGGTGACGTTGCCGGCGATCGCGTAAGCGACGACCAGCGGTGGCGATGCCAGGAAGTTGGAGCGGATGTTCGGGTGGATACGCGCTTCAAAGTTACGGTTACCGGACAGCACCGCAGCGGCGACGATGTCGTTGCCGGTGATGGTGGCATTCAGTTCCGGGGTCAGGTCGCCGGCGTTGCCGATGCAGGTGGTGCAGCCGTAAGCGGTCACGCCGAAGCCCAGCTTTTCCAGGTATGGCAGCAGGCCGGCGGCGGTCAGGTACTCGGTCACCACGCGCGAACCGGGCGCCAGCGAGGTCTTGATGTGCGGAGCGACGGTCAGGCCGGCTTCCACCGCCTTCTTGGCCAGCAGGCCTGCAGCCAGCAGCACGCTCGGGTTCGAGGTGTTGGTGCACGAAGTGATCGCGGCGATCAGCACGTCGCCGTTCTTCACGTTCACGCCGTTGCTGGTGGTGTAGGTCTTGGTCAGTTCGTCGGCCTTCTTGTTGAAGCCGTTCTCGGTGGTTGGCTTGGAGAACAGTTCGGTGAAGGTGGACTTCACGTTGCCGATTTCGATACGGTCTTGCGGACGCTTCGGACCGGCCAGCGACGGTGCCACGGTGGACAGGTCCAGGTGCAGTTCGCGGGTGTAGTCGATGTCGCCTTTCTTCGGCACGCCGTACATGCCCTGTGCCTTGAAGTAGGACTGGAAGGCGGCGATTTCGTCCTTGGTGCGGCCGGTGCCTTCGAAGTATTCGACAGTAGCGTCGTCGACCGGGAAGAAGCCCATGGTCGCGCCGTATTCAGGCGCCATGTTGGCGATGGTGGCGCGGTCGGTCACGGACAGGGACTCGGTGCCCTCGCCGAAGAACTCGACGAACTTGCCCACGACTTTCTCTTTACGCAGCATTTCGGTGATCGTCAGCACCAGGTCGGTGGCGGTGCAGCCTTCGCGCAGCGCGCCGGTCAGGTTGACGCCGATCACGTCCGGGGTCAGGAAGTACACCGGCTGGCCCAGCATGCCGGCTTCCGCCTCGATGCCGCCCACGCCCCAGCCCACCACGCCGATACCGTTGATCATGGTGGTGTGGGAGTCGGTGCCCACCAGCGAGTCAGGGTAGTACACGCCGGATGCGTTGTGCACGCCGCGTGCCAGGTATTCCAGGTTCACCTGGTGCACGATGCCGAAGCCTGGAGGCACCACGCCGAAGGTGTCGAAGGCTTGCATGCCCCACTTCATGAACTGGTAGCGCTCGTTGTTGCGCGAGAATTCCAGCTTCATGTTCAGGTCCAGCGCCTTCGGCTCGCGGAAGTGGTCGATGGTGACCGAGTGGTCGACCACCAGGTCGACCGGGACCAGCGGCTCGATCTTCTTCGGGTTCACGCCCATCTTGGAGGCGACGTTGCGCATTGCGGCCAGGTCGGCCAGCAGTGGAACGCCGGTGAAGTCCTGCAGCACAACACGGGCCACGACGAACGGGATTTCGTCGGTACGGGCTGCGGTGGCGCCCCAGTTGGCCAGCTGCTTGACGTGCTCTTCGGTCACTTTCTTGCCGTCGCAGTTACGCAGCACGGATTCCAGTACGACGCGGATCGATACCGGCAGGCGGGAAATTTTGGCGCCCAGTTCCTTTTCCAGGGCAGGCAGGGAGTAGAACTTACCCTTCTTGCCGCCCGAAATCGGGAAATCCTTAAGCGTATTCAGTGTGTTGCGGGACATGTCCTCTCCTTGTGTTTAAAGTCCGAGCGCTTGATCAGATGTTTTGCATTCGTTTGCCAGTTGGCGGTTCACCTTGGAATCCAGCAGCATGCCCTTGGCAGGGATGCCGATCCAGATCAGGCCTGCCAGCTTGTTCTCGAAGCGCTGCGCACCGGTGGTGGTGGCTTCGCGAGTCAGTCGGTGCAGGCGGTTCTTCCAGCGCATGACGATGCTGTTGCCGTCGTCGGTATGGCTGTAAATGGTGATCTTGTTGCCCAGTTCGCAGGCGTATTCGGTCGCCTTGTGCTCGGCCACGCTCGGCTCGCCCTCGGCCGCGGCGGCAGCGCCGGCGGCAGCAGCGGCGCCGGCGGCTTTGGCTTTCTTCGGGGCGGGCTTCTTCTTCGCGCTGGCCGGCTTGGCCGGGGCCTTGGCGGCGGCGGGCGCGCTGGATTCGGCGGCGATGGAGAGTGGTGCGGCGATGGCGGTGGCGCAAACCAATGCGCAGGCGGTGAACAGTTTAGTAAACGACATCATTGGGCTCCTTTGGTATCGGCCACCCCGAGCAGGGCGGCAACGGAGTCCGGCAGCGGCAGGCCTGCGAGCTTGGCTCGCTGCAGAACCGTCCAATAATAGCGATAGCTCGCGCGGTCGTGCAAGCGGCCATGGAGGCTGATCGGCCCCCACTGTACCTTCTCCGCCTCATGCAGGATGGCGGCCGCTTCGTTGACTTCGGAAGCGCGCGGCGTAAACGCCTTGATGACGGGTTTGATCTGGCTCGGGTGGATGCTCCACATGCGGGTATAGCCGAATTCCGCGGCCGCGCGCTGGGCGTCGGTGGCCACCACGGCCGAATCCTTGATTTCGGTCGTCACGTTATGCGAGGGCACCTTGCCGTGCGCGTGGCAGGCGGCGGCGATTTCCAGTTTGGCGCGCACCACCAGCGGGTGGGTGAACTGGCCCGGGGTGCGCATGGCGCTGCCCGGCACCGCGCCGTAGTGGGCCGAGACGAAATCCATGATGCCGAAGGACAGGCATTCAACCTGGGGCAGGGCGGCGATCTCGTGCACGTCGCGCAGCGCGCCGTGGGTCTCGATCAGCACGTGCACCGGCAGCGGCGTGGCGCGGCCGGACTTGGGCGCATGCTGGTTGACCACGTCGATGGCGCGCTGTACTTCCTGCAGGCTGTCGGGCTTGGGCACCACGAGATAGGCCAGCTTGTGGCCCGCTTCGGTGCAGATGATCTCGACGTCGCGCTCGAAATGCGGGCTGTTGACGTCGTGCACGCGGGCGCCGATGCGGTTGAACTGGTTGGCGTCGTCCAGCAGTAGCAGCGCTACCAGCTTGGCGTGGGATTCCTCGTTGCCGGCGGCGGCGCCGTCCTCGCAATCGAAGGTGATGTCGAATAGGGGACCAAGCTCTTGTTGCAGGGCCATGGATTTGCGCATCAGCTTCTCGTTGCCCGCGTAGTGGTCGCAGGAAGGAAGCAGCAGCGGCTGGCGTGTGCCCTGGAATAAAACCTCGGATGGATGCATTGTTGCGGAAGATGGGACAGCAGCCGCGCTGCCATCGGCAGCGCGGCGGGTACGGCGGATCGGTGGTTTGACCGGTTCCACTGTATTCAGGCGGTTACGGCAGCAGGTGCTTCACGCCTTCACGCTCTTCGGTCAGTTCCTTCAGCGTGATGTTGATGCGCTCTTGCGAGAAGGCGTCGATGTCCAGGCCCTGGACAATCTTGTATTCGCCGTTTTCGCAGGTCACAGGGAAGCCGAACATGGTGCCTTCAGGGATGCCGTAGGAACCGTCGGAAGGGATGCCCATGGTGGTCCACTTGCCGTTGGTGCCCAGCACCCAGTCATGCACGTGGTCGATCGCAGCGTTGGCTGCCGAAGCTGCGGAAGACAGGCCGCGTGCCTCGATGATCGCCGCGCCGCGCTTGCCCACGGTCGGCAGGAACACGTTGGCGTTCCATTCCTGGTCGTTGATCATGTCCTTGACCGATGCGCCGTCGATGGTGGCGAAGCGGTAGTCGGCGTACATGGTCGGGGAGTGGTTGCCCCATACGCACAGCTTTTCGATGTCCTTGACGGCCTTGCCGGTCTTGGCGGCAACCTGCGACAGGGCGCGGTTGTGGTCCAGGCGCAGCATGGCGGTGAAGTTCTTGGCCGGCAGCGATGGGGCCGACTTCATGGCGATGTAGGCGTTGGTGTTGGCCGGGTTGCCCACCACCAGCACTTTCACGTTGCGCGAAGCGACGGCGTCCAGCGCCTTGCCCTGCACGGTGAAGATCTGGGCGTTGGCTTCCAGCAGGTCCTTGCGCTCCATGCCTGGGCCGCGCGGACGGGCGCCCACCAGCAGGGCCACGTCGGCATCCTTGAAGGCGGTCATCGGGTCGGCGTGGGCGGTCATGCCTGCCAGCAGCGGGAATGCGCAGTCGTCGATCTCCATCATCACGCCTTTCAGCGCTTTCTGGGCTTTCTCGTCAGGGATTTCCAGCAGTTGCAGGATGACTGGCTGGTCCTTGCCCAGCATGTCGCCGTTGGCGATGCGGAACAGCAGGGAATAGCCGATCTGGCCGGCGGCGCCGGTCACGGCAACGCGCATTGGGGTTTTAGCCATGGTGAATCTCCAAGTGGATAGAAAACGGTGTAAGCTCGTAATGATACGACAATTCGCGTCGAGGCAGACCAGCTTCGACGGCGAGTTTAGGCTTCCGTTGGCTGGCTGTCAATCCTATCTTATGTCTTATATAAGACATATAAGTTATAGGATTTTTCTGGACGGCACCGGGCAGATGTGGTGGAATAGCGGGCTATGAATCCCGTCACGCCCAACCAGACCACTTCTGACGCCCCTGGCGCGACCGGGGCACCATCCCCCACTTTTTCTCCCCTGTACCAGCAGATCAAGGGCTTGATCACCCAGAGCCTGCAATCGGGCGAATGGAAGCCGGGCGAAATGATCCCCAGCGAAGTCGAGTTGGCCAACCGCTTCAAGGTCAGCCAGGGTACCGTGCGCAAGGCGATCGACGAGCTGGCGGCGGAAAACCTGGTGATGCGCCGGCAGGGAAAAGGCACCTTCGTCTCCACCCACCACGAAGCGCGCGCGCATTTCCGCTTCCTGCGCCTGGTGCCGGACGAAGGCGTGCCGCATTACCCCGAATCCCGTTTCATCGAAGTCAAGCGCCTGCGCGCGCCGGCCGAAGTGGCGCGCCTGCTCGACCTGAAGTCGGGCGACGCCGTGGTCTACATCAAGCGTGTGCAAAGTTTCGACAACGTGCCCACCATCGTGGAAGAGCTGTGGCTGCCCGGCCTGATCTTCAAAGGGCTGACGGCCGAGCGTTTGAATGAATACAAGGGGCCGATGTACGGCCTGTTTGAATCCGAATTTGGCACCCGCATGATCCGTGCGGAAGAGAAGATCCGCGCTGTCTGTGCCGAGGAGGGCGATGCCGCGCTGCTCAAAATTGCAGCAGGCACGCCGCTGCTGTGCGCCGAGCGCGTCTCGTTCACTTACGGCGACAAGCCGGTGGAACTGCGCCGCGGCCTGTACTTAACGGAACGTCATCATTATCAAAACGATCTCAGTTAGGGTGCGCCGCAATAAAATTTTGGTGATATGTAACAATACATATTGGTCTGAACAGCAAAAATCGGCGAAAATCTTAGCTTCGCCAAATTTGGCAAATCACAAGTAACAAAAGCATAGGGAGGTTGTATATGACTGAAGCCGTGCGGGAAGCACCGAAAAAAGAGCGGCCAGAGTTCCGTAACATCCACGTTACGGATCTGATGAACTACCGACTGCCGGCAGCCGGCTGGGTCTCCATCTTGCACCGCGTCAGCGGCGCCCTGATGTTCCTGCTGTTGCCGTTCGTGCTCTACCTGCTGCAGGAATCCCTGCGCTCCGAGTACAGCTTCGCCAACTTCATGATCGTCGCCTCCCACCCGATCGCCAAGCTGGTCATGCTGGCCCTGGTCTGGGGCTATGTGCAGCATTTCTGCGCCGGCGTACGCCACCTGGTCATGGACACCCACGTGGGCCTGGACAAGGATTCCGCGCGCAAGTCCGCCACCGCCGTCATCGTGATCACCGTCATCGTGACCGCGCTGGTCGCCCTGAAATTGTTTGGAGTGTTCTAAATGGCTAACAATAACATCGGCCCAAAACGCCTGGTTGTCGGCGCCCACTACGGCGTCAAGGATTGGCTGGTCCAGCGTGTGACCGCCGTGCTGATGGTGGTGTACACCGCCGTCCTGTTCTTCCTGGTCTTCACTTCGTCGACCCCGTCGTACGAAGGCTGGGCCGCCCTGTTCGCCCAGCAGTGGTTCAAGCTGTTCAGCGCCGTGACCCTGCTGGCCTTGTTCTACCACGCCTGGGTTGGCGTGCGTGACATCTGGATGGACTACATCAAGCCGGTCGGCCTGCGCCTGTTCCTGCAAATCGCAACCATTGGCTGGCTGATCGCTTGCGCCGCCTGGTCGCTGCAAATTCTGTGGAGTGTGTAAATCGTGGCAGCTATCAAATCTGCAATCCCTACCCGCCGCTTTGACGCGGTGATCGTTGGCGCCGGCGGTTCCGGCATGCGCGCCTCCCTGCAACTGGCGGAAGCCGGCCTGAACGTGGCCGTGCTGTCCAAGGTGTTCCCGACCCGCTCCCACACCGTGGCGGCGCAGGGCGGCATCGGCGCCTCGCTGGGCAATATGTCGGAAGACAACTGGTACTGGCATATGTTCGACACCGTCAAGGGCGGCGACTACCTCGGCGACCAGGATGCGATTGAATTCATGTGCCGCGAAGCACCGAAAGTCGTCTACGAGCTGGAACACTTCGGCATGCCGTTCGACCGCAACCCGGACGGCACCATCTACCAGCGTCCGTTCGGCGGCCACACCGCCAACCTGGGCGAGAAGCCGGTGCAGCGCGCATGCGCCGCGGCTGACCGTACCGGCCACGCCCTGCTGCACACCCTGTACCAGCGCAACGTGCGCGCCCGCACCCACTTCTTCGTCGAGTGGATGGCCCTGGACCTGGTGCGCGACGCCGACGGCGACGTCGTCGGCGTGGTAGCCCTGGAAATGGAAACCGGCGAATGCATGATCCTGGAAGCGAAGACCACTATCTTCGCCACCGGCGGCGCAGGCCGCATCTTCGCAGCCTCGACCAACGCCTTCATCAACACCGGCGACGGCATGGGCATGGCGGCACGCGCCGGCCTGCCGCTGCAGGACATGGAATTCTGGCAGTTCCACCCGACCGGCGTGTCCGGCGCGGGCGTGCTGATCACCGAAGGCGTGCGCGGCGAGGGCGGCATCCTGATCAACTCGCAGGGCGAACGTTTCATGGAGCGCTACGCTCCGACCCTGAAAGACCTGGCGCCACGCGACTTCGTGTCCCGTTCGATGGACCAGGAAATCAAGGAAGGCCGCGGCTGCGGCCCGAACAAGGACCACGTGCTGCTGGACCTGCGCCACATCGGCAAGGAAACCATCGAGAAGCGCCTGCCGTCGATCCTGGAAATCGGCCACAAGTTCGCCAACGTCGACGCCACCAAGGAACCGATCCCTGTCGTGCCGACCATCCACTACCAGATGGGCGGTATCCCGACCAATATCCACGGCCAGGTGGTGGTGCCTGCCGGCGACGGCAGCCAGAAAGTGGTGAACGGCCTGTACGCCATCGGCGAATGCGCCTGCGTCTCGGTACACGGCGCCAACCGCCTGGGCACCAACTCCCTGCTGGACCTGGTGGTGTTCGGCCGCGCAGCCGGCAACCACGTGGTGGCACAGAACCTGAAGCAGAAGGAAAACAAGCCGCTGCCGAAGGACGCCGCCGACTTCGCCATGAACCGCCTGAACCACCTGGAAAGCTCCACCGGTGGCGAGCGCGTGCAGGACGTTGCCAACGACATCCGCGCCACCATGCAGAAGTACTGCGGCGTGTTCCGTACCGACGAAATGCTGGCCAAGGGCGTGCAAGAGATCATGAAGCTGGACGAGCGCCGCAAGCACGTGTCGTACCAGGACAAGTCCAAGGTGTTCAACACCGCCCGCGTGGAAGCGCTGGAGCTGGACAACCTGATCGAAACCGCCAAGGCGACCATCGTCTCGGCCAACGCACGCAAGGAATCCCGTGGCGCCCACGCCCAGGACGACCATCCGAAACGCGACGACGAAAACTGGATGAAGCACACGCTGTGGTTCTCCGAAGGCAACCGCCTGGAATACAAGGCAGTCGTCACCAAGCCGCTGACGGTCGAAACCTTCAAGCCAAAAGCACGTACTTTCTAAGCAAGGGCCTCACAACATGGCACGCACTCTCAAATTCAAGATTTACCGTTACGATCCGGACAAGGACGCCAAGCCGTACATGCAAGACCTGACGGTCGAGCTGAAAGACACCGACAAGATGCTGCTCGACGCACTGCAGCGCATCAAGTCCGACGTGGACGACTCGCTGTCGCTGCGCCGCTCCTGCCGCGAAGGCGTGTGCGGTTCCGACGCGATGAACATCAACGGCAAGAACGGCCTCGCCTGCACCACCAACCTGAACGAGCTGAGCGAGCCAATCGTGCTGCGTCCGCTGCCAGGCCTGCCGGTGGTGCGCGACCTGATCGTCGACATGACCCAGTTCTTCAAGCAATACCACTCGATCAAGCCATTCCTGATCAACGACTCGATCCCTCCGGAGAAAGAGCGCCTGCAGTCGCCTGCGGAACGCGAAGAACTGGACGGCCTGTACGAGTGCATCCTGTGCGCCTGCTGCTCGACTTCCTGCCCATCGTTCTGGTGGAACCCGGACAAGTTCGTCGGCCCGGCCGGCCTGCTGCAAGCCTACCGCTTCATCGCCGACTCGCGCGACGAAGCCACCGGCCAGCGCCTGGATAACCTGGAAGACCCGTATCGTCTGTTCCGCTGCCACTCGATCATGAACTGCGTCGACGTGTGCCCGAAGGGCCTGAACCCGAACAAGGCCATCGGCAAGATCAAGGAACTGATGGTCCGCCGTACCATCTAAGGCAATGGCGGAACTGGAGAAGCGAGCGCACCAGGCCGACCCGGCCAACCGTGCGCGCCTACGCTGGCGCGCACGCCGGGGCCTGCTGGAAAACGACATTATCCTGACTCGTTTCCTCGATGCGCACGAGACGGAATTGACCGACGAGGAAGTGGACGCGTTCACGCGGCTCCTCGATTTGTCGGACAATGCACTGATGGATCTGGTCTTGGCCCGCAAGGAGCCGGAAGGCGAACTAGACCTGCCGCATGTACATGCGTTACTGGCACGCCTGCGCCAAGCCTGAGTTAAAGTTTTTTTTATACTGCTGCATCTCTCCTAAAGGAAGAGTCCATGAACATCTCTGAAACCAAAGCAACGCTATCGTTCTCCGACGGCAGCCCATCGGTAGAAATGCCGATCTACAAAGGCACCGTCGGCCCGGACGTCATCGACATCCGCAAGCTGTACGGCACCACCGGCAAGTTCACCTACGACCCGGGCTTCATGTCCACCGCGTCGTGCAACTCGTCGATCACCTACATCGACGGCGACAAGGGCGAGCTGCAATACCGCGGCTACCCGATCGAACAGTTGGCCGTGAACGCCGACTTCATGGAAACCTGCTACCTGCTGCTGAACGGCGAACTGCCGAACGCCGCGGAAAAGGCCAAGTTCGTCGATACCGTGACCAAGCACACCATGGTGCACGAACAGATGCAATTCTTCTTCCGCGGTTTCCGCCGCGATGCGCACCCGATGTCCGTGCTGGTTGGCACCGTCGGCGCGCTGGCATCGTTCTACCACGACTCGCTGGACATCAACGATGCCAAGCAGCGTGAGATTTCGGCCATCCGCCTGATCGCCAAGCTGCCGACCCTGGTTGCCATGGCATACAAGTACTCGATCGGCCAGCCGTTCGTGTACCCACGCAACGACCTGTCGTACTCGGCCAACTTCATGCGCATGATGTTCGGCAATCCTTGCGAAGAATACAAGGTCAACGACGTGCTGGTGCGCGCCCTGGACCGTATCCTGATCCTGCACGCCGACCACGAACAGAACGCTTCGACCTCGACCGTCCGCCTGGCCGGTTCCTCGGGCGCCAACCCGTTCGCCTGTATCGCTGCCGGTATCGCTTGCCTGTGGGGCCCTGCCCACGGCGGCGCGAACGAAGCCGCACTGACCATGCTGAAAGAAATCGGCTCGGTCGACAAGATTCCTGAATTCATCGCCAAGGTGAAAGACAAGAATTCCGGCGTCAAGCTGATGGGCTTTGGTCACCGCGTGTACAAGAACTTCGACCCGCGTGCAAAGCTGATGCGCGAAACCTGCCACGAAGTGCTGAACGAACTGGGCCTGCAAGACGACCCGCTGTTCAAGCTGGCCATGGAACTGGAAAAGATTGCGCTGAACGACGAATACTTCGTTTCCCGCAAGTTGTATCCGAACGTGGACTTCTACTCGGGTATCGTGCAATCGGCACTGGGTATTCCAGTCTCGCTGTTCACTGGTATTTTCGCCATGGCCCGTACCATCGGCTGGATCGCCCAGTGGAACGAAATGATTGCCGACCCGGAGCAAAAGATTGGCCGTCCACGCCAGCTGTTTATCGGCTCCGCAGTGCGCGACGTGCCGCCGCTGAAAGACCGCAAATAATCTTGCCACCTGTTTCGGCGATAAAAAAGCGAGCTTCGGCTCGCTTTTTTTTGCCTGCCACTGCCGGGCCCCTTGGCCAGCTGATGGCGTGAACCAGCCAAGACAACCGGAATTCGGTGTCGAATTCGGTGTCGAATTCGGTGTCAGAATTCGGTGTCAGGTCTGTCATTTGGACACGCAGCCGGAATTCGGTGTCAGGTCTGTCATTTGGACACGCAGCCGCACATTTGATTCATCTCAAAGTGAATGTTTTGTCGGCTTGGATATTGCGATCGTGATCGTGAACCAAGAATATATTGAGATTGATCAAAAGTGCGCACTTGGTGTCTAAATGACAGACCTGACACCGACTTTGACACCGACTTTCTTGGTGTCTAAATGACAGACCTGACACCGACTTTTTGACACCGACTTTTGACACCGACTTTGACCTGACACCGACTGTTGACACACGGCGAATAGAAGAGCGCGCTTCGGCTCGCTTTTTTTAGCGTGTCATGGCCACGCCGTCGTGCCAAGCAATGGCGTGAACGAGCCAATGATTGGCGCGTCAATGCGGCCTGGACAGCCACTGCTCCAGGGCAGTGCGGGTGAGCGGGGCGCTGATGAAACGGCCCTGCATGCTGGGGCAGCGGTTGGCCGCTAAAAAGTCCCGCTGCTGGCTGGTTTCCACTCCCGTGGCGATCACGCCGATATTCAGGTTGTGTCCGATATCGAGGATATTGCGGGCCAATATCCCATGGTCGCCATCCGCACCAATCCGCTGGATCGATTTCGCCACCATTTTCAAATGACGGACGGGAATGGCTTCAAGGCAGCTTAAATTGGTCAAGCCGCCGCCGAATTCATCCAATGCCAGGCCAATGCCGATTTCTTCCATCCCTTGTGCCAGCCGGCGCGCCTGCTCAGGATTGCGCATCAATTGCGATTCGCATAATTCCAAAGTCAGCCGGGCCGGGTCGGCGCCGTAGAAGGCGAGGCGCTGGGCAATATGCGGCAGATAATCACGCTGGCTGAATTCGCGGCTGCTTGCATTCATGGAGATTGGGATGTGCGGAAAACCCAGCTCTTCCAGCCGGATCAAGGTTCCGCAAATATCTTCCAGCACGCGCCGGCCCAAAGCGATGATCAATCCGTTTTCTTCCGCTTCGGGCAGGAAATCAGCTGGGAGCAATTCGCCGCGTTCGGGGTGGTGCCAGCGCAGCAGGGCTTCAAGGCCGTGCAATTGACCGGTCAATACGCACACGTGGGGCTGGTAAACGAGGAAGATGTCATTGTTGGCCAGGGCGTCGCGCAAGGCCGCTTCCGCCCGCTGCCGCGCTTCCAATGAGGCGGCAATCGCTACGGAATAAAAATGCACGGCATCGGGTCCGCCGCATTTGCCGGCGTACATGGCGGCGTCGGCTGCTTTGAGGAGTTCACCCAGGCCATTGCCGTCCTGTGGGAAGAGGGCGACCCCCATGCTCGCGCCAACGGACAGCCGCCGTCCAGCCACCGCCAGCGGCGCGGCCAACGCCAGCCGCACCCGTTCAATCGAACGCAGGATGAAGCGCATGGAAGGCTGCTCGGCCAGCACCAGCACAAACTCGTCGCCGCCCAGCCGTGCCACCGTATCGGTGTCGCGCATGGCGGACTGCAGCCGGGTAGCGATTTGCCGCAGCACCTCGTCGCCCGCGTCGTGGCCCATGGTGTCGTTGATTTCCTTGAACTTGTTCAAATCCATCAACACCACCGCCACCAGTTCGTTTTTGCGCTGGGCGGCGTGGATGGCCTGTTCCAGCCGGTCGCGCAGCAAAGTGCGGTTGGCCACGCCGGTCAGGGTATCGTGCGTGACATGGTATTCCAGCTGCGCTGTGCGTTCCTTGAGGGCGGTAATGTCCTCCATGATGCCAACAAAATGCGTCACCCGGTTGGCACCGTCCCGGACCGGCGTGATGGCGAGCTGGTTCCAGAATTGCTCGCCATTCTTGCGGCAATTGCGGAACACCACCGAAGCCGGCCGTTGCTGGCGGATGGCCTGTTGCAACGCCAGCCGCTGCGGCTGGTCAATGCCTGGCGCGGCCATGAAGCGTGAATCGCGGCCGATCGACTCGGTTGCCGTGTAGCCGGAAATGCGCTCGAAGGCCGGATTGACGTATTCGATCGGATTGTCGCGCCCCGCGCAACGCGTGATGATGATCCCGTTGCTGGCAGCGTGCAGGGCGCGCTTGTACAGGTCCAGATCCTGGCGCTGGCGCTGGCACGCCACCAGGTCCATCCCGATGCCGCACAAATAGGCTTGGCCCTGCGCCAGCATGCGCGAGCCCCACAGGACGTAGGGGACGCATTGGCCCTTCAGCAGCAAGCTGGCCTCGACCTCGACTTTTTCGTGTTGCTGGAAGACCGTGCAGAATGCCGCGGCGACCTTGGGGCGGTCCGCCTGCGCCACCAGTTCCAGCATATGGATGTTATGCAGCTGGTCGGCCGTCAAGCCCGTTGCCGACTCCACCTGCCTGTTCCAGAGGATGAAGTGTCCCGCTTCGTTGATGATGAAGAAAGTGCACGCCAACTGATTGACCACGTCATGCAATGCCGCGGCCCCGACCTGCTTGGCCGGTTCCTCGCCAGTGTCGTCCATCGCTACCCCCGAATTTATTTTTTTATATCGTTAATGCCGGCGCGGTAACTTGCTGTAGCTGCCGGCAAACCTGCCCGCTACGCATGCTGCAATGTCAGAGTTTGCTTCATTTTTGACAGCCGTGCCGCGCTACTCCGGGGGGCAAAATTTATGTCCCAGTAACTTTGTTTATCTTGGGAAACCCAAGCCGCGGCACCTTTGCGGCGCCCTCATTCTTGGCGGGCAGAGCAAGGGCGGAACGCGGCGGGCGCAAAGACCCGTGCCACGGTTTGGCGCCCATCCATTGCATTTTTCTATGCACGCCGAGTTGTGGCTGCCCAGCCACTAAGGCGGGGTCAGCGGCGGGGCGGGGACTCTTCTTCGTCCAGCAGGGCGCGGATTTCAGCGCGCTCCTTGGCGCTCACCGTGCCCCCTTTCAAGGCGGCCAGGACCAGGGCCTTGCCGGAGCCGGCAAAGGCTTTATGGATCAAATCCTTCAGCAGGGAAGTCTGGATCGAATCCTGCTGCTCGATGGGCGAGTAGATGTGGGCGCGCTGGCTTTCGTCGCGCTTCAGCAAACCCTTGGTGTGCATGACTTGCAGCAAGCGCAGGACGGTCGCGTACTGCATGTCCGGCCGCGACTCGACCGCCGCTTCATGCACTTGCCGCGCCGTCGCCGGCCCCAGCGCAAACAAGAGCCGCAGCATTTCCAGTTCGCTTGGGGTAGGTTTCGGCAAAGTCATGGCGGATCCAGGTGAGCGTCGATGGATCTAGAATAAATGATCTAGACAGGAAAGTCTAGAATCGGATGTTGCGCTTGCCGTCTTGGCAATAAGCGGGATGCGGGCCCGCAGGCATAGCCTTTTTAGTTGTTTCAGTTCAATGACAGTGCTATGCTAGGCGACCGTTTTTGGAAAATCTGGAAACAACAGAGCCCTTCCCCCACAACTTGATGTGCAATCCGCTAACCGGTCAGGCCGTGTCGCGGAAGGTTTGATAAACCCGCTAATTCCTCGCGAAGCGCGAAGAAAGGTGAGCAAAGAAATGATGCAACAAAAGACGTCCACGTCCTACCTGTTCGGTGGGAATGCGCCGTACGTAGAAGAACTGTACGAAGCGTACCTCGAGAATCCTGGCTCCGTGCCAGACAACTGGCGCCAGTATTTCGACGCCATGCAGAACGTGCCGGCAGTCGACGGCAGCAGCAAGCCTGACGTAGTCCATTCCTCCGTGATCGCCTCCTTCGCCGAACGCGCGAAAGCCGGTCCGATCCGCACCATCGTCGCTTCGTCCGACGCCGAAATGGGCCGCAAGCGCGTGGCCGCTACCCAGCTGATCGCAGCCTACCGCTACCTGGGCTCTCGCTGGGCCAACCTGGACCCGCTGCAGCGCCAGGAACGTCCGAACATCCCTGAACTCGAGCCATCCTTCTACGGTTTCACCGACGCCGACCAGGACACCGTCTTCAACATCAGCAACACCTACTTCGGCCCGGAAAACGCGACCCTGCGCGACCTGGTCAACCTGCTGCGTGATACCTACACCCGCTCCGTCGGCGCGGAATACATGTACATCTCCGACCCGGCCGAAAAGCGCTGGCTGCAGGAGCGCCTGGAGTCGATCCGCTCGACCCCGAACTTCACCGCCGAAAAGAAAAAGCACATCCTGGAGCGCCTGACCGCCGCTGAAGGCCTGGAACGCTACCTCCACACCAAGTACGTCGGCCAGAAGCGCTTCTCGCTGGAAGGCGGCGAGACCTTCATCGCTTCGATCGACGAGATCATCCAGCGCGCCGGCGAAAAGGGCGTGCAGGAAATCGTGATCGGCATGGCCCACCGCGGCCGCCTGAACGTACTGGTGAACACCCTGGGCAAGGCGCCCAAGGACCTGTTCGAAGAATTCGAAGGCA
>CBFGQI010000116.1:0-16974 GCA_965650885.1 uncultured Oxalobacteraceae bacterium
GCGCCTACGGTGTCGGCTCCGTGGGCAAAATCAAGGTTTCCTTGATTTCCTCCATGACGACATAGGACTTGGACTGCGCCGCGCCCGGAAGGTTCAACAGCATATCGCCCAGCAGCTTGCGGTATTCGGCCATCTCGTGGATGCGCGCCTTGATCAGGTAATCGAAGTCGCCCGACACCAGGTGGCATTCCTGCACTTCCGGAATGCGCAGCACTTCGCGCCGGAACTGTTCGAAATGGCTGGCCGATTTCTGGTTCAGCGTGATTTCCACGAACACCAGCAGGCTGGCGCCCAGGGCGCGCGGATTGAGGCGTGCATGGTAGCCGGCAATCACCCCATCGCGCTCCATGCGCTTGACGCGCTCGATGGTCGGCGTGATCGACAAGCCCACCTGTTCGCTCAACTCCTTCATGGCAATGCGTGCATCGTCCTGTAGCAAGCGCAGGATCTTGCGGTCGATCTTGTCCAGCCCGCGGACGGATTCCTTTTGAGTTCGCATGAATTTTTACTGTTTTATCGCTTCTATATAGTAACAAATACTAGTGAAACTTACATATCATAGCAAAATCACCCGACACAAATATTCCGGAGGCAATCCATGCGCGTAGTTATCCTTGGCAGCGGCGTCATCGGCGTCACCAGTGCTTATTACCTGGCCCAGGCCGGCCACGAGGTGACCGTGCTCGACCGCCAGGCCGGCCCTGCCCTGGAAACCAGCTTCGCCAACGCCGGCCAGATTTCGCCCGGCTATGCCTCGCCCTGGGCCGCCCCCGGCATTCCCCTGAAGGCCATGAAATGGATGCTGCAGCGCCATGCGCCGCTGTCCATCACCCCGGACGGTACCATGTTCCAGCTGAAGTGGATGTGGCAAATGCTTCGCAACTGCAATGCCGAATCCTATGCCATCAACAAGGAACGCATGGTGCGCCTGGCCGAATACAGCCGTGACTGCTTCAAGGTTTTGCGCACCGCCACCGGCATCGAATACGAAGGCCGCCAGCAAGGCACCACCCAATTGTTCCGCACCGAGGCCCAGCTCGATGGCGCGGCCAAGGATATCGAAGTGCTCAAGGAAACCGGCGTGCCCTACGAATTGCTGACCGGTGCGGAATTGATGCGCGCCGAGCCGGGTCTGGCCGCCTCGCAGCACAAGCTGGTGGGCGGCCTGCGCCTGCCCAACGATGAAACCGGCGATTGCCAACTGTTCACCACGCGGCTGGAAACCATGGCCAAGGCGCTGGGCGTGAAGTTCCGCTACGGCGTGGAGATCGGCAAGCTGGTCACCGAGGGCGACAAGGTCAAGGGCGTGCAATGCGGCGCCGAGCTGGTGGAAGGCGATGCCTTCGTGGTGGCGCTGGGCGCCTACTCGACCCCGTTGCTGAAGGAATTGTTCGAGATCCCGGTGTATCCGCTGAAGGGCTACTCCATCACCGTACCGATCGTCGATGCCGCGAAGGCGCCGACCTCGACCATCCTGGACGAAACCTACAAGATTGCCGTGACCCGCTTCGACGACCGCATCCGCGTGGGCGGCATGGCGGAAATCGCCGGCTACGACAAACGCCTGAATCCGCGCCGCCGCGAAACGCTGGAAATGGTGGTCAACGACCTGTTCCCGGGTGCCGGCAACACAGCCGAAGCGAGCTTCTGGACCGGCTTGCGCCCGATGACCCCGGACGGCACGCCGGTGGTAGGCCGCACCGCCGTGCGCAACCTGTTCACCAACACCGGCCACGGCACCCTGGGCTGGACCATGAGCTGCGGTTCGGCGCAGTTGCTGGCCGACATCATGTCCGCCAAGCGTCCGGCCATCTTCGCCGACGACCTGTCGGTGGCGCGCTACAGCCAGGAACGCATGCCGCGCCAGCCGCAACTGGCCGGCGCTTGAAAAAAAGGTCGGTGTCAGGTCTGTCAATCGGACATGGGCTGAGCCCGTGTCCGATTGACAGACCTGACACCGACTTTCTTCGAATTTGGCAGTAACGGTGCCGGGGCCGTATAATTTTCGGCATGAATAAACTGGAAGCTTTCGGACACGTCGCCGCGCTGGCGATCCGCGGAGACCTTGTGTTTCCCACCAGCGTCAACGCCGCCTTGCGGGTGCAGCTCGCGCTGGACGATCCCGACTGCCCGATGGAGGATGCGATCAAGCTGGTGCTGGCCGAGCCGCAATTGGCGGCGCGCACCGTGTCGCTGTCCAATTCCGCCATGTTCAACCGCACCGGCGGGCCGGACATCACCAACGTCCGCAACGCCATCATGCGCGTCGGCTACCACAACCTGTACGCGCTGGCCGCGGCCATGGTGGTGCGCGCCTTCGGCAGCAAGATCGTCGACCCGGCCCTGCGCACCAAGGCCGAGCAATTGTGGCAGCACACCATCCACGTCGCCTGCCTGGCGCGCATCATTGCGCGCGAAGTGACCGGCGTGAATCCCGATACCGCCCTGTTCGCGGCCATCGTGCATGAAGTGGGCGGCTTCTACCTGCTGTCGCGCGCCGACGAATTCCCCGGCTTGCTGGAACCCGATCCGGAAAACTGGCAGACCGCCAGCGAGGAAATCATCACCCGCGAAGTGCTGAAGAAGCTCGGCATTCCCGTCGAAGTGGCAGAGGCGATCGAGAACCTGCGCGGCGGCATGCTGCAAATCCCGCCCGAGACCCTGCTCGACACCCTGCTGCTGGCCAACCATTTCGCGCCGGTGCCATCGCCGCTGGCGCCGCAGGCAGCCGATCCGGCACCGCATGACGAATCCGTGATGGACTTGTTCATCGATGCCGAAAAGCGCGCCCGCATGCTGGCGGAAGCGGAGGCCGATGCCTCCGCCATGAACGCCGCCCTGCTGGTTTAAGCGGTCGCCTCAGTCCAGCGCCTTGGCCGGGCCGAAGAACTCATAATACGTCTGCGCTTCCGGCACGCCGAGCTCGCGCAGGCTGCGTTTCACGGTCTGCATGAAGGGCAGCGGGCCGAGGAAGTAGGCGTCGACGTCGCGCGATGCCGGCAGCCATTCCCCCAGTTGACCACTGTCCAGTAAGCCGACGGCGTCGGCTGCCGGCTGGCCATCGCGCGCCTCGGCATAGATGTAATGGCGCTTCAGCTGAGGGTGGCGTTCGGCCAGGCCATCGATATGGTCGCGGAAGGCATGCACGCCGGCGTGGCGGGCGGCGTGGATGAAGCGGATCTCGCGGCCGGTTTCCAGCGCCTGGTCCAGCATGGCCAGGGTCGGGGTGATGCCGACGCCGCCTGAAATCAGCACGATCGGGCGGCTGCCCTGCGCCAGGGTGAAGGCACCGGACGGGGCAAACAATTCCACCGTATCGCCTTCCTGCACGTGGGCGTGCAGATGGCCGGAGACCTTGCCGCCCTCTTCACGCTTGACGCTGATCCGGTACGTCATGCCGTTCGGCGCAGCCGACAAGGAATACTGGCGGCGCTGCTCTTCGCCGTCGACCACCAGCCGCATCCCGATGTACTGGCCGGGCGTGAAATCGAGCACGGGCTGGCCGTCGGCAGGACGGAATACGAAACTGGTGATTTCATCGCTCTCGACGCGCTTGGCGGCAACGATGAAGGGGCGTGCGCCCTTCCAGCCACCCGGCGCCGCCGCGGCAGCTTCATACGCCTGGCCTTCGGCGCCGATCAGGATCTCGGCCAGCTGGCCGTAGGCCGCGCCCCAGGCTTCCAGCACGGCGTCGGTGGCGGTTTCGGCGCCCAGCACTTCGCGGATCGCCTTCAGCAGGCTGGCGCCCACCATCGGGTAATGTTCGGCCTGGATCTGCAGGGCGACGTGCTTGGTGACGATGGTATTGACCAGCGGGCCCAGGGCTTCCAGGCGCTCGATATGCTTGGCATACATCAGGATGCCGTTGGCCAGGGCGCGCTGCTGCTCGCCGCTGTGCTGGTGGGCCTGGTTGAAGAACGGCTTCACCTGCGGGAAGTCGGCAAACAGGGTCTGGTAGAAGTGGCGGGTAAGCGCTTCGCCGCCCTGCTCCAGGATGGGGACGGTGGCGGTGACGATGGCGCGGTGTTCAGCGGACAGCATGGGACGGCTCCTTCTTGGTTAAACATGCATCCATCATACATGTTTACCTTAAGGTGCGTCAATAAAGATGTATCTCAGATGCTCTTTTTATGCAGGACCACCGGCTGGACCCCGCCCTTGCCTTTCTGGGCGGGCAGGATATCGGCCAGGGTCATGCCATCGAGCACGTGGAGAAAAGCTTCCGTGGCTTCCCCGAGTTTGCGCTTGAGGGTGCAGTCGCGCAGGAAGGCGCAGTGGCCGGGGTCGGTTTCGAAGCATTCGGCGATATGGAAGTCCGATTCGCTGTCGCGCACCACTTCGCCAATGTTGATGTCTTCCGGCTCGCGGTTCAGGCGCAGGCCGCCATGCCGCCCGCGCACCGTCTCGACCAGGCCGCTCGCGCCCAACTGGTGGATCACCTTGGTCAGGTGGTTCTTCGAAATGTCATGCAGGTCGGCGATCTCCTGGATCGTGACCAGCTTGTCGCGGTGCATGCCCAGGTACATCAGCGAACGCAAGGTGTAGTCGGTAAAGGAAGTCAGTCTCATAATCTACGTCACGTAAAGATGCATTCAGAATATTGCTTTGACCCAAGCGGTAATGTAGCATTCATTATACATCTTAAGAACATGAGGCCAGCCATGCGCAGCATCCATATCCCCGCAGAACCCACGCCCGCCGGACAGCCGCACCCCTTGCTGCGCCTGGGTTTCCGTCCCTTTTACCTGCTGGCGGCAGCGCTGGCGGCGCTCGCCATTCCCCTGTGGATGGCAGGCTACCAGGGCATGCTGCCCGCCCTGCCCGCGGCCAACGTACTGTGGCACATGCATGAAATGGTGTTTGGCTTTGCCGGCGCGGTGATCGTCGGCTTCCTGTTCACGGCCGGCCGCAACTGGACCAACCTGCCCACGCCGGACGGCGGCCGGCTGGCGGCACTCGCGCTGCTGTGGCTGGCGGGCCGGGCGGCGATGCTGCTGGCGCCCGGCGTGCCGGCCCTGCTGGTCGACGGCCTGTTCCTGCCGCTGTGCGCCGTGGCATTCGGGCGCGTGCTGGTGCAGGCCCGCAGCAAGCGCAATTATCCGGTCTGCGGCATCCTGGCCTTGCTGTCGCTGGCCAACCTGCTGTTCCATGCCGCCGCCAACGGCTGGATCGCCCTGTCGCCGCTGGCGCCGGTGCATGGCGCCATCCTGCTGGTGACGGTGCTGGAAGCGGTGATCGGCGGCCGCGTGATCCCGATGTTCACCCGCAACGGCGCACCGGGCAGCCAGCCGGTCAGCGTCGCCTGGCGCGACAAGGCCAGCATTGCCCTGCTGGCCGCCACGGCGCTGGCCTGGGTCGCCGGCGCTCCCGCCGCCGCGACCGCCCTGTGTGCCTTCGCGGCAGCGGCGCTGAATGCCGCGCGCCTGCTGGGTTGGGCGCCGCTGGCGACCCTGCGCACTCCCCTGCTGTGGGTGCTGCACCTGGCCTATGCCTGGATCGTCGCCGGCTTGCTGCTGCTGGGCTTTGCGGCATTGGGCATCGGTTCGGCCAGCAGCGCCTTCCACGCGCTGGCGGTGGGCGGCATGTCGGGCCTGATCATCGGCATGATCACCCGCACCGCCCTCGGCCACACCGGCCGCCTGCTGCGCGCCACCCGCGCCGAAAGCGCGATGTATCTGTTGCTGCAGGCTGGCGCAGTGGGCCGTTTGTGCGCGAACCTGCTGCCGGCAGGCTGGCGCGACGCCGCGCTGTTGGCCTCGGCATTGGCATGGACAGCGGCCTTCCTGCTCTACCTCCTGGTGTACGCGCCCTATCTCAGCCAGGCGCGCATCGATGGACGCGAAGGTTAAGCCTTGCGCGCCAGCGGGTTCGGCGTCGGTTCCGCCACCTTGTGCAGCACGTTGCGGTCGACGTGGTGGAACGGTTCCGACTCCTTGCCGCGTACCAGCATGACGGTGTCTTCCTCGTAACCCCAGCTGCCATCGTCGTTGATGGTGACCTTGATGCGGTACTCGGTGGTCTTGAAGCCGAATTCAAGGAATGGGTTGGAACAGATGCCGTAGGTATCCTGCTCGCGCCGCGCCACCAGTTCGAAGCTTTTCGTATCCGGCGCCGCGCTGCCCGACGCCATCGCGATCTGCCCGCGCGGGATCGCCAGGGTCTGGATCACGGTATTGGTGGCCGGTTCCCACAGCCAGTAGCCGACCTGCTCGTGGTAAGTCTTGATGTTGTCCGGTTTGTTGACGATCAGCACGTAGCGCAGGCCGTAGAACAATTGCGGCCCGTTGGTGACAGGATCGATCGGCTGCAGTTCGATGCGTTCGACATAGGCTTGCTTGCGCGGCCCGTCAGCCTTGGGCTTGATGTCGAGGCCGCGCTGGCCTTCCCAGATGCCGGCCATGGCGCGCAGCGGGCCAAGGTTGGCCAGCGTGTCCATGTCGATCGGGGAAGGTTCGGTGAAGATGTCGTTGCTGTATTCGCTCATGTGATGCTTGCTCATTGATCAGGGAGCAAGCATTGTAACCTCAGCATCGGCAGGGGCGCCGGCCAGCATGGCGGTGATCTGCTGCGGCGGCACCGGGCGGCTGTACAGGTAGCCCTGGAATTCGTCGCAGCCGTGCTGCTGCAGGAAGCGGCGCTGCTGCTCCGTTTCCACCCCTTCGGCGATGACGCGCATGTCCAGCTGGTGCGACAGCGAGATGATGGCGCAGGTGATGGCCTGGTCGTCGGCGCTGCCCGCCAGGTCGCGCACGAAGGACTGGTCGATCTTCAGCCGGCTGATGGGGAAGGATTTCAAGGCCGCCAGGCTGGAGTAGCCGGTGCCGAAATCGTCGATGGCCAGCGCGATGCCCATCGCTTCCAGCTGGCGCATCTTGGCCACCGACTGCGCCGTGTCGCGCATGATCATGCTTTCCGTGACCTCCAGCTCCAGCCATTGCGGGCCCAGGCCGCTCCATTCCAGCGCCTGCGCCACGCGCTCGACCAGGCGCGCATCGTCGAACTGGCGGGCCGACACGTTGACCGAGACCACCAGCGGCGGCAAGCCCGCATCCTGCCACGCGCGCGCCTGGCGGCACGCTTCGCGCAAGACCCATTCGCCGATCGGGATGATCAAGCCATTTTCTTCCGCCAGCGGGATAAACTGGCAAGGCGGCACCATGCCGCGCTGCGGATGCTGCCAGCGCAGCAAGGCTTCCACCCCGAACATGCGGCCCGATTCCAGGCCCACCTTGGGCTGGTAGACCAGCGACAGCTGCTGCTCCGCCAGCGCCTTGCGCAAGCCCTCGGTCAGCACCAGCTTGTCTTCCAGGCCGGCATTCATTTCGCTGGTATAGAACTGGCAGTTGTTCTTGCCGCTTTCCTTGGCCCGGTACATGGCCGCGTCGGCATGCATCATCAGCGTATCGGCATCGCGCCCGTCGCGCGGGTACACTGCCACGCCGATCGAGCAACTGACCTGCATCTTCTGCCCTTCCAGCACGATCGGCTGCACCACCGCTTCGAGGATCTTGTTCAGCAGCGGCTGCAGCACTTGCGGCTGGTCGTCCACGTGCGGCAGCACCAGCACGAATTCGTCGCCGCCGAAGCGGCCCACGGTGTCTTCGCGCCGCACGCAATGCACCATGCGCTTGGCCACTTCTTTCAGCAGCTCGTCGCCGGCATTATGGCCCAGGGTGTCGTTGACCAGCTTGAAGCTGTCGAGGTCGATGAAGGCCACCAGCACCGACTCCGCATTGCGCTCGGCGTGCGCGATCGATTGCTGCAGGCGGTCGCAGATCAGGCTGCGGTTCGGCAAACCGGTCAAGGTATCGTGATGGGCCATGTGGTAGATGCGCTCCTCGGCACGCTTGCGCTCCGTGATGTCGCGCGCAATTGCCACTGCGCCGCCTTCCACACCCACCACTTGCCAGTGCAGCCATTCGGCACGCAGCTGCGGCACCAGGTTGGGCCCCTCTTCCTGGTAGACGCCGCCCGCTTGCGTCACGTTGACCAGGCGCTCGAACAGCCCGTTATGGCGCGCAGCAGGCATCCAGCTGCACAGGGTTTGCGCGCGCAGCTCCGCGCGGCCACGGCCGGTCAGTTGCTCGGCGCGCAGGTTGACGGCGCTGAATTTGAAGTCCACCACCGCGCCTTCCTTGTTGCGGATCGCGCGCAGCACGAAGAACGCATCCATATTCGATTCGGAGGCGGCGGCGTAAGTTTCCTGGGCGCGGCGGATACGGCGGCGTGCCTTGGCGCCCTGCCAGACCCAGGCCCAGGCCAGCGCGGCCAACAGGACCAGCACGGCGCTGGCAACGCCCGCCTCCCACAGCAGCTGGCGGCGCTGCGCGGCAAAGCCGGCCATCTGCTCGGTTTCCGACAGGCCGACCACCACGCTCAGTTGCAGGCCGGCCAGCTGCCGCGCGGCGGTGTAGCGCCGGACGCCGTCCCAGCTGCTGGCGGCCGGCCCGCCGGTGCGCGCATGCAGGGCCGCCAGGTCCACCTTCTGGCCGAACGATTGCCGGTCGCCCACGCGCAGGGCGCGCACCACGCCATCGTCGCCCACCAGGCCCAGCACGCCATGCTCGCCCAGCCGCCGGCGCTCGTAGCCGCTGGTGAAATAGGCCGGATCGACTTCCACGATCGCCACGCCGGCGAATTCGCCGCTGGCATCCTCCAGCCGGCGCGTAAAATGCAGATGCCAGTCCTCGTCCGCCGCATCGCGCATGGCTTGTGCAATGAAGGTGTAATTGCTGCGCCGGCCCTGGTGGAAGCGGAAGTATTCCTGCTGCGCGACGTTGATGGTGGCCGCCGCCGGGTTGCTGGCAACGGTCTCGCCGCGAGCGTCCACGATGCTGACAGTGAACACCAGGCCGGACGGCAGCAAGCCATGCGCCTGCAGTTCCGGCAAGGCGCCGCGTGCGCCCTGGCGCTCGGCGCTGTATTGCAGCACTTTCAGGGTTTGCTCGATGCCGGTAATGCTGCGCGCCACCTGGGCTTCATAGGTGGCGATCAATTCGCCGGCCGATTCGGCGGCCAATGCGCGCGCGGCAGCTTCTTCGCTGTCGATGAAATGCAGCGTGGCGGCCCACACCACCGCCAGCAGCACAATGGTGAACAGGGGCAGCGAGACGTGTGTCTCCAGGCACATGCGCAGCAAGCGTTTCATGTCAGTGCACCACCAGCACGGGACGCACGCTGGCATCGAGGGCGCTGCGCTCGATATAGCCGATCAGCGTCGGGTTGTCGGCCACCAGCTTGCGCACCGCCTGGCTATTGGGCAGTTCGCGCGGCGGCTGGCCGCGGCCGGTAAAGATTTTCTTGGTCCAGTAAGCCTTCATCAGCGCCGGCGTGCGGTTGGCGACCTTCAGGTAAAAGTCGTCGCGCAGGGGCGAACCGATCGGCAAGTCCAGCGCCACCACTTCGCCGCCATCGGGGAAGCGCATCGCTTCGGACAGGAAGATGTCGGCTACTTGCTCGGCGCGCAGGGCGGTGACCGGGCTGCGCGCCGACACCACCACCACCAGGTCGGCGGCGGCGGCCGCACCGCCCAGCAGGGCCAGCAGCATGCAGCACAGCAGTTTACGGGTCATGTCGGGCTCCCGCTTTAAAAGACAAAGTCCAGCGAGGCGCTGATCAAGCCGAAACCGTGGCCATAACGGTAGCCGGGCTGGAGATTGGACAGCGTGCCGCTGCTGCCGGTGCCCGGGCGTACGCGGTCGAACTGCAGCTTGACGGCGGTATTGCTGCCGGCATCCCAGCGCAAGCCCACGCTGGTGCTTTCCTGCACCGACATCATGCTGAGCAGGCGGTTCAGTCCCGCATTGAGGCGTAACGCCACCGGTACATAGGGCGGCGGCAGCGTGGACAGGTCCAGGCCATCGACACGGGTCGCGGTGTTGGCCACCACCTTGCTGAAGGTCGCGTACGGGGTGAAGCTGCCCACGCGGTAGCCGCCGCTGACATAGCCTGCCGTCTTGTCGCCCAGGAAGGAACGCGCATTGATGCGGCCAATCTCGCCCATCACGAACCACTGGCCCGGGTCGTAGGAGGCGCCGAGGCTGAGGACCGAAGCGCGCTTGCGGTCCGGCTCGTGGCGGCGCGCCAGCGCTTCGCCCGGCGGCCCGAATTGCCGCAGGGCCGAGAACAAATCCTGCGCCAGCGGTGTTTCCAGGTCGCCGCGCAGCGCGGTGGCGCGCACCGTCAATGCGCCCACGCTGCTGGTATTCGAGACGCCCGCCAGGCGGCGCGCCCGCACGTGGGTGACATCCGACAGCCGCACGTGGGTGCCGCCGAACAGCACTTGCGTGGTGTGTTTGACCGCGCCCAGGTTCCAGCGGTAGCTTGCGTCGATGCCGTCGCTATTGCTGATCGGCAGCGAGGAATACAGTTCGACCGGCGTGCGCACCCAGGCCAGGGCATAGCTGGCCTTGCGGTAGTCGCCCGACAGGAACAGTGGCAGCGCAATGCGGCCAAAGCGCAAGCTCAATTCCGGCGACACCTGGTATTGCACATTGGCCCATTCCACGGCCGGCTTCCACGACTGGGTCAGGTTGCGCTCGGCCACCAGTTGCAGCACGGCCGACCAGTGGCCACCGTTGTAGGAAAGCTGCGCCCCGGCGCGGCTGTCGACGTCGAAACTCCAATCGTGGCTGGCGCCCGCATGGCCCGGGTTCAGCGGATTGGCCGAATAGTCGGCCAGCTTTTCGCCCGAATGGACGGCGCTCACGGTGCCGAAGCCGCCGACGGTCCAGGCGCCTTCCTGTGGCTGGTGGCCGGCCTGCGCGCCTGGCGGCATGAGCAGTGTGCCGGCAACGGCGATCAGGACAGGCGTCTGGTGCAGCTTTGGCATAATGGCACTCTTGGCAAGAAACGTCGGCAATAGCTCAGCGCCGCTTGCCGTCTGGCATGCGTGCGAAGGTCGGAAAGTGGATGATGAGAGACTGGCGTTCGGCGGACGCCTTCTTGAATTCTCACACTTTATAACAGTCGTTTGTAACTGTCGAGCAATTCCCTAGAGTACTTTTACTAGCTCTTAGGAAATACTAAAAATTGAGAAACAGTAAAGGAATCAAGAACATGCAGCAAGTCTCTTGCGGCACGCTGGTATTGAATTCGGCCCGCCAGGTGCTGCTGTGCCATGTGACCGGGACCGCCAGCTGGGACATCCCGAAGGGCTTGCCGGACCCCGGCGAAACGCCGCTCGCGGCGGCCCGGCGCGAGCTGATGGAAGAAACGGGGCTGCAATTCGATCCCGCGCGTTACGAGGACTTGGGCGAATTCCCCTATCGTCCCGATAAGCGCCTGCACTTGTTCAAAGTGGAAGCCGGGGACGATTTGTGCAACCTGGACCACCTGCGCTGCACCAGTTTCTTCCCCCACCGCCGCACCGGCGAGCCGACGCCGGAAGCCGACGGCTTCCGCTGGGCGGCGCGCGACGAGCTCAGTACGCTGTGCTGGCCGCGCATGGCGGCGCGGCTGTTGTCGATCCCCTGGTGATCAGGCGCCGCCGGACACGCGCAGCGTGGTGGCGCTGACGTAGCGCGCCGCCGGCGACAGCAGCCACACCGCCGCTTCCGCGATTTCCTCCGGCTCGCCCACGCGCTGCATGGGGATGCGGGCGGCTACGCGCGCCGGCCGGCCCGGGTCGCCCGAGGTGGTGTGGATGTCGGTCTGGGTGGTGCCCGGCGCGACGCCGCACACGCGAATCCCCTCCGCCGCCACTTCCTTGCCCAGCCCCATGGTGAAGGTATCGACCGCCGCCTTGCTGGCGGCATAAGCCACGTATTCGTTCGGACTCCCCGCCGTGGCGGCGGTGGAACTGATGTTCACGATCACCCCGCCCTGGCCGTGCGCGCGGAACGCCGCCAGCGCGTGGCGGCTGGCCTGCATCAGGCCCAGCACATTGGTGCGGAACACCAGCTCCACTGTGGCGGGGTCGGCATCGCTGAAATTGCCCAGGCCGCCCGTGATGCCGGCATTGTTGACCAGGCCGGACACCGGCCCCAGCTCACGTTCGACGGTGGCGAACAGGCGTGCGATATCGTGCTCGCTTGCCATATCGGCCTGCACCGCCAGCGCGCGGCCGCCGCCTGCCTCGATGTCCGCCACCACGCTGGCCGCCGCCGCGGCATCGCGCTGGTAATTCACGGCCACCACCCAGCCATCGGCCGCCGCCCGGCGCGCGATGGCGGCGCCGATGCCACGGCTGGCGCCTGTCACGATCAGTATTTTCTCCATGGCTTATTGTAGTTGATCTGGATCATGGAAGCCGGGTGCCGCCGGCGCCAGACTGACAGGATCGACAAGGAGAGCACATGCCACGACTCGAATGGAGCCCGCTGCTGGAAACCGGCGTGGCCGCAATGGACTCGGCGCACCGCGCCCTGCTGCAAGCGATCCACGCCACCATCGACGCCGACGACGGCGCCCTGCCCGGCTGCATCGCCGGCCTGCTGGACGCCCTGGCCGCTGATTTCGCCGAGGAGGAAGTGCTGATGGACCGCCTGCACTACCCCAGCGGCCACGAACACCGCGCCGCACACCGCCGTGTGCTGGCCGCCCTGCAGCACGCCTTGCCGGTCGCGCCGCACGACCCCGCGGATGCGCGCGCGTTGCTGGAGCGCTTGCCGCACTGGTTCCTCCATCACCTGGGCACCATGGACTTGCCGCTGGCGGTGGCCCTGGAAAGCGCCGGCCGTCCGCATAGCCAGCCCCCCAGTGCGGAACTGCGGGTCCGGCTGGCGCAACTGTTACAGCAGCAATCGATCTGAACTGACGATAGATTGCATCTAAATATATTGGCTTCCGGAATCACTTGATGGGGCATAACATGAGCCCATACCATCTTCCCTGAAGGAGCCATAACATGAACCAGCAAATCAACACCGCCTACCTGCCGCTTGCCGCCCGCCTGCTGATGGCAGCCATCTTCGTCCTGAGCGGCATCGGCAAGATTGCCAACCCGGCTGCCACCATCGGCTATATCAACGCCATGGGCCTGCCCTTCCCAGAACTGGCCCTGGCCGGCGCCATCGGCGTGGAGGTCATTGGCGGCCTCCTGCTGGTGGCAGGTTTTTACACCCGCCCGGTGGCCCTGGCATTGGCCGCGTTCTCCATCGTGACCGGCCTGGTGTTCCACAGTGCGGTCGGTGACCAGAACCAGATGATCCACCTGATGAAGAACCTGGCCATGGCCGGCGGCCTGCTGCAGATCGCCGCCTTCGGTGCCGGTACCCTGAGCCTGGATGCGCGCCGCGCACCGGGCGCAGTGCGCCCGGCCTGACCGGCTTAATACGGGTGCTGCGGCGGCAGGTGCGGCCGCGCACGCACGTCGTCGATGATGGGAACGATGGCAAGCCCCAGCAGCACCGCCGCCAGGGGCAAGGTGGCGCCGAAGCCGATGAACTTGAAGCCGAACGCGCCCGCCAGCGCGCCGCCGAAGAAGGACGACACCAGCGCCAGCAGGATGCGCAAGCGTTTCCAGTCGGCCGCCACGCGCGGCACCGCCTGCGCATCGCGATTCCAGTAAAAGGCCTTGCCGGTCTCGATGCCAAGGTCGGTGATGATCCCCGTCATGTGCGTGGTACGGATCTCGGCGTTCGACAGCTTGGTGATGACCGCGTTCTGCAATCCCATCATGAAGCACAGCAGCATCACCGTCGCCGGCAGCACGATCACGTCGATCGCCTGCAATTGCGTGCCCAGTACGCCGAAGGCCAGCAACAGCACGGCCTCCAGCAGCAGCGGCAGGGCAAATTCGCTGTGCAGGTTGCGGCGGCGCGCAAAGTTCACCATGATGGCGCAGCAGGCCGCGCCGGCCAGGAAGGCCAGCAAGGCGCCCGCGCAGTCCAGCGCCGCATCGATGGCGCCCAGCACCAGGTCGTCGGCGGCGGACGACAGGATGCCGGTCATATGGGAGGTGTACTGCTTGACGGCGAGGAAGCCGCCGGCATTGGCGGCACCGGCCACAAAGGCCAGCGCGATGCCGAGGTGGCGGTTAGCTTGGGCGGCGCGCTGCCGCCCTGTCAGGCGCCTGACGTAATTGATTGGCATTCATCCCCGGTACGGTGAGAGACAGATAGTTACGATTCTGCACCAGCCGGGACAAAACGTCGAGCGGTAAGGCTGGGGCGCCTTAGCGGATGCCCCAGATGAACGGGTCGCTGGGGTCCAGCACCAGGGTGGACGTCGCGTTGACCCAGGCCTTGCCGCGGATGCTGGGCAGCACGCGCTCGCCATCGCGGCGGAACGTGCCTTCGAATACGCTGCCGACGATGCTTTCCTGGCGCCAGATGTCGCCCTCGGCAAGTTTGCCGTCCGCCGCCAGGCAAGCCAGCTTGGCGCTGGTGCCGGTGCCGCAAGGCGAGCGGTCGTAGGCATTGCCCGGGCACAGCACGAAATTACGGCTGTCGCCCGCGCCGCCGGGGGATTCGGCAAAGAGTTCGATGTGATCGATCAGCGCACCGTTATCGCCGGTGATGCCCTGCGCTTCCAGCGCATCCTTGATCGCGGTGGTATAGGCCGACAGCGCACGCACATTGCCCAATTCCAGCCGCTGGCCATGGTCGGACACCAGGAAGAACCAGTTGCCACCCCAGGCAATATCGCCTCGCACCACGCCATAACCCGGCACGTCCACCGGCACCGCCGCAGCCTTGCGCCAGGCCGGCACGTTGTTCACGGTCACGTTGCCGTCTTCGTGCAGCTCCGCTTCCACCACGCCCACCGGCGTGTCGATACGGTGCACGCCCGCGCCCAGGCGGCCCATGAAGGCCAGCGACGCAACCAGGCCGATGGTGCCGTGGCCGCACATGCCGAGATAGCCGACATTGTTGAAGAAGATGACGCCTGCGGCACAATCGGGGGCGTGCGGCTGGCACAGCAGCGCACCCACCAGAACGTCCGAACCGCGCGGCTCGCACACCACGCCGGAGCGGAAACCGTCATGCTCGCTGCGGAAGCGCGCCAGGCGCTCGCTCAACGGGCCGCTGCCCAGGTCCGGGCCGCCGTCAATCACCAGGCGGGTCGGTTCGCCGCCGGTGTGGGAATCGATAATGGAGATGGTTTTCATGCTTGCCATCATAGGGCTTGCCGGGGGTCCCGTCTTGCATCGCAAGCCCTTTGATGATGACGAAATCCGCATAACCGTGTAAAAATGGACAAATTCACGGGAGATTGGGATGTCAGTACAACTTTTGCATGGCGCCGCGCGCAACGACCTGGCTGCCAGGATCGGCGACGTGTTCTTTTCCGAGCCCCTGTTCGATGCCCTGCCGGACGTGGTGTTTTTCGTCAAGGACCGCGCCGCGCGCTATGTGGTGGTGAACCACACGCTGGCGCGCCGCTGCGGCATGAAGGACAAGGCCAGCCTGCTGGGCAAGACCGCCAACGAAGTGTTCCCGGCGCCGCTGGGCCAGCGCTTCCAGGCCCAGGACCGGGCGGTGCTGGAAGATGGGGTGCAGATCGAGGACCAGCTGGAACTGCACCTCTACCCCAACCGCGATCCCGGCTGGTGCCTGACCCAGAAGCGGCCCTTGCGCGATGTCCACGGCGCCATCGTCGGCCTGGCCGGCGTGTCGCGCGACCTGGCCATGGCCGACAACAAGAACCCGGCCTATCACAAGGTGGCCGATGCGGTGCGCCTGATCCACGAAAAGTACGGCGAAGCGCTGACGCTGCCGCAGCTGGCGCGCACCGCCAATATGTCAGTGGCCCAGATCGAACGCTACTTCGAGCGCATCTTCCACCTCACGCCGCGCCAGATGATCATCAAGACCCGCCTTGAAGCCGCCTCGCGCATGCTGGCCGGCGACGCCAGCGTCTCCGACATCGCCCAAGCCTGCGGCTACGCCGACCACAGCGCCTTCACCCGCCAGTTCCGCGCCACTGTCGGCGTCACGCCAAGCGAATACCGGCTCCTGCTCCGCGAAGGTTAATATGGCAGCGGATCCACTTTGAAGGAGAGCAGCCATGGTGAAACGAACGATCACGCCGCCCGCGGCGGTGCTGCCGGCAATGCGTTCAGTCGTCCCTCCTGCGGTACAGCGCAAGACGCGCGCCCTGCCGGCCGTCGTGGCACCAATGGCACCGTCGGCAGGGACCGTCTGGCAACGGCTGGCGCCGCACAGGGCGGTCATCCAAAAGATGGAAGCGCCAACCCTGGCACAGGCCGCCCCGCAAGTCAGCTACAAAATGCTCGCGGAGCGCGACGAGCTCTACCACAGCACGGGTCTTACCAAGGCAAAGGCGAAAGATATCGTCGACAAAAAGGATACGCTGCGCACGCCAGCCTACTTCAAGGACGTTGCATACAATTCCTACGGCGGGCGACTGATTATCTTCAAGATCCGGGCCCCCTTGCAAGTGGTGGACTTCAGCGTCCCGGAGTGCGCCGAAGCCTTCTATTCCGAGCTTGTCCAGGCTTCCCAGTTTGACGCCGCCGAGGCACTGGTGCACAAGGCGAAGGGCAAGGTCGCCAATGGTAAATGGGTGGTGAAGCCGGCAGCGATCTATATGACGAGGAGCGACCTGGACAAATCGCTGGAGGCCGGCCTGGCGGCGCTCGGCAAGGCCGGATGGTTGATGCCATTCAATGGCTTCAATGAAATCATGTTGCTCAATCTGTCCAACGTCGAGGCAAGCAGCTGGATCTGAGCAGGCTGCGCGGCTTCAGGCGATGCCGTTGCGGCCGAACTCGCGGAAGCCTGGCCGTTCCAGCAGGCGCTCGACGTAGGCGGCGATGGCCGGATAGTCTGGGCGGTCGATGGGGGTCATCAGCCAGCGGTTCAGCGACAGCCCCAGCACGATGTCGGCCAGCGTGAAGTGCGCGCCGGCGGCGAAGGGGCCGGCGGCGGCCAGGTGGCGCTCGAGGATGCCGACGTTGCGGTTCCAGGCATCGGCGCTGGCGGCGATCTGCGCCGGATCGGCAAACGCCGGATTTTGCCGCACCAGCGCCATGAAGGCATAGCGCCAGGAGGCGTTCAGGTCGGTGGC
>CBFGQI010000117.1:0-16833 GCA_965650885.1 uncultured Oxalobacteraceae bacterium
ACCGATCACCAGCGATTGGCGGCGTCCATTGACGGGCACTTGCGCCAGCACCGGTGAGGGTGGCAGGCCGCCGCCGACGAAGGTCGAGGAGCGGGTGCCGCCGCAGAAGCCATCGACGCCGATCGCGCCGGATGCATTGAACAGGCTGACGATGTAGCCGCGCGCTTCGCCCAGCGCAGTCTTGCAGCTGGCCGTATTGTCCTTGATCGGGCGGTTGGTACTGAACAGCACGGTGCCACCGACAATCTGGGCCGAGGTGACGACTTGCTCGCCCTGGGCCAGGCTCATGAACCAGCCTTTCTGGTTGGAGCCGAGCAGGACGGACGGCGAATTGCAGTCGGTGCTGCCGGAATTGTCGGTCAGTGTGTCGAGGTCGCGCGCCAGGGTGCTGTCTTTCACCGCCAGGTTGTCCAGCGTCACGTAGAAGCGGTTTTCGACATTGTCATACGGATATTGCCAGCCCAGCGGGTGCTCGCGGTCGCCGCTGCCGATGGCGATGTAGACGTAGCCCTTGTTGTGCAGCAGCGCTGGATTGAACAGGAACTTGCGTGCGCCGCCGGAGGTAAATGCCACCTTGTACATGGCCCATTGCGCCGGCAGCAGCGGGTTGCGCGTGACCGGGCCGTCGATGAAGTCGATGCGGTAGATATTGCCGCCCAAGTCGGCCGCGTAAGCGTAGTCGGATTTGCCGTCCAGGTCGATATCGACCAGGGAAATGTCGCCCACCACGCCGCGTTCGGTGGTGAACGAGGCCAGCTTGGTGCCGTTGGAAGCATCGAACACGTACACCTGGCGGCCCTTGCTGGCGCCGCAGGTGGGGGCGCCGGTGTTGGCGTCCTCGCAATTGTCATAGCCGCCGCCCACCACCATGACCGGCGTGGTTTCGGAATGGCCCTTGACAAAGGCAAGCGCCGGCGTGGACCAGGTCTGGCCAATGCCTTCCAGGCCCGGCGTGCAGCCGGTGTCGTTGCCCAAGTTCGGGCAGCCAGCCGACCACATCAATGACGGCGCCGTGCGGTTCGTTACATTCAGGGCGTACAGCATGCGGCCGCCGCGGCGCATGGTCGGGAAGATCCAGATGTTGCTGTTGTCGGCATTCTGGTAGACCCCGGTGGAGCCGTCGAAGAAGTAATCCTTCTGCGCGCCGGTGGCCGCCACGTCGCCGGTGCCGGACACCTTGGGATAGTTGATCAGCGGCGTCTGGTCTTTCAGGCGCTGCAGGCGGGAGAAGAATTCCGGGGCGATGAAGCTCCACAGTTCCTTGCCGGTCTCCGCTTCCATCGCGCGCAGGTAGCCATCGTTGGCGCCATAGAACACCACCACGCCGCCATTGTCGCCATAGTTGATCGGCAGCGGGCGCGAATGGATCACGTCGCCGTGGATCGAGGGGCGCGTGGTGGCCTTGGTCGCTACGTTGCCTTTTTCATTGTTGACGTCGGCGCCCTTGATGAAGTCGACCAGGTCGGCCGACAAGCCGCTGGAGGTCGTGCTGAAGGTGGCCAGCGACGTGCCGCTGCGCGTATAGATGGTGCGGTTGACGGCATGGGTCGGCGCGTCGGTGGTGGTGGGCGGGTTATTGCCGTTGCGAAGCACCTGCGCTGCCGCGCCTTTTTCAACTTGCGGCCCGTCCGGCGAATCGGAATAGGCGGTGGCTGCGCTGCAGCGGCCTGCCGGATCGGGATTCAAGCCCAGGTTCTGCCAGTACTGGCCGCTGGGGCTGGTCCAATAGCTGACAGCGCAATCGGTCACGAAGCCGGTATTGGGGTTGACGGCCGGCCGGCCGTTGACGTCGCCCAGGTCGACCTCGGAGCCGCTCTGGATGATCTGGTAGCGCTTCAGGTTGCCGAACCAGCGCGGCTTGGCATTCGGGTCGGGGCGGAACATGCCGATGAACACCTGGTTTTCATTTTGCGAGCGGTTGGTCGAGTTCACCGGCAGGCTGGTGGAGGCGAAGGTGGATTCGACTGCCAGCACTTCGCCAAGGATCTGGTTCAGGGCGTCGATGATCGCCTGCTTGTTCCTGGCCGCAAAGTAGGTGCCGCCACCCACACGCGCCATGCTCAGCAACAGTGAGGTATGGGTCGCGTTCGGCTGCTTGTTGAACACGTCGATGGTATAGAACCTGACCTTCGGCTTGACCGTGGTGCCCGCGACAGGGATGCCTTTGTCGTGCATGAAGCGCACCCACTCGTCGGCATTCAGCGGGTTGTTGTCGGTGGAAGTGGTGCCGGTCGCTTCATTGGTGATGGTCTGGTTGGTGCCGATCACCGCATAGGAAGCCTGGCCCGATGGGCAGGTCGCGCTGCCATCGTTGAGCGCCGAGCCGATGGTGCAGCCCTGGGTGTAGGCGGCACAGGCGGCGGCAAAGTTCGGCAGTTCGGCCTGGGCTGCGGTATTGCTGGCATAGCAGGCTGCGGTCTGCCCCACCTTGTTGGTGGTGGTCGTGGTGGTGCTGCGGAAGTTCGGCAAGCCAAGCTGCGTGGTGTCGCCGCCCAGGCTGCGCAGCGCATCGGTGTTGGCGGTCGTGTCCGATGCCGGGCCGCTGGCGTTCGGGTTGCCGATGAAGATCACCACGGTCGCAGCGCAGGTGTCGTCGGCCTTCAGCGGCGTTTTGAACTGGCTGTAGCGGCTGACATAGCCATTGGGGTCGGCACGCGAAGCGTTGGTGCCGGCGCCGGCACGATAGCTGTTGCCGCCCGCCAGATAGCTGTAGATATCCCACATCAGGTTGCCGTACGGCGTATTCGAATTGCGCTTTTCCTGCGGCCCGTTGATATCGTTGTAAATGGTTTGCATCTGGACGCCCAGCAGGGCCTTGGCGCTGTCGCTCATCTCCTGCACATGGAAGCGCACGAAGCCGCCGTTGTCATTGGCGGTGCCATCGGTGACGTACTCCATCACCCCGACATTGACCTTGTCGTTCAGGTCGGCGATCGCGGTGCGGATGGCGTCGACCTCCGCCTGGCCTTGCTGCTCGCCGCCGGGCCATTGCTGGTTCTGGCGCGCCCAGTTGGACGTATTGTCGAGTACGATAAGGATGCGGGGATTGATCGACTTGCCGGCGGAGGCGCCGGTGAAAATATCGATATCGTCAGCGCCCGCAATGCCCGGCAGGATTGCGGCAATGACGCCCAGGCTGGCTGCCAGGGCAGCAAAAGACTTCTTTAGCATGGCTCGCTTTCCTTATTTGCAGGAGGTTTCAACATCATCGGTGGACACGCGCACGTTGACGCCTTGCACGACTTCCACCCGCGATTCGGTCACGGCATCGGTGCTGACCGCGGTGATTTCCCAGGTACTGTTGGCACACAAGGAGTTGCCGGTATTGGCACCCACGATGAGGCCCGAGCTGCCTTCGCCGACGGAGCAGTTCTGGTCTTCGGTGTTCGCGAAGTCCAGCTCATTGACCTTGATGGTGCGCGCCTTGACGCAGGCCGGGCTGGGCGTCAGCGCCGTAGTGATGTCGATCGTGCCGTCGCCATTGACGTCGACGCAGCGCGTGTTGGGGCCCTGGCATGGCTGGTTCAGCGTATCGTCCGGCGACTCGAAGAACAGCTTGTTCGACAGGGCTTCGTCGATCACCTGGCGGCTGGCGGCAATGCCTTCGTCGCGGCTTTGCATATTGCTCACCACCTGGATGCTCGACTTGCCCAGGTTGAAGGTGCTGATCGCCAGCATGCTGATGATGACCAGCATCACCAGGGCCACCACCAGGGTGACGCCGCGCTGGCGCTGGAGGCGGGTGAATCTCATATCGGTTTCCTTCCGGCGGGATTGGGCAGGGCGATCAGGGCCGAGAAGACGTGGCGCTTGTACTGGTCGCCGGTGGCGGCGATGACCAGCGGTTGGCCGTCGGCGCCATTGCCCAGGGTATAGCTCTTGGTGTCGGCATGGCCCATCGACTTGGTCAGGGTCCGCGACAGCAGGTTCATCTTGACGGCCACCACATTGTTCCAGTTGACGACGGCGCAGGCTTCGTTGGCGCAGGCGAGGGCGCTGCCGGGCGTAGTGGTGAACAGGTCGGCCACGCCATCGGCATTGGTGTCCATGCCGTATTCGACCTGCATGTTCTCGATGCCTTCGGCCAGCGGCACGATGTCGATGCTGAACGCGCCGCCCTGGGTGGTGACTTCGGCGCGCTTCAAGGTCGGGATGCCATCGCCGCTCTGGCTATTGTTGGCAACGAAATAGATATGGGTCAGCAGGCGGCGGATCGGTGCCGCGGTGCCGGTGCCCGCGCCGACGCCGCAATCGCGCTTGTGCAGCGAAAAGCCGGTGGTCAGGATGCCGATCTGGAAATAGTTCGCCACGTTGCCCGAGCCCAGCTCGAACATGTTGTCGCAGCCGGAGGCCTGGAAGAAGGGCCCGCCGGCACTGGCCGGTTCGCAATCGGCGGCATCGACGATGCAGGTGGCGGTGTGGCGCACCACCACGATGTCGGTATTGTCGCGCACGTCGGACAGGCAATCGAGCGGGTTATCGTCGTCGTAACCCTGGACGTGCAGGGCGATGGCGGCGCGCATCGCCGCCACGTCCTTGCCGCAAGGGTTGGGCAAGGTGGTGGGCAGCGTCATCAGGTTGGTGTCGAACTCGCCATAGAAGCCGGCATTGCGCAAGTCGCCATTCAGCAATTGCATGGCATAGCGGCCATTTTCAACCTGGCGGTTGGCGCGTTCGATTTCCATTTGCGCCTGGTTGTTGTTGACGAACAGGGCGGACAGTGAGCCCAGCAGCAACAAGCCGATGGTGACGGCCACCATCAGCTCGACCAGGGTGAAGCCTTGCTGGCGGCGCGGGGAAGTGCGGAGTGGATGCATCGTTCAGGCTCCTCAGATGCAGGTCAGCAGCGGGCTGGTCACTTGTACCGAGATCACGCGTCGGTTGGTGTCGGTGCCGTACTTGTCCTTGCCGCAAGTCAGGCTCGGTGCAATGGTTTCGTGCAGCCCTTGCCACGCCACCGACACCCGGTACTGGCCCGGGATGCAAACGCCGGCCGCGGGGTTGGGGGCCTGGGTCTGTTCGATGCAGCCCAGGGCGCCGATCATGCCGCCGACCTTCCTGTCGCCGGCATCGGTCTCGGCGGCACCTTTCAGCAGATTGCTCCATTCGCACAAGTCGCGCGCCGCGCCGGCCGCTTGACCGGAACAGTCCTCCGGGCGTGCGTCGCCGGTGCCGATATCGGAAGCCACATAGGCGGCGGCGTTGGCGGCATTGGCTTGCAGGCGGGCGCTCATGTCTTCCAGCAGGATCACGGCCTGGGCGCGCTGGTAGGACTCCACGGAACCGACCTGGGATTTGGACTGGAACACGGCCACGCCCAGCAGGCCAAAGGCAAGCAGGACGACCGTGACCAGCACTTCGATCAGAGTGGAGCCGCGTTGGCGAACCATAAGAAACCTCAGCAGGGGTTGGTGGTTTTGATGCTCGGGCGACCGCTCAAGTCGACCACAATGCAGCGTACATTGCCGTTCGAGGCGGTCACGGTAAATTTCGGATTGGCGTCATCGCGGACGCGGCCGGCGGATGTATAGGTCAGGGTGTCCGGCCCGGTCACCGTGGCCGCGGTCAGCGCGGCGTGCGCCTGCAGCATTTCGCCGGCCACCGTCGGGTGCGGCATGTTCCAGCCCTTGGTCCAGGAAGCGTCCACCGGCACCAGGCTGATATCGGCATTGCGCTTGATGGCCTCGCTGCGCGCGCGCAGGATATCGTTGAACAGGTCGCTGGTGGCAGTCTTCAGGCGGGTATTGGTCACGAACTCCTGCATGGCCGGTACGCCGGCGCCCGCCAGTACGATCAGGATGGCGATGACCACCATCGCTTCCACCAGGGTAAAGCCGCGCTGGCGCTTCATGGCATCACCACTTGTCCGCCGGCAGTTTGGCACCCTTGCTGTCGATGCTGAGCGTGACGTCTTCGGCCTGGGCCGTGCCGGCCTTGGGGGTGGCGGTGACGGTGAAGCCCGGCGGCGGGCCGTCGTCGACTTCGATGGCGATGTCGTAATACTTGGACACTGTCGCCGGGGCGGTCATGCCGAGGGCGGTCAGCGTCTCGCCATAGGCGCGCGCGTCGGCGAAATACTGCTGTTCGCGCTGGGCCACGTCGAGCAGGAATTGCTGGGCCGCGCCGCGGTTGCCGCGCAAGACATAACTGGTATAGGCCGGCATGGCCGCTGCCGCCAGGATGGCGATGACGGCGATCGCGATCATGACCTCGATCAGGGTGAACCCGCGGTGGCTTGGATGCTTCATTGCCTGGCTTCCGGTTAGTTTAGTATATTAATTGTAAGACCGATGTTGCCGTAAGTCAATTTTCGCACTTGTACTGCTCGTTACATTTTAGCGACAAAAAAAGAAGGCCCCGGGCACTGTTGCGCGGGGCCTTGCCATGGGGACGACGGCGGCTTATTCGCTGGTTGCCGCCAGGGCTGGTTCAGGGGCTGGCTGGACGGGCGCCGACGGCGACGGGTTGGCCAGTTCGCGCTGCATGGTGTCCATGTCCAGTTCGCCTTCCCACTTGGCCACCACCACGGCGGCCACGCCGTTGCCGACGAAGTTGGTGAGGGCGCGGCATTCGCTCATGAAGCGATCGATGCCGAGGATCAGGGCCATGCCGGCCACCGGGATGGTCGGCACCACGGCCAGGGTCGCGGCCAGGGTGATGAAGCCGGCGCCGGTGATGCCGGAGGCGCCTTTCGAGGTCAGCATGGCCACGCCGAGGATGGTCAGCTGCTGCATCAGGGTCAGGTCGGTGTTGGTGGCCTGGGCCACGAACAGCGCCGCCATGGTCATGTAGATATTGGTGCCGTCCAGGTTGAACGAGTAGCCGGTCGGGACCACCAGGCCGACCACCGGCTTGGAAGCGCCCAGCTTTTCCAGCTTGCGCATCAGCGATGGCAGCGCGCTTTCCGAGGACGAGGTGCCGAGCACGATCAGCAATTCTTCCTTGATGTAGGAAATGAAGCGGGTGATCGAGAAGCCGGTGTACTTGGCGATGGCTCCCAGCACCAGGAACACGAACAGCGCGCAAGTCAGGTAGAACGAGCCCATCAGCTTGGCCAGCGGCAGCAGCGAATCGATGCCGTACTTGCCGATGGTGAAGGCCATGGCGCCGAAGGCGCCGATCGGGGCGGCCTTCATGATGATGTTGACCATGCCGAAGAAGGCGTGCGACACCTCATCGATCAGCTTGACGACCGGACGGCCGCGCTCGCCGAGCGCTGCCAGGGCGAAGCCGAACAGGCAGGCCACCAGCAGCACTTGCAGGATGTCGCCCTTGGCGAAGGCATCGATCACCGTGTTGGGGATGATGTTCAGCACGAAGTCGGTGGTGGTCTGCGCCTTGGCCTTCTCGGTGTACTGGGCGATGGCCTTGGTATCGAGCGTGTGCGGGTCGGCGTTGAAGCCGGCGCCGGGCTGCATGAAGTTGGCAACGGCGAGGCCGATCACCAGGGCAAAGGTGGAGACGATTTCGAAGTAGAGCAGGGCTTTGCCGCCGACACGGCCGATTTTCTTCACGTCCTGCATGCCGGCGATGCCGCTCACCACGGTGCAGAAGATGACCGGGGCAATGATCATTTTGATCAGTTTGATGAAGCCGTCGCCCAGCGGTTTCATGGCCACGGCGTCGGCCGGCAGGTAGATGCCGAGCATGACGCCGCAGAAAATGGCGAACAGGACCTGTACGTACAGGATTTTGTAGAAGGGTTTCTTTTCCATGGTGAGGGCCTCGTTTGTCTCCGAATGTCCGCATCATGGCAAAGGGGTTGTCTTGCGACTATTGTGAATATCCCTATTGTGGAAAACCACAACCGGTCAACCGGGGTCAGACCCAAAGGGTCAGACCCCTGGCCAGCGGCCGCCGCGTGCTTGGTGTCAGGCCCTTCGGGCCTGACACCGGTTTACCGGTTTTACTGTGCCACCCAGCCCCCATCCATATTCCACGCCACGCCGCGCATCTGCCGCGCCGCATCGGAGCACAGGAACACTGCCATCGCCCCCAGTTCTTCGGGCGTCACAAATTCGCCGGAAGGCTGCTTCTCGGCCAGCAGCGCCGCCTTGGCCGCCTCATTGGACAAACCTTCCTTCTCCGCCCGCGCATCGACCTGCTTCTGCACCAGTGGCGTCAGCACCCAGCCCGGGCAGATCGCATTGCAGGTGACCCCGGTCCTGGCCGTCTCCAGCGCGGTTGCCTTGGTAAAGCCCACCAGCCCATGTTTGGCCGCGACGTAAGCCGACTTGCCTGCCGACGCCACCAGCCCATGCACCGATGCCAGGTTGATGATGCGCCCCCAGTTGCGCGCCTTCATGTGCGGCAGCGCCAGGCGCGTGGTATGGAAAGCGGAAGTCAGGTTGATCGCAATGATCGCGTCCCAGCGCTCGGCCGGGAAGTCCTCGACATTGGCCACATGCTGGATGCCAGCATTATTGACCAGCACATCGACGCCGCCGAAGCCGGCGGCGGCATAAGCCATCATGGCCTCGATCTCGGCCGGCTTGCTCATGTCGGCGCCATGGTAGCCCGTCTTCACGCCGAATTCGGCAGCCAGCGATTCCTGCAGCCGGGCGATGTCGCCGGCATCGCCAAAGCCGTTGAGGACGATGTTGGCGCCTTCCGCCGCCAGGCTGCGGGCGATGCCCAGGCCGATGCCGGAGGTGGAGCCGGTGACGAGCGCGGTTTTGCCGCGCAAAGTGGTGCTGACCATTTGGTCCCCTATAATTTGTTAGCCAATGTAGAATGTAGCGCAAAAACCAATAGTACGGGGAGCGAGGAAGCGCATGCCAGAAGCAAAAATCAAGTCCGTCCAGTGTTTCTCCATGTCGGGCTTGCACCATATGGCGTACAAGGAATGGGGCGCTGCCGACAACCCGAACGTGCTGGTTTGCGTACACGGGGTGACCCGTGTGGCCGACGATTTCGACAATCTTGCACAATCGCTGTGCAAGGATTACCGTGTGGTCTGCCCCGACGTGGTGGGCCGCGGCCGCTCCGGCAAGCTGCGCAACCCCCAGCTCTACCGCATCCCCCAGTACGTGAGCGATATGGTGACCCTGCTGGCGCGCGTACTGGCGAACGGCGAGCGCCAGACCGTGGACTGGTTCGGCACCTCGATGGGTGGCCTGATCGGCATGGGGCTGGCGTCGCTGCCGGACAGCCCGGTCAGCAAGCTGGTATTGAACGATATCGGCCCCACCCTGGACCCGGTGGCGATCCAGCGTATCGGCGATTATATTGCGCAGGAAGTGCGCTTCCCGACCTTTGAAGCCGGCGCCGCATTCGTGAAAATGGTGTCGCTGACCTTCGGCGAGCATACCGACGAGGAATGGCGCAAGCTGGCGGCCGATGTACTGCGCCAGGATCAGGATGGCAGCTGGGTGCGCCATTACGATATGGGCCTGGCGCTGCCTTTCCAGTCGGTGACGCCGGAATCGGCCAAGGCTGACGAAGCTGCGCTGTGGGCGGCGTACGATGCGATCCGCTGCCCGACGCTGCTGGTGCGCGGCGCCAATTCCGACCTGCTGTCGCGCGAAACGGCGCTGGCGATGACGCAGCGCGGCCCCAAGGCGCGGCTGGTCGAGATCCCGGACGTGGGCCACGCGCCCACCTTCCTGCACGCCGACCAGATCGCCATTGCCAAAGATTTTTTGTTGAACCACTAAGAGAAGAGCATGGAAATCAAACGTTTTCACGTAGGTAAACGCATGTCCGAAATCGCCGTCCACAACGGCACCGTCTACCTGGCCGGCCAGATCGCGGAAAAGGGCGGCGACATCAAGGCGCAGACCGCCGAAGTGCTGGGCCACATCGACCGCCTGCTGGCCGAAGCCGGCAGCGACAAGTCGCGCATCCTGCGCGCCCAGATCTTCATCACCGACCTGGCCAATTTCCCGGCCATGAACGAAGTGTGGGAAGCCTGGGTCGTGGAAGGCAACACCCCGACGCGCGCCACCGTGCAAGCACAATTGGCGAATCCCGACTGGCTGGTCGAAATCGTGGTCACCGCCGCCCAATTCTGAGAAAGTTTGTAATGGTTTCAATCGCGGCTCTCAATAGCGCAACGACGGACCAGCTGGTGCAAGGCTTGTCCGCGGATGACGGGGCGCGCGTGCTGGCCGCGCTTGACCATGCCAGCCAGGCGTACAGCGGCCGCACCACCGGCCACGGACAAGACGCCCTGGACTTCGCCATCGGGGTGGCCAGCACACTGGCCATCCTGCGTACCGATGCGGAAACCCGCATCGCGGCACTGATGTTCGAGCTGACCCTGCTCGACGCCGACACCGCGCCGTCCATCGAGCCGCGCTACGGCAAGGAAGTCAACGACCTGGTGGCTGGCGTGCGCCAGCTGATCCGCCTGCGCGAATTGACGCTGGCATCCTCCGGCAGTGCCGCGCGCACCAAGACTGCGGCGCAGCAGGCGGTCGCCCAGGTCGAGTCGCTGCGCAAAATGCTGCTGGCCATGGCCACCGATATGCGCGTGGTGCTGGTGCGGCTGGCTTCCTGCTGCACCACCTTGCGCTACTTCGCGGACATCAAGCGCTTCGACGAAGTCACCCGCGCCTATGGCCGCGAAACCCTGGACCTTTACGCGCCGCTGGCCAACCGCCTCGGCATCTGGCAGATCAAATGGGAGCTGGAGGACTTGTCGTTCCGCTTCATCGAGCCGGAAACCTATAAGCGCATTGCGAAGATGCTGGAAGAGAAGCGCATGGCGCGCGAGAGCTTCGTCACCTCTTCCATTGCGCGCCTGCAGTCCGAATTGGAAGCGGCGGGCATCAAGGCTGAAGTGTTCGGCCGCCCCAAGCACATCTACTCCATCTGGAACAAGATGAAGGGCAAGGAGCTGGACTTCTCCGAACTGTACGATGTGCGCGCCTTCCGCGTGATCGTGGAGGACGTGAAGACTTGCTATACGGTGCTCGGCGTGGTCCACAATATCTGGACCCCGATCCCGAAAGAATTCGACGATTACATTTCCCGTCCCAAGCCCAACGGCTACCAGTCGCTGCACACGGTGGTGACGGCGGACGACGGCCGTCCCCTCGAAGTGCAGATCCGCACCCAGGAAATGCACAGCTTCGCCGAGTACGGCGTGGCGGCGCACTGGCGCTACAAGGAGGAGGGCGGTTCCAATTTCAAGGGCCAGCAGTACGACGAGAAGATCGCCTGGCTGCGCCAGCTGCTGGCCTGGAAGACCGAAGTCGCCGATGCGGTGGTCGGCAACGAAGACCAGCAGCGCGAGTGGGTGGAAAAGCTCAAGTCGACCACGCTGGACGACCGCATCTTCGTGCTGACGCCGCAGGCGCGCGTGATCGAGCTGCCGGTGGGCGCCACGCCGATCGATTTCGCCTACCACCTGCACAGCGACGTCGGCCACCGCTGCCGCGGCGCCCGTGTCGACGGCCAGATGGTGCCGTTGAATACCGCCTTGAAGAGCGGGCAAACTTGCGAAATCATTACCGCCAAGGGGGCGCCCGGCACGGCGGGCCCGTCGCGCGACTGGCTGAGCCCCGGATATACGGTGTCGAACCGCACGCGCACCAAGGTGCGGGCGTGGTTCCATGCCATCGACATCCAGGAAACTGTCGCCAATGGCCGTTCGCTGGTCGAGAAATCGCTGCAGCGCGAAGGCAAGACGGCAGTCAACCTGGAAGTGTTGGCGCAGAAGCTCGGCTTCGCCAAGGTGGAGGATTTGTTCCTCGCCGTTGGCAAGGATGAATTCTCGCTGCGCCATGTGGAAGCCGCCCTGCGCGATCCGGGCGAGGCCGACGAAGCGTCGACCGACCAGGTGGCGGTCAACAAGAGCCGCACCTCCAGCGTGGATTCGGGCGCCAAGTCCGGCGTGCTGGTGGTTGGTACCGACGGCTTGATGACGCAATTGGCAAAATGCTGCAAGCCGGCGCCGCCCGATCCGATCGTGGGATTTGTCACGCGCGGCAAAGGCGTGTCCATCCACCGCGCCTCGTGCAAAAACTTTGCCGAAATGCGCGCCAAAGCGCCGGAACGCGTGATTGTCACGGAATGGGGCAAGGCGAAATCGGACACGGTATTCCCGGTCGATTTATTCGTCCTCGCCACCGACCGCCAGGGTTTATTGCGCGATATTTCAGAAATATTCTCGCGCGAGAAAATCAATGTCACCGGCGTCAATACCCAATCGGCCAAAGGCCAGGCCCGCATGACATTCACCGTCGAAATCGGCGCCACCAGCCAACTGCAAAAAGCGCTGGCCGCCATCAGCGAAGTCACCGGCGTGGTCGAGTCCCGCCGCGCTTGACGGTTCCGGCCAAGCCGCCGCAAAAGCTGGTTTGCCACGGGCATGCCAAGGCTTGGCACGTTGCTGCCAGGTCCTGGCGCGTGCAGGTCCGGCTGCCGCCGCAAGGCAAGCGGGTCGGGCGCACTTCACGTTGGACTAGCTTTTGTGCTCGCGTTTCGGGCCAGTGAATGCGTCAAAAATGGCGCGGTGGGCTTGGTAGGACCACGCGTCGTCGCGGACATAATAATCCGCGACCCATTTCTGCAAATGCGCCAGCATTGATTCCTGCTCAGCGGCGGAAGCGTATTTGTGCGATTCCCATGGCCGGCGCAAATTATTCGCGAGGCAGGCGTCAACGCCAGGATTAAGGAATACCAGCTCACTGCAATACGGAGCGGCGGCTTGCACCAATTCTCCGTAACAGCCTTCAATCACCCAATCCTGATTCGCTGCAATAAATTCGTTGAGCGAATCCAGAATAAGGCCAGCAGGGCGCTGCACGGCTATTTTCCCAGGTTCCCACACAATTGAATCGAGGTCCAGATGGACAAGCCCATGTTGCGCAGCAGCGGCGCGGGCATAAGTGCTTTTGCCGGAGCCGGAATTTCCAAAAACTAGAATTTTCATTTGGGCAGATTATGAGTCATTCGATGCCTGCGTGGTGTCGCGGCCTTCAGTGGCGGGGCTCGGCCTGCAGCGTGATGTGGTCGATGCCGTGACGTGTGCGCAGCATTGTCTTGACGTTGCGCAGGATTTCCGGCCAGTCCTGGAGATCGTTGATTTCGAGGTGGCCGATCAGGGCGGGTTGGCTGGGTGACATTTCCCATATGTGCAAATCGTGTACTGACAGCACGCCCGGCACTGCGGCCAGGTCAATACCAATCTGGGCGTAATCGGCGTTGTCCGGCACACCTTCCATCAGGTGGTGGAAGGATTCCCGCAAGATCGCGACGGTGGACTTGAGGATCAGCAGCGACACCAGCAGGGACAGGATCGGGTCGATCTGCATCCAGCCCGTGGCCAGGATCACGCCGCCCGCAATCAGGGCGGCGACGGAGCCGAGCAGGTCGCCCAGCACGTGCACCAGGGCGGCGCGGGTATTCATGCTCTCCTTGTCGCGCGACAGGCTCCAGGCCACCAGCAGGTTCACGCACAGGCCGATGCCGGCCACCACCAGGACCGTGCCGCCTTGCACCGGCTCGGGCGCGGCGAAACGTTGCACCGCTTCGAAGACGATCCAGCCGACCACCAGCAACATGGCCAACCCGTTCACAAACGCGGCCAGCGCTTCGGCGCGGCCGAAGCCGAAGGAATAGCGGGCCGATGGGCGGCGCTTGGCGATCAGTTGCGCCAGCAGCGCCAGGCCGAGCGCGGCGGCATCGGTCACCATATGGCCGGCATCGGAAATCAGGGCCAGGGAATTGGCCAGGAAGCCGGCGGACACTTCCACCACGGCGAAGCCCAGGGTGAGCGCCAGTGCGGCCGCCAGCGCGGCCTGGCTCCGGTGTTCGTTGAAGTGGGCGTGCTGGGCGTCGCCCTCGAGGTGGGCGTGCAGGTGGGTGGAATCGTGGTTTTGCATGGTGGCCTGAATATATCAGCAATGTTTTCTTGGGAAAACACTTGTCACGGCGGGAAGTGCTCTCTATAATGCTGGCTCTCGGGCGGTTAGTTCAGCTGGTTAGAATACTTGGTCGACATCCAAGGGGTCGGGGATTCGAATTCCTCACCGCCCACCAGAACATGTAGTACGATTGCAAAAGACAAACGGGCGGTTAGTTCAGCTGGTTAGAATACCTGGTCGACATCCAGGGGGTCGGGGATTCGAATTCCTCACCGCCCACCAGACACTTTGTAAGAGCGAGAAAGGCACACCGGTTATGACACCGCGAACTACCATCAAGGTTGGTGAGTGACGCTAGTCGATCGGCTTTCTTTTGCTTGTTCAATCGAAGAAAAACGCGGCTGGCCCGCGTTTTTTTTCGTCCATATTTTTCAGCAATACTTATTCTTCCGGAGATCATGATGGTTTCAGTCCGACTGCCCGACGGTTCCATCCGTCAATTCGATGCCCCAGTGACCGTGGCGCAAGTGGCGTCCAACATCAGCACCAGCCTGGGCAAAGCAGCCCTGGCCGGCAAGGTTGACGGTAAAGTCGTCGACACGTCCTTCCTGATCGAGCAGGATGCCGACGTCGCCATCGTGACCGACAAGGACCCGGAAGGCCTGGAAGTGATCCGCCACTCGACCGCCCACCTGCTGGCCTACGCCGTCAAGGAACTGTTCCCTGACGCGCAAGTGACCATCGGCCCGGTCATCGAGAACGGCTTCTACTATGACTTCTCGTACAAGCGCCCGTTCACCCCGGATGACCTGGTGGCGATCGAGAAGAAGATGGCCGAGCTGGCGAAGAAGGACGAGCAGGTCACCCGCAAGGTGCTGCCGCGCGACGAGGCCGTGGCCTACTTCAAGTCCATCAACGAGCACTACAAGGCTGAGATCATCGCGTCGATCCCGGCCAATGAAGACGTTTCGCTGTACAGCGAAGGCAATTTCACCGACCTGTGCCGCGGCCCGCACGTGCCGTCCACCGGCAAGCTGAAGGTCTTCAAGCTGATGAAGCTGGCCGGCGCCTACTGGCGCGGCGACAGCAAGAATGAAATGCTGCAGCGCGTGTATGGCACCGCCTGGACCAAGAAGGAAGACCAGGAACAGTACCTGCACATGCTGGAAGAGGCGGAAAAGCGCGACCACCGCAAGCTGGGCAAGCAGCTGGACTTCTTCCACTTCCAGGACGAAGCGCCAGGCCTGGTGTTCTGGCATCCGAAGGGCTGGACCATCTGGCAGCAGGTGGAGCAATACATGCGCCGCAAATACCAGGAAAACGGCTACCAGGAAGTGAAGGCGCCGCAGATCCTGGACGCTTCGCTGTGGGGCAAGACCGGCCACTGGGAAAACTACCGCGAAAACATGTTCGTGACCGAGTCCGAGAACCGTTCCTACGCGCTGAAGCCGATGAACTGCCCGGGCCACGTGCAGATCTTCAACAACGACCTGCGTTCCTATCGCGACCTGCCGCTGCGCTACGGTGAATTCGGCCAGTGCCACCGCAACGAGCCGTCCGGCGCGCTGCACGGCATCATGCGCGTGCGCGGCTTCACCCAGGACGACGGCCACATCTTCTGCACCAATGAGCAGATCGAGCCGGAAGTGGTGGCCTTCCACCAGCAGGCGATGGAAGTCTATAAAGATTTCCATTTCGAGAACATCGACGTCAAGCTGGCGTTGCGTCCTGACAACCGCATCGGCGACGATGAAGTATGGGACAAGGCAGAGGAAGCGCTGCGCTCCGGCCTGCGCGCCTGCGGCGTGACCTGGACCGAGCTGCCGGGCGAGGGTGCCTTCTACGGCCCGAAGATCGAATACCACCTGAAGGATTCGCTGGGCCGCCCATGGCAGGTCGGCACCATGCAGGTCGACTTCTTCATGCCGGGCCGCCTGGGCGCCGAGTATGTGGCCGATGACAACACCCGCAAGACCCCGGTCATGCTGCACCGTGCGATCGTGGGTTCGCTGGAGCGCTTCATCGGCATCCTGATCGAAAACTATGCCGGCGCGCTGCCGATGTGGCTTGCTCCGCAGCAAGTATCGATTCTGAACATCAGCGATGCACAGGCGGATTACTGCAAAGCGCTTGAATCCAGGCTGCGCAAGCTGGGCTTCCGCGTTGCCGCTGATTTGCGCAACGAGAAGATTACATATAAAATTCGCGAACATTCCGTCCAAAAAGTGCCTTTCATTCTCGTGGTAGGCGACAAAGAACGGGATGCCAACACCGTGGCCGTGCGTGCGCGGGGCAATGTCGATCTGGGCGTCATGTCGATCGAAGCCCTGGTGGAGCGACTGCAGAACGACGTCGCTACCAAAGCCTGATGCGGGAAGCCCCGCAACCGGCCCACTAAACCAACATTGAAGGAAACTGCAATAGCTACTGACAAGTCCCATCGCATCAATGGCGAGATCACCTACCCCGAAATGCGTCTGTCGGGCGTGGACAACGAACCGCTGGGCATCGTGAGCCTGGCCGAAGCCTTCCGCCTGGCGGAAGAGGCGGATGTCGACCTGGTCGAGATCGCGCCGAACGCGAATCCGCCAGTCTGCCGACTGATGGATTACGGTAAGTTCAAGTATTCGGAGCAGAAGAAGGCGCACGAAGCCAAGTTGAAGCAGAAGGTGATCTCGGTGAAGGAAGTCAAATTCCGTCCGGGCACCGATGATGGCGACTACAACATCAAGCTGCGCAACCTGATCAAGTTCCTGGAAGACGGGGACAAGACCAAGATCACCCTGCGTTTCCGCGGACGTGAGATGGCCCACCAGGATATCGGCATGCGCATGCTGGAGCGCCTGAAGGCTGACCTGGAGCCGCATGGCCAGGTCGAGCAGTTCCCGAAGATGGAAGGCCGCCAGATGATCATGGTGCTGGCGCCGAAGAAGAAAAAGTAAACCGGTAAACCAGGTGCCTGACCCGCAGGGTCAGGCACCGTCCTGCGCAAACGCCGCTGGCTTCATTTGGGGCCTGC
>CBFGQI010000118.1:0-16765 GCA_965650885.1 uncultured Oxalobacteraceae bacterium
TGGGCCCGCGCACCGTGCCGATCCTGGTCGACGAGGCGCGCACCTTCGGCATGGAGGGCCTGTTCCGCCAGATCGGCATCTACAACCCCGAGGGCCAGAAGTACACGCCGGTCGATAAAGACCAGGTCATGTACTACAAGGAAGACAAGGCCGGCCAGATCCTGCAGGAAGGCATCAACGAAGCGGGCGGCATGAGCTCGTGGATCGCCGCGGCGACCTCGTACTCGACCAACAACCGCGTGATGATCCCGTTCTTCACCTACTACTCGATGTTCGGCCTGCAGCGCGTGGGCGACCTGGCGTGGGCGGCGGGCGACATGCGTGCGCGCGGCTTCCTGATGGGCGGTACCGCCGGCCGTACCACGCTGAACGGCGAAGGCCTGCAGCACGAAGATGGCCACAGCCACATCATGGCTGCCACCATCCCGAACTGCGTGCCGTACGACCCGACCTTCGGCCACGAACTGGCAGTGATCGTGCAGGACGGCCTGCGCCGCATGGTGGGCGAACAGGAAGACGTGTTCTACTACATCACCATCATGAACGAGAACTATGCCCACCCAGGCCTGAAGCCAGGCCAGGAAGAGGGCATCCTGAAGGGCATGTACCTGCTGCAGGAAGGCGCGGCAGCCGGAGCTGACAAGGCTGACCAGCTTCGCGTGCAGCTGATCGGCTCGGGCACCATCCTGCGCGAATCGATCTTCGCCGCCGACCTGCTGAAGAACGATTGGAACATCGCCGCCGACGTGTGGTCCGCTCCTTCGCTGACCCTGGTGGCGCGCGACGGTATCGACTGCGAACGCTGGAACATGGTCAACCCGACCAAGGAACAGCGCGTGCCGTACGTGACTTCGCTGCTGAAGGACACCACCGGCCCGATCGTGGCCACCACCGACTACATGCGTGCATTTGCTGACCAGATCCGTCCATACATGCCGGCTGGCCGCAGCTACAAGGTGCTGGGCACCGACGGCTTCGGCCGTTCGGATAGCCGCGCCAAGCTGCGTGAATTCTTCGAGGTGAACCGCTACTACATCACCGTCGCTGCCCTGCGTTCGCTGGCGGACGAAGGCAAGATTGCGATGTCGGTAGTGGAAGACGCCATCAAGAAGTACGGCATCGACCCGAACAAGCCAAATCCGGTGACCCAATAAATAGAAGACGGAGCAAACACTATGAGCATGGTTGAAGTGAAAGTCCCGGATATCGGCGACTTCAAGGAAGTTGAAGTCATCGAACTGATGGTCAAGGTCGGCGACACGATCAAGGTCGACCAGTCGCTGGTCACCGTTGAATCGGACAAGGCATCGATGGAGATCCCTTCGTCGCAGGCTGGCGTCGTCAAGGAAATCAAGGTGAAGGTCGGCGACAAGGTCGCTGAAGGCTCGCTGCTGCTGATCGTTGAAGCATCCGGTGCCGCAGCCGGCGCCGCCCCAGCCGCCGCAGCTCCGGCAGCCGCCCCGGCTGCCGCTGCCCCAGCGCCGGCAGCCGCACCGGCGCCAGCCGCCGCGCCGGCCGCAGCATCCGCCGGTCCGGTCGAAGTGAAGGTGCCCGACATCGGCGACTTCAAGGAAGTGGAAGTGATCGAAGTGCTGGTAAAAGTTGGCGACACCATCGCCAAGGACCAGTCCCTGGTGACCGTCGAATCCGATAAAGCCTCCATGGAAATTCCATCGTCGCACGCCGGCGTGGTGAAGGAAGTGAAGGTCAAGGTTGGCGACAAGGTTGCTGAAGGCTCGCTGGTGCTGATCGTGGAAGCCGCCGGTGGTGGCGCCGCTGCGCCGGCCGCCGCGCCGTCCGCGGCTGCGCCAGCCGCAGCCGCGCCAGCTGCCGCCGCTCCAGCCGCCGCACCTGCCGCGGCGCCCGCAGCACCGCAAGCGCCGTCGGCCCCTGCGGCCAGCGGCAAGATGGCCCACGCCTCCCCATCCGTGCGCAAGTTCGCCCGCGAACTGGGTGTGGACGTGACCCGCGTCGGCGGCACCGGCCCGAAAGGCCGCGTGACCCAGCAGGACGTGCAGAACTACGTCAAAGGCATCGTTTCCGGCGCAGTCGCAGCGCCGGGCGCCGCTGCCGCCCCGGCAACCGGCGGCGGTGCAGGCCTGAACCTGCTCCCATGGCCATCGCTGGACTTCAGCAAGTTCGGCGAAACCGAACTGTCCCCGCTGCCGCGCATCAAGAAGATCTCCGGCCCGAACCTGCACCGCAACTGGGTGATGATCCCGCACGTGACGCAGTTCGAAGACGCCGACATCACCGACCTGGAACAATTCCGCGTCGACAGCAACGCCGCCAACGCCAAGAACAAGGACGCCACCAAGCTCACCATGCTGGCGTTCGTGATCAAGGCTTCCGTGACCGCGCTGAAGAAATTCCCGACCTTCAATTCCTCGCTGGACGAGAAGGGCGAAAACCTGATCCTCAAGAAGTACTACAACATCGGCTTCGCCGCCGACACGCCGCAAGGCCTGGTGGTGCCGGTCGTGAAGAACGCCGACCAGAAGTCCGTGACCCAGATCGCCAAGGAAATGGGCGAACTGTCGCTGGCCGCGCGCGAAGGCAAGCTGAAGCCGACCGACATGCAGGGCGCCTGCTTCACCATCTCCTCGCTGGGCGGCATCGGCGGCACCGCCTTCACGCCGATCGTGAATGCACCGGAAGTGGCCATCCTCGGCCTGTCCAAGTCCTCGATGAAGCCGGTATGGGACGGCAAGCAGTTCGTGCCGCGCCTGATGCTGCCATTGTCGCTGTCCTACGACCACCGCGTGATCGACGGCGCGTCCGGCGCACGTTTCGCCGCATACCTGGCCGAAGTGCTGGCCGATATGCGCAAGATCCTGCTGTAAGGAGGCCGCGATGATCGAAGTTAAAGTACCGAACATCGGCGACTTCAAGGACGTCGAAGTGATCGAACTGCTGGTCAAGGTTGGCGACACCGTCAAGGTTGACCAGTCCCTGGCCACCGTCGAATCCGACAAGGCATCGATGGAAATCCCGTCGACCCACGCGGGCGTGATCAAGGAACTCAAGATCAAGGTTGGCGACAAGGTGAGCGAAGGCTCCTCGCTGCTGATGCTGGAAGAGGGCGCCGGTGCCGGCGCCGCCCCGGCTGCAGCCGCACCGGCAGCTGCACCAGCGGCCGCCGCGCCAGCCGCAGCGCCCGCGCCAGCCGCAGCTCCTGCCGCCGCCGCGCCGGTGTCGGCGCCACAGGCTGGCGGCTACGTCGGCCAGGCCGACATCACCTGCGACATGATGGTGCTGGGTGGCGGCCCTGGCGGCTACTCCGCCGCCTTCCGCTCCGCCGACCTGGGCATGAACACGGTCCTGATCGAAAAATACGCCACCCTGGGCGGCGTCTGCCTGAATGTCGGCTGCATCCCGTCGAAAGCCCTGCTGCACCTGGCGGCGGTGATCGACGAAACCAGCCACATGGCCAAGAACGGCGTCACCTTCGCCAAGCCTGAAGTGAACATCGACCAGGTGCGCAGCTACAAGGAAGGCGTCATCAAGAAGATGACCACCGGCCTGGCCGGCATGGCCAAGATGCGCAAGGTGAACGTGGTGCAGGGCGTAGGCCAGTTCCTCAGCCCGAACCACATCGAAGTGACCGCGGCCGACGGCAGCAAGAAAGTCGTCCAGTTCAAGCAAGCCATCATCGCCGCCGGTTCGTCCGTGGTGAAGCTGCCGTTCGTCCCTGAAGACCCACGTATCGTCGACAGCACCGGCGCGCTCGAACTGCGCTTCATGCCGAAGAAGATGCTGGTGATCGGCGGCGGCATCATCGGCCTGGAAATGGCCACCGTGTACAGCACCTTCGGCGCCCGCATCGACGTGGTCGAGATGATGGACGGCCTGATGCAAGGCGCCGACCGCGAAGCCGTCAAGGTCTGGCAGAAGTACAACGAAAAGCGCTTCGACCGCATCATGACCAAGACCAAGACCGTCGGCGTGGAAGCGCTGAAGGAAGGCATCAAGGTCACCTTCGAAGCAGCGGAAGCCGGCGCCACCGCGCCGGAACCGCAGCTCTACGACATGGTGCTGGTGGCGGTGGGCCGCAGCCCGAACGGCAAGAAGCTCGCCGCCGACAAGGCCGGCGTGATCGTCACCGACCGCGGCTTCATCAACGTCGACAGCCAGATGCGCACCAACGTACCGCACATCTTCGCCATTGGCGACATCGTCGGCCAGCCGATGCTCGCGCACAAAGCCGTGCACGAAGCCCACGTTGCCGCCGAAGCCGCGCACGGCGAGAAAGCCCACTTCGATGCCAAGATCATCCCATCGGTGGCCTACACCGATCCGGAGGTGGCATGGGCCGGCATCACCGAAGACGAAGCGAAAGCCAAGGGCATCAAGGTCGAGAAAGGCCACTTCCCGTGGGCAGCCAGCGGCCGCGCCGTGGCCAATGGCCGCGACGAAGGCTTCACCAAGCTGCTGTTCGATGCGGAGACGCACCGCATCATCGGCGGCACGATTGTCGGCACCCACGCCGGCGACATGATTGGTGAAATCGCCCTCGCGATCGAAATGGGCGCCGACGGCATCGACATCGGCAAGACGATCCACCCGCACCCGACCCTGGGCGAATCGATCGGCATGGCCGCCGAAGCCTACGAAGGCGTCTGCACCGACCTGCCGCCCCCGCGCAAGCGCTAAGGCCTTGCCATAAAAAAATGTCCACCCTGGGGTCAGGAACCGGGGTGGACATTTTCCTTTCGTATTCTTTGCACCGTCTTCGTCGATATCTTGAAGTGGGTTGCGATTTGGGCCAGGCTGTAGCGGCCGGAGCGCAGCGCATCGGCGACCGCCTGCCGTCGGGCGGGCTTGTCGTCGACCTCGGGCAGGGCGGGCGAAGAAGGCGGCCTCAGCGGATCTTCCCGGCCCAGGCCAGCGGCGACAAAGGAGCGGTAAGCGCACATGCGTTGCTCGTCGCTGTCGCCATGGAAACGCTTGCGTATCGTTGCGACATCCAACCATTCCGGCGCGGCAATGAGGCCCGCTGTCGCCCGGTAGCTGCTCCAGCGCCATTCCAGCGCGCTCGCCACCATGCCTGCCCGCACCGGATTGAGCGTGATATAGCGCGCCAGCTCAAGGAAGTGCGCTTCCTGCTCCAACAGTACCGAATGGAATCGGCCCTGGAACACATGTCCTGTCAGCCCATGGCGCACATTGAAATTTTGCGAATACACGCAGTTCAGGAAATGCATGCCGTCCGACAGGTTCGGCAAGGGCGTTTGCAATAGCAGGTGAAAGTGGTTCGGCATCTGACAATAGGCATGGCAGATAAAGCCGAATTTGTCGGCGGTGAGCGCCACCAGGTCGTGCCAGGTGAGGTAATCGCGCTCGTCGAGATAGATTTTGGCCTTGCGGTTGCCACGCGCGGTTACGTGGTAAAAGGCATCCTGGACCAAGGGGCGTGGCGGTCGGCTCATGAACCGACGATAGCACCGCGGCAGCGCCGCGAACTGATTTAAATCAGAGTTGGGGCAAGGGGCGGAACGAAAATGTCCTTAAGCGTTCCTGACCCCTGGGAGGACATTTATTTCTGGTTACGGTATTGCTCGAAGTGCTGGCCGTAGTCGGTCCAGTTATCGTCCAGCATCTTGCTGAACTGGTCCATGAAGTAGCCTTTGGCTTCTTCCTTCTTGCCGTTGAAGGATTCCAGGTCGTTTTGGGCGCGCGCTACCAGGAAGGTGTTGTAGCGGGCGGCGGCGAACATCAGGCTGGCGCCAACCAGTTGCGGGGCGCCTTTGTTGCTGCCTTCGTGGGCGTTGGCCAGGGCGACGTAGGCGTCGATGTATTCGAAGAATTTCTGGTCGTCGTTCTGCTGCTGTGGGGTGAGTTGTTGTTCGCTCATGTTTTACTACCAAAAAGTTGACACTAGGGGTGGGCATCGTGACACAGGACGCGCTTTGCTGCAATAAAAAACCGGGTTGTCGGCCCGGTTTGTTGTTAGCTCGCTATGAAGCGCTCTGGTATTTCAATGCCGCCGCTACTGGCGGCTTCCGCATAGGCCTTGAGTTCATTGATCGCCGCATCCAGGTGCTCCTGATTGGGGTTTTCCTGGAATCCTTTGATGCGCTCGTTGAGCGTCGCGACTTTCCTGCTCCATTCGAGCCGATCGACCTTGCTCATACAACCTCCCACTTTATTTATGTTTCTCGAGGAGTCCAGTATCCGGCAGCGGCCGGACCGCCCACCGTGCGCTAGCGCACATACGCTGCCGCGCACGCTTAGGGTTCGCTTAACGCAGTACGCCGTGCAGGAACAGGTCGACCCCTTGCTCGATATGGCCCGGTGAGGTCGGCACGCCGCAGCGCGATTCGAACAGGAAGCGCTTGAGCTGGTCGCCCATGATGCAGTTCATGAAGTGCACTGCCAGGCGCTCTGGCGCAGCATCGGTCGCGAGCTGGGCGCGGATGTCTTCGCGGGAAAAATAGCGTGCCAGCGTTTCGCGTGTCTGGCGCGGGCCGGCGTCCCAAAACGCTTCGGCCAGTTCCGGGCTGGTGTGGGCTTCCGCGATCACCAGCTGGTACAGGGCGGTGGCCGCCGGATTGCTCACCAGGCTGTGGAAGCGCGTGCCGAAGTCGAGCAGGGCTTCACGGATGGGGCGCTGGGTATCTTCCAGGCTTTCCATGCTGTGGAAGGATTCGGCGCGGCGGCGCGCCAGGATGGCTTTCAGCAGGCCGGCCTTGCCGCCGAACTTCACATAGATCGTGCGTACCGCGACGCGGGCTTCGCGCGCGATCAATTCCAGACTGACCTTGCTGTAGCCCTTTTCCAGCAGCAGGCGGGCGGCCGTATCCATCAAGTCATTCAGCCGCGCCTCGGCCTCGGCTGCCTTGGGGCGGCCCGCTTTGACTGGTTCGGGGAGTTGTTCAACAGACATGATTGCAAACCGTACGTAATACCCTAAGGCTATCAGATGCGCCCACTTTATTCCAAATAAAAATGAAATGCAATCGTTTCATTTCTTGACTTCGTTCATTTGTTGAAGAATAATGCTCAGGACCCATTTCATTTTGAGGGAGTTTCCCACCATGTCCCAGCACAACCCAGCCGAACAAAAAGTGCTCAGCGCCGTGCCTGAAGCCAAGCCTGCAGCCACGCCGCCCAACCGCCGCGTGATGGTGATCGCCGGCCTGATCGCCCTGGCTGCCCTGGCCGCCGGCGGCCGCATGTGGTACCGCAGCCATCACTATGTGGAGACCGAAAACGCTTACGTGGCGGGCCACGTGCATCCGGTCTCCTCGCGCATCGCCGGGGTGGTGACCAAGGTGCTGGTGGACGACAACCAAGTGGTGAAGGCGGGCGACGTGATCGCCGAACTCGATCCTTTCGACCAGCAGGTGAAGGTGGAACAGATCCAGGCCCAGATCGCCAGCGTGGAGCAGCAGGTCGTGCAGGCCGATGCGCAAATCGCCCAGGTCAACGCGCAAGCCAGCGCCGCCGCCGCGCAAGTGGCGCAGTCGCAAGCCAACCTGCTGCGCGCCTCGCAGGACGCCGAGCGTTACGGCCAGCTGTACACCAGTCAAATGAAGGCCGTGTCGAAAGCCGAACTGGACGCCGCCAACGCGGCCCGCGCCAGCGCCACCGCCGACGTGGCGGCGCGCAAGGACAGCGCCGCCGCCGCGAAAGCGCAAATCGGTTCCGCCACCTCCGCGCGCGAAGTGCTGAAGGCACAGGTGAAGGTGCTGCAGGTGCAACTGAAAGATGCGCAGCAGCAGCTGGCTTACAGCCGCATCGTGGCCCCGGTCGGCGGCCGCATCGGCAAGCGCGCCCTGGAAGTGGGCCAGCGCGTGCAGCCTGGCCAGCAACTGGTGGCGCTGGTGCAGGACAATGTCTGGGTCACCGCCAACTTCAAGGAAACCCAGCTGGCCGATATGCGCGTGGGCCAGGAAGTCAGCCTGAGCATCGATGCCTTGCCAGGCAAGGAACTGGTGGGCCGCGTCGACAGCTTCTCGCCGGCCTCCGGCGCGCAGTTCGCACTGCTGCCGGCCGATAACGCCACCGGCAATTTCACCAAGATCGTGCAGCGTGTCCCGGTCAAGATCACCTTCAAGCCGGAAGACTTGAAGGCGTACCAAGGCCGCCTGGTGCCGGGCATGTCCGCCATCGCTGAAGTCAGCATCAAGTCGAACGCAAAATGAGCGGCCCAATGACGGTGCCGGAAGGCCCGGTTTCCGCCCGCACCTGGATCGCCGTCGCGGCGGGCATGCTGGGCGCCTTCATGGCGGTGCTGGACATCCAGATCACCAACTCCTCGCTGCGCGACATCCTCGGCGCGCTGAACGCGACCCAGGAAGAGGGCTCCTGGATTTCGACCGCCTACCTGGTGGCCGAAATCATCGCGATCCCCCTGACGGCGCTGTTGACGCGCACCTTCGGCATGCGCGGCTACATGGTCGGCACCACCGGCCTGTTCCTGGTGTTCTCGACCCTGTGCGGCGCGGCCTGGAACCTGGAAAGCATGATCTTCTTCCGCATGATGCAGGGTTTCACCGGCGGCGCGCTGATCCCGATGGCGATGACGCTGGTCATGGCCAAGCTGCCGGCGTCCAAGCGTGCCATCGGCATGGCGATTTTCGGCTTGACTGCGACCCTGGCTCCTTCGATGGGCCCGACGCTGGGCGGCTACCTGAGCGAGCTGTATGGCTGGCCATCGATCTTCTACATCAACTGGGTGCCGGGCGTGCTGCTGATCGCCGGCGTGGCCTACGGCCTGGATGCGGAACCGCGCAAGCTGGGCGAACTGCTGAACGCCGACTGGCTGGGCATCGCCTTCATGGCGCTGGGCCTCGGTTGCCTGACCATCTTCCTGGAAGAGGGCAACAGCAAGGACTGGTTCGAATCCGGCTTCATCGTCGCCTTCGCCGGGCTGGCGCTGGTCGGCTTGCTGGGCTGGGTCGTGACCAGCGCGATGCGGCCCAATCCCTTCGTCAACCTGGGGCTGTACACGCAGCGCAATTTCCTGGTGGCGTCGGCGCTGGCGGCGGTGATGGGCATGGGCCTGTACGGTTCGTCCTTCCTGCTGCCGCTGTACCTGGGGCAGATCGCCGGCTACTCGCCGATGCAGATCGGCGAAGTGATCATGTGGGCCGGCTTGCCGCAGCTGTTCATCATGCCGTTCGCGGCCAAGCTGTCGATGAAGGTCGATAACCGCATCCTGTGTTCGATCGGCCTCGGACTGTTTGGCGTTTCCTGCATCATGAACGCCTACATGGACGCCACCACGGGCTACGACCAGTTGCTGTTCTCGCAGGTGATCCGCGCGCTGGGCCAACCCTTCGTGATGCTGACGCTGTCGAACTTTGCGATGAACGGCATCGCGCCGAAGGATACCGCCTCCGCCTCGAGCCTGTTCAACATGACGCGTAACCTGGGCGGCTCGATCGGTATTGCCCTGCTGGCGACGCAGCTGACGCAGCGCGAACACTTCCACTCCGCCCGCCTGGGCGAGGCGGTGAACAGCTTCTCGGCCGCGACACAGCTGCGCCTGGACCAATTGACGCAAAGCTTCATCGGCAATGGTTTCGATCCGGTGACGGCTTCGGACAAGGCGCTGAAGGCGGTGGATGGCATCGTGCGCCGCGAATCGTACGTCATGGCTTACAACGACGGCTTTTTGATCGTGGGCGGCATCCTGCTGTCCTGCATCCTGATCCTGTGGCTGTCCGACAAGGTGAAGTCCCCGTCGGGCGGCGGCGCCGGCGCGCACTAATTGAGGTAAAGAATATGAACATCAAGATGATTGCAATGGCAGTGGGCGCAGCGGCGGTGCTGGCAGGCTGCGGTACCGTGGGCAGCGATTTCAAGGCGCCTGCCAACGTGCAGGAGCAGGCTTTCCGCCATGCCCCGCAAGGCGCGGCCGGCGAAGCCCAACTGCCGGCGCAGTGGTGGACCGTGTTCGGCGACGACACGCTGGACCGGCTTGAACATCAGGCCCTGCGCGACAGCCCGACCGTGAAGGCGGCGGCGCAACGCCTGTTCCAGGCCGAAGCGCAACTGGGGCTGGTGCGCGCCAGCCGGCTGCCCTCTGTGACGCTCAGCGCCGGGGTATCGAATTCCCGTACCTCGGCCAATACCTCGCAGGGTATCGCGCTGGGCCACCGCTCGATCGACGGCAACAATTACTCGGTGGCGGCGGGCTTCTCTTATGAGCTGGACCTGTTTGGCCGCGTGCGCCGCGCAGTGGAAGCAGCCGACGCACAGGCGCTGGCGGCCAGCCACGACCGCGACGGCGTGCTGTTGCTGCTGTCCTCGCAGATCGCCACCACGTACTGGCAGTTGCGCGGGATGGATGCGGAACTGGGGATACTGCGCGGTGCGCTGGCTACCCGCCGCGAGACCGAGGACCTGGTGAACGCGCGCTTCAACGCCGGCTTGTCGAACGAACTCGACACCTCGCGTGCGCGGATCGAACGCGCCAATGCGGAAGCGGACCTGGAGGAAGTGCAGCGCCAGCGCAATACGCTGGAGCATGCGCTGGCCGTCCTGGTGGGGGCGTCGCCATCGTCGATGCAGCTGGCGCCGCTGGCGGCCGCCGATTTGCCCGCACCACCCGCGATCCCTGCGGGGCTGCCGGCCAGCTTGCTGGCGCACCGTCCGGACCTGGCGGCCAGCGTCGCCAGCCTGCGCGCAGCCAATGCCAATGTGGGCGTGGCGGAAGCGGCCTTCTATCCATCGGTCAGCCTGACCGGCAACTTCGGCTTCGCTTCCGAGAGCCTGGGCGATATCGGCAAGGGCGGCTCGCGCGCATTCAGTGCCGGTCCGCTGGCATTGTCGCTGCCGCTGTTCGACGGTGGCCGCAACCAGTCCAACCTGACCGCCGCCAAGGCTCGTTACGAGGAAGCGGTCGCCAACCACGAAGGCAGGCTGCTGACCGCGCTGCGCGAAGTGGAGGATGCCCTGTCCGACGTGCAGCAGCGCACCCGGCAAGGCAAGGTGCAGTCGGCGTCGCGCGAGGCCGCCAGCCGCGCTTACGACGTCGCGCGCGCCCGTTACGAGCGCGGCATCAGCACCTACCTTGACGTGACCGACGCCCAGCGCAGCGCACTGGCGGCCGACCGCGCCGCGGTGCAGATCGACACCCAGCGCCTGCTGGCCACCGTCAGCGTGGCCCGTGCGCTGGGCGGCGGCTGGACGGCAAACCGCTAAAACCGGCCCACCCGGGTCAGACCCTAGGGTCTGACCCCGCCTTACCGGGTTTCGGAAGCCGGCCCGAAACGCTCAAGCATGAAATCGATAAAGCTGGTGAGCTTTGGCGTCGGCCGCCGGTCGCGCGAGTACAGCAGATGCATCGGCCGCGGCGCGGGCAGGTAGTCGTCCAGCACGCGCACCAGCCGACCGGCGGCGATGTCCTGTGCCAGCACGATCTCGGCCTGCATGATGAGGCCGAAGCCTTTCAGGGCCGCCTGCTTCAACGCGTAACTGTTGTTGGCGCGCAGGCGGCTGAGCGGTACGTGGCGGCTATCCTTGTCGCCTTTCAGCCGCCAGCGCGATTGCGGTACCCAGCCGCTGAATTCCAGGCATTCGTGCTGCGCCAGGTCGGCCGGCACTTGCGGCACGCCGCGCCGCGCCAGGTAGTCGGGCGAACCGCAGATCACCACGCGGTACGGCCTTAATGGCCGCGCCACCAGCGAGGAATCGGCCAGCGTGCCGATGCGGATGGCGACGTCGAACCCTTCCTCCACCATGTCGATCATGCGGTCGTTCAGGTTCAGGTCCACGCTGACTTCGGAATGCAGTGCGAGGTAATCGGGGATGGCGGGGCTGAGCCATTCCATGCCGAAGGAAACGGCGGCGGTGACCTTCAGCACGCCGCGCGGCGCCACCCGCATGGTTTCGGCCAGGCTTTCCGCAGCGCCGATCTGGGCCAGGATGGCGCGGCATTGTTCCGCATATTGACGCCCGATTTCGGTCAGCGATTGGCGCCGCGTGGTGCGCGTCAGCAGCGCGGCGCCCAGCCGCTGCTCCAGTTGCCGTACGTGCTTGCCCACCATGACGGCGGACATGCCGAAGCGTTCCGCGGCGGCGGTAAAGCTGCCGCTATCGACTGCCGCCACAAACACTTCCATGCTGCGTAGCTTGTCCATTGCGAACCATTGGTTTGTAATTTGCTAAATGATAGCCCATTTATTCCTGTGGTGACGGAGATCATACTGGCTCCACTTCGCAACCCAACAGGAGCAAACAAATGAAGAAGATCATCGTTATCGGCGCCTCCGGCACCCTCGGCAAAGCCATCGTGGAACAACTGGGCCTGCGCCATGAAGTGATTACCGCCGGCCGCAGCAGCGGCCAGTACCGGGTGACGATCGAGGATCCCGCCTCGGTCGAAGCGCTGTTCCAGCAAACCGGCAAAGTCGATGGCGTGGTGGTGGCGGCGGGCGACGTGCACTTCGGCGCACTGCAGGACATGAGCGCGGAACAGTTCAAGACCGGCCTGGAATCCAAGCTGATGGGACAGGTCAACGTCGCGCTGGCGGCGCAGAAGCACCTGAACGATGGCGGCTCGATCACGCTGACCAGCGGCAGCGTGTCGCATAATCCGATCCGTTACGGCGCCAACGCCAGCACGGTCAATTCCGCGGTGGACGGTTTCGTACGGGGCGCCGCGATCGAGCTGCCGCGCGGCCTGCGCATCAACGCCGTCAGCCCGACGCTGGTCGACGAGTCGGTGCCGGTGTATGGCGCTTACTTCTACGGCATGGAAACCGTGCCGGTGAAACGGGCTGCGCTGGCCTACAGCCGCAGCGTGGAAGGCGCGGAGACCGGCAAGTCTTACCGCGTATGGTAATGCGTACTGTCCTCGTGATTGGCGGCACCGGCACCATTGGCAGCGCCGTGGTACGGGAGCTGGGCCTGCGGCATCGGGTGGTCACGGCAGGGCGCACCAGCGGCGACCACCGCGTGGCGATCGAGGACATCGCCTCGGTGCGCGCCCTGTTCGCCGAGGCGGGCAGGGTGGACGACGTGGTGGTGGCCTGCGGCGCGCTGCACGTCGGCCCGCTGGAGGAGATGACGGCAGCCGACTTCCATATCGGCCTCGATTCCAAGCTGATGGGACAGGTGAACGTGGCCCTGGTGGCGCAGCATGCGCTGAGCGACGGCGGTTCCATCACCTTGACCAGCGGTGTCGACGCGCACCACCCATTGCGCGGCTGCGCCAATACCGTCACGGTGAACAATGCGGTCGAAGGTTTCGCCCGCGGCGCGGCGGTGGAATTGCAGCGCGGCCTGCGCATCAACGTGGTCAACCCTTCCTTGCTGGATGAGTCGGCGGAAAAGTTCGAGGCCCTGTTCCACGGCTTCGAAACGGTACCGGCGGCGCGCGTGGCACGCGCCTACAGCCGTTGCGTGGAAGGCGCGGAAAGCGGAAAAACATACCGCGCCTGGTAAACGCGGGCATACAATGTGGCCTTCCTTTTAACTGTAGAGAAAAGGCCACATGAAAAACCTGCTGACCCCTTTGGCGCTGGCGATTGCCTGCGCCACGGCCGCCGCCGCGCCGGCCGACGTTGCCGAGTTGCAGAAGATGACCAAGCGCTACGCGCCGGTGCAACTGAAGGCCGACACTGCGCACCTGTCGGCCGGCGACCGCCAGGCCATCAGGCAGCTGATCGAGGCGGCCAGGATCATCGATACCTTGCAGCTGCGCCAGCGCTGGTCCGGCAACGAGGCGCTGTACGCTGCGCTGCAGAAGGACAAATCGGCGCTGGGCAGGGCGCGCGCCGACTACTTCTGGCTGAACAAGGGCCCATGGTCCATCCTCGACGGGAACAAGTCCTTCCTGCCGGGGGAAGTGGCGGGCATCAAGGTGCCGGCTCAGAAACCTGCCGGCGCCAACTTCTACCCCGAAGGCGCGGGCAAAGAGGAGCTGGAATCCTGGATCAACGGCCTGCCGGCAGCGCAAAAACAGGAAGCGCAGTGGTTCTTCACCACCATCCGCAAGGGCGACGACGGCAAGTTCAAGATCGTCAAGTATTCGGACGAGTACAAGCCGGAACTGGAGCAGCTGTCGAAGCTGCTGAAGCAAGCCGCTGCCGCTACCGGCAACGCTTCGCTGAAGAAGTTCCTCGACCTGCGGGCGGATGCCTTCCTCTCCAACGATTACCTGCCATCCGATTTCGCCTGGATGGACCTGGATTCGCCGGTCGACGTCACCATCGGCCCTTACGAAACCTATAACGACGAACTGTTCGGCTACAAGGCCGCCTTCGAAGCCTACGTCAACATCCGCGACGAGAAGGAAACGCGCAAGCTGGACTTCTTCGCCAAGCATATGCAGGAACTGGAAGACAACCTGCCGGTCGATCCCCAGTACCGCAACCCGAAGGTCGGCGCGGTGGCGCCAATGGTGGTGGTGAACCAGGTGTACGGCGCGGGCGACGGCAATATGGGCGTGCAGACCGCCGCCTACAACCTGCCCAACGACGAGCGCATCATCAGCCAGCGCGGCTCCAAGCGCGTGATGCTGAAGAACGTGCAGGAAGAGAAATTCAAGGCCACCCTGACCCCGATCGCGAAGATCGTGCTGCGCCCGGCGGACCAGAAGGACCTGGACTTCAACTCCTTCTTCACCCACATCCTGGCGCATGAAATCACGCATGGCCTGGGCCCGCACGTCACCAGGGTGGACGGCAAGGAATCGACGCCGCGCCAGGATTTGAAGGAAGCCTACTCCACCATCGAAGAAGCAAAAGCCGACATCACCGGCCTGTTTGCCCTGATTTACATGATGGACAAGGGCCAGTTGAAAGACACGCTGGGGCAGGGCGAGGCGGCGGAGCGCAAGCTGTTCACCACCTTCCTGGCCTCGGGCTTCCGTACGCTGCACTTCGGCCTGACGTCGTCGCATGCGCGCGGCATGGCGATCCAGATGAACTACCTGCTGGACAAGGGCGCCTTCGTCGCGCATGGCGATGGCCGCTTCTCGGTGGATTTCGGCAAGATCAAACAGGCGGTGACCGAGCTCGACCGCGAGTTCCTCACCATCGAAGCCACCGGCGATTACGCGCGCGCCAAGGCGATGATGGCCCAATATGTCGTCATTCGCCCCGAGGTGCAGAAGGCCCTGGACAAGATGAAAACGGTGCCCAACGACATCCGTCCATCGTTCCCGACGGCACAGGCATTGCTCGCCAAATAAACTTGCCTGTTAGCTCAGCAAATATTTTGTAACAGCCCGGAAACTCCGGTAACGGCTTGCCGCAAGGCATGTATAGTTGAAGCTCGTTACCGGAGTTTTCCATGAAGCTGAGCCTGCCAATCCTGCTGTCTTTCTTTGCTGCCTCCGCAGGGGCTGCCCAGCTCACCGAGACCGAAGTGCGCTGGCTGCAGGCCGGTGCACCGGTCTTGGCCTATGCCAAGCAGGAATTGAAACTGCCGATCGATATCGTGGTCCAGCCGCAAGCCGGGCCCAACGATGTGCCGCTGGCGATGGGCTTTGCCGATGGCCGCTGCAAGCTGGTGTTCTCCATGCGCGGCAATCCGGCAGCGGAACAAGTGCTGGCGGGCGTGCCCGCCGCCCAGCACAAGGTCCTGATCGAGGCGATGACGGCGCACGAAGTGGGCCATTGCTGGCGCCAGGCGCGCGGCAGCTGGCACGCCTTGCCGTCCGGCTTCGTCGAAGCGCCGCAACAGCAGCTCGACAATCCCGAATTGCAGGCATTGTCGAAACAGATGCGCGATACGCGGCGCGAGGAAGCGTTCTCCGACCTGGTGGCGCTGGCCTGGACCCAGCGCAGCAACCCCAGCCAATACAAGCAGGTGCATGCCTGGCTGATGCAAGTGCGCCAGCCGGTCGCGCATGGTTCGCACAACACCCGCGCCTGGCTTCAGCTGGCGGCCAACGGGGCTGTGTTCGATAGCGAACATAACCCTTTCGAACAAGCGCGCGTCCTGTGGGGCAAAGGCTTACTTAAAGACGAGCAATAACACGACTGTGTTCGGTCGCGCACAGAAATTAGTCCCCGGGAGGCGTTAAATCGCCTTTGCCAACCATCCTAAAGGGGACTAACCATGAAGAAAATCCTGTGTATTTCGCTGGCAGCCCTGTTCAGCTCTTCGGTTGCATTTGCGCAGACTGTCGACAACAACGCTTACAAAGCGGCCAAGGATAAAGCTGAATCCGACTACAAGGTGGCGAAAGATGGCTGCAAGAGCCTGAAGCGCAATGCGGAAGACGTCTGCCAGGAAGAAGCCAAAGTGGCGCAAGCCCGCGCCGAACTGGATGCCACCACGCAGTACCAGAACGACGCCAAGGACATCGAAAGGGCCAAGCGCAAACTGGCCGACGCGGAATATGACCTGGCCAAGGAACGTTGCGACGATATGAGCGGCTCGGCGAAGTCGGCCTGCAAATCCGACGCGAAATCCGCCCATAAGACGGCACTGGCCGGTATCGGCACCAGCAGCACCACGGCTGCCGTAGCCCAGAACACGCGTGAAGCCGGCACCAACCTGGCCAATACCACGCGCGACGCAGGCAGCAACATCGCCAACACCACCCGCGAAGCGACTGCCGATACCCGCACCGCGATGTCCGACACCATGATCACCACCAAGGTCAAAGCTGAAATGGCCGCCGACCCGCTGGTGAAAGCCATGGACGTGCACGTGGAGACCCAGAAAGGTATCGTCATGCTGAGCGGCTTTGTGCCATCGAAGGCGGAAGCCGACAAGGCGGTGGAACTGGCACGCAAGGTCGAAGGCGTGCAGGAAGTGAAATCTTCCATCCAGATCAAGAAATAAGCGGTGCCATAGG
>CBFGQI010000119.1:0-16224 GCA_965650885.1 uncultured Oxalobacteraceae bacterium
TGCAGCAAGTGCTGGACGCGTTCGGCGTCGACAAGGATGCACGCGGCAATGCCCGCGCCGCGACCGAAGGCGACAACAGCTACAAGACCAGCAAGCCAGGCGTGTTCGCAGCAGGCGACATGCGCCGCGGCCAGTCGCTGGTGGTGTGGGCGATCCGCGAAGGCCGCCAGTGCGCCCGTGCTGTCGACGAATACCTGATGGGTTCTTCCGTCCTGCCCCGCTAATCCGTCAACTAGCCGGACGTGCCTCGACGGTACGTCCGGCTGCTCTCCTGGTTTTTGGTTTCCCCCTGCGCATAGCCCAGTGCGCTTGACGTCCCTCCTCATCAGCGTAAACTGGCACCACGCACATCAAAGCGAGGTCGCCAAATGAACAGCGAAAACACCTGCAAGCCGAGCGGTGACCTTGAGTGTCGTGTGGTCAGGATGGAATCATCGCTGGAACACCAAGCGGAAACGCTGAAGGATTTCAAAGATGAAACGCGCAAGAATTTCGATCGCGTCCATACGGAAATTCGCGTCCTTACGGGCATGCTCTTTACTGTGGTGATCGGAGTCCTGGCGATGCTGGCGAAAGTTTATGGGTAGTGCCGAGCGCAGGTCGGTGCCGGCCTTCCAGTCGCGCCCCTGGGCATGCCTTGGCATGGTTACGAACGGAGATCGTTCAGAATGGTGAGGGCTGCGCGCTCAGCCTCGATTTCCGCCGCGTGTTGGTCGAGCAGTTGAAGATCGGCGGACACGCGTCGTTTGGGGACGATGTGCGCCAAGTGCATGGGGTTGGCAGAAGGGGCGAAGATTGAAACGTAGGCGCCCCATTGGCCAGTGCCCTCCAGTCGTTCACCGGTGAACTCCACCTCATAGCCGTCAATGATTTTGGTAGGCATAGCGGCTCCATGCAGTTTTACGTCGTCCGGGGGTTTCAGGCGCGGGGCGTCTTGCTCAGTCGCGCCGCCCTGAAACTGAACTTCGATTTCCACAATACCATGCAAAGCCATTGAGTGTGCTTTGCCTGGCTTGCGTCCAGGGTTGGCGCGCTCAGAACTTGGCGGCAATGCTCATGCCGATGCTGCGCGGCGCCAGGCGGTAGCCTTGCACAATCGAGGCGACCTGCGGGTGCTGGATCACCTTGTCCTCATCAAAGGCGTTCTTGATGAAGGCCGTCAACTGGTAGCGGTCGAGCGTGAGGCCGGCGCTGAAGTTGACCGTGTGGTAGCCCGGGCGGTCGTAATCGGTGGACTCAGGATTGAGCGAGCCTTTGCTGGAACCGACCCATTGGATGCCGCCCATCACGAACGCGCTACGGCCGCCGGCGGTGGAGAAATTGTATTGCGCCGTCACGCTGCCGTTGTACTTCGGTACGCCCTGCACCTGCGCGCCGCGCACGGCGCCGAGCACGCCATTGGCGACGCCCTCGTCATTGGTCAGTTCGGCCTTGACGTAGCCGCCGGCGGCGCTCAGGGTCAGGCCGGCAACTGGTTTCGCCTTGATGTCGAACTCGAAGCCCTTGCTGGTCGCGTTGCCGGCGTTGGCGTTGTAAGTATAGGCGCAGGTCGGCAGGTACACGCCCTGCTGGATGTTCTTCCACTTCACATAGAACACGTCGGCGTTGACGGCAACGCGGCCGCCCATGAAGCGCGATTTGCTGCCGACTTCATAGCTCCACAGGCTGTCCGGTGCGTAAGTGGCCGGCCCTTCGGTGAGGCCGTTTTCTTCCAGGTCCGGGCCGCAGGTGGTCGGCGGGACGAAGACGTTTGAGCCGCCCAGGCGGAAGCCTTTGGCAATCGAGCTGTAGATGGTGTGGTCGGGCGTCGCTTCCCACGTCACCGCGTATTTCGGCGTGAAGGCGTGCGAGGACAATTCGGTGCTGCTGTTGTTGCCGGCGCCGGCCAGGTAGTTGCTGTTGCGCTGGGCCAGGTTGGATTTGCCTTTGAGGTAGCGCGCGCCAACCGTGGCGTGCAGCGTCGGGGAGAAGTAGTAGTTCACTTCGCCGAAGATCGAGCTTTGCTTTTCGCGATAGCGGAATTCGCCGGCGAAGGAGTTATCGTTCGGGAAGGCACCAGGATAAGCGTCCGGCAGCAGCTCCGGATCGTCGATCGAGAAGCCGAACTTCCTGAAGGTTTCCGTCACGCCGTGAATCGGGTCATTCTCGTTCAGGTTGGTGTGCTGGTTCGAGAAGTAGAAGCCACCCAGCCAGGTCCATGGTGAGCGCGCCGCATCATACGGCTTGGACGCCAGCCGGAATTCCTGCGATACCTGCCGTACGGCGTTATTCAGGAAGACCGTTGACGGCAGCCCGGCAATCGCCTCGATCAGTTCCGGCGGCGCCTTGCCGCCGTCTTCGGTCGACGTCAGGAAGGTCGACAGCGAATAGCTGTTGTAGGCCGAACCATTCTGCTGGCGGTCGAACTTGCGCTCGAAGTAGCTGGTGCTGGAGGTCAGGTCGGCACCGCCCAGGTCCCAGTTGACAGCCAGGTTGGGCGTCAGCAGCCGGTCGATCGATGGCTCGCGCACCTGTTTCTGTGCCTGGTACGGCGGCCGGTCCAGGCTGAAGGCGGCGATATCCTTGGCGTCCACGCGCTGGTAGTAGATGGAAGGCGTCACCGTCAGGTCACGCGTCGGCGCCCATTTCAGCGCCACCCGCACTTCCTGGTCGCTGATCTTGTTGATGTCGCCGGCCAGTACCTTGCCGTCGCCGTCGACCTGGTCGATGAAGCCGCCCGTGCGCTGGGCCTGCGCGCCGATGCGCAGGGCGAGCTCATTCGACACCAGCGGGAAATTGCCCACCACATTGCTGGAAAAGTTCGGGCTGCCGCCACGCGTCGACGACGCTTCGGCATAGGCCGAGATTTCGCGCTCCTTCAAGTCCGGCTCATTGGGCACGAACTTGATGGTGCCGCCCATCGAGCTGGCGCCATACAGGGTGGCTTGCGGCCCGCGCAGTACTTCCACCCGGTCGATGTCGAAGAACTTCGGCTCCACCGTCCCCATGGTGTACAGGTTCCCCACGGTCAGCGAGACGTCGCCCAGGTAGATACCGACGGTGGCTTGCCCGGCCGCCGAGCTGATGCCGCGGATTTCGATATTGGAGGTGCCCGGACCGGCGCCGCCATTGCCGGTGGCCGCCGTGAAGGAAATATTGGGCACCGCCCGCGTCAGGTCGGTGATGTCATCCACCTGTTGCGACAGCAGCGAGGCACCGCTGATGGCGGAAATACTCATCGCCACCTTGTTCGGATCCTCCTTGCGCTTTTGCGCCGTCACTGTCACAACTTCGATCTTCTCGCTCTCGGCGAAAGCCTGGGCCGAGATGGCCGCCAGGGAGCAAGCCAGCACCGTCCGACGAATTTTCATGCGTTTTATCCTTCAAATGAATCAAGATTATAAAAATAGCACGAAATTGCTGCCTCGCAGCAGAGATCTGCCGATCAACAGGCGTTTCAAATTGTAAATTGCTGACTCTGCGGTTAGTAGTGTTGTATGATTTGACTCTTTGGGCCGGCCATCCGGGCCGCTCCGGGCCTGCAAGCAGAGATAACCGTTTCTGAATTACAATGTGGCCTTAATAATAAAGAGCGACATCTGTGCCAAATCTCGTCGAAATCCGCGACTTACACTTCAGCTATGGAAAACGGTCCATCCTGTCCGGCCTCCATATGGATTTCCCGCGTGGGAAAGTGGTGGCGGTCATGGGTGGTTCCGGGAGTGGCAAGACGACGGTCCTGCGCCTGATTGGCGGCCAGTTGCGCCCGCAAAAAGGGACGGTCAACGTCGACGGCCAGGTGGTGCACCAGCTGAAGACCAAGGACTTGTATGTGCTGCGCCGCAAGATGGGCATGCTGTTCCAGCACGGCGCGCTGTTCACCGACTTGACCGTCTATGAAAACGTGGCCTTCCCGCTGCGCGAGCACACCGACTTGCCGGAAGAATTGATCCGCGACCTGGTGCTGATGAAGCTGCACGCCGTTGGCTTGCGCAATGCTGCCCGCCTCAAGCCGGGCGAGATTTCCGGCGGCATGGCACGCCGTGTCGCCCTGGCGCGCTCCATCGCGCTTGACCCGCAGCTGATCATGTATGACGAGCCGTTCGCCGGCCTGGACCCGATTTCCATGGGCGTGACTGCCAACCTGATCCGCAACCTGAACGATGCGCTCGGTTCGACCACCATCCTCGTGTCGCACGATGTGAAGGAATCGTTCCAGATCGCCGATTACGTCTATTTCCTGTCGCAGGGCAAGATCGTGGCCCACGGCACCCCCGCTGACATGATGGTTTCGACCGATCCTTACGTGAAGCAATTCGTGCACGCGGAAGCGGATGGGCCCGTGCCCTTCCACTATCCGGGCAAAACGCTGGCCGAAGACCTGGGCCTGGGAGCACGCCGATGATGCGCCGTTTCCTGGTCAGTGTCGGCGGCGGCGCCCGCGACTATGTGGAAAGCATCGGCCTTTCCGCCCGCACCTTCTTTATCATGCTGGGGCTGTCGCCCGGCCTGCTGCGCCGTCCGCGTTTGCTGGTCGAGCAATTGCACGTCATCGGCAACTATTCCCTGCTGATCATCATCCTGTCCGGCCTGTTCGTCGGCATGGTGCTGGGCTTGCAGGGTTACTACACACTGAATAAATATGGCGCGTCCGAGTCGCTGGGCCTGCTGGTGGCCCTGGGCCTGACCCGCGAACTGGGCCCGGTGATCACCGCCCTGTTGTTTGCCGGCCGCGCCGGCACCTCGCTGACCGCCGAAATCGGCCTGATGAAGGCGGGCGAGCAACTGTCGGCCATGGAAATGATGGCCGTGAACCCGATCCAGCGCGTGCTGGCACCGCGCTTCTGGGCGGGCGTAATTTCGGTGCCGCTGCTGACCGCAATGTTCAGTGCCGTGGGTATCCTGGGCGGTTACCTGATCGGCGTGGAGCTGATCGGCGTCGACGAAGGCGCGTTCTGGTCGCAGATGCAAGGCGGCGTCGATGTCTGGAAAGACGTATTCAACGGATTCGTGAAGAGTGTGGTGTTCGGTATCGCCATCACTTTCATCGCGCTGTACCAGGGCTATGAAGCCCAGCCGACACCCGAAGATGTGTCTGGTGCGACGACGCGCACTGTGGTCATCTCCTCGCTGATGATCTGGTGGCTCGACTTCATGCTGACGGCGCTGATGTTTAGCAAGTAACAACCGGGGTCAGGTCCTGACATGCGACACGCGCAGCGTGTTGTATGTTTGGCCCTGACACCGCTGATTATAGGATCAAGTATGCAACGTAAATCTCTCGATATCTGGGTTGGCCTGTTCATTGTGATGGGCGCTGCCGCGCTGATGTTCCTGGCATTGAAAGCCGGCAACCTCGGTTCGATTTCGTTCGGCAAGACTTACCAGGTCACAGCCCGCTTTGACAATATCGGTTCGCTGCGCCCACAGGCGGCGGTGAAGGCGTCCGGCGTGGTGGTGGGCCGTGTCGCGTCGATCGGTTTCGACGATAAGGTGTATAAAGCCGTGGTGACGCTGGACATGGAAGAAGGCTTCAAGTTCCCGAAAGACAGCTCGGCCAAGGTCCTGACCGCCGGCCTGCTGGGCGAACAGTACATCGGCATCGAAGCCGGCGGCGACGAAAAGAACCTGGTCGCCGGCGACCGCATCGCCCGCACCCAGTCCGCGACCGTGCTGGAAGACTTGATCAACCAGTTCATCTATAGCAAGGCAGCTGAAGGAAAGGACTCCCAATGAGCAAATTCCGTACTCTTGCCCTGAGTCTGGCGGTAGCGGGCGCCCTGAGCGGTTGTGCCAGCAACAACCCGCGCGACCCGCTGGAAGGCTACAACCGCGCCGTCTTCAAGTTCAACGATAAGGTGGATGAGGTGGCCCTGAAACCGGCGGCCACCGTGTACAAGAACGCCACCCCGGGCTTCTTCCAGACCGGCGTCAGCAATTTCTTCGGCAACCTGGCCGACGTCTGGACTGGCGCCAACAACCTGATGCAAGGCAAGGTGGGCGACGGCATGTCGGACCTGATGCGCGTGGCGCTGAATTCGACCCTGGGCCTGCTGGGCGTGCTCGACATTGCTTCCGAAGCAGGATTGCAAAAACATAAAGAAGATTTCGGCCAGACCCTGGGTACCTGGGGTGTGCCGTCCGGCCCTTACCTGGTCCTGCCGCTGCTGGGCCCGTCGACGGTGCGCGACACCGCGGCCTTGCCGGTGGACATCTATGCCGACCCATGGCAGTACAAAGATCCTGTCAACGTGCGCAACATCGGCACCGTTACCCGTGTTGTGGACCAGCGTGCAGCGCTGCTGGATGCGTCCACGCTGCTGGAAGATGCCGCCCTTGACCGTTACGAGTTCATCCGTGACGGCTGGATGCAGCGCCGTAACAGCCAGGTCTACGATGGCGAAGACGGCCCCAAGGGCAAGCAGAAGAAGGCTGAGCTGGAGGACGAGGCTTCCAACCCGCCTCAGGCTATAATCGCGGAACCGGCTGAGAAGAAAACCAGCCTGTGACCCGGAATACAACCAACATAGGTAAGCAAACAATGAAACTGATCAAGCAACTGATCGCCGTCGCCACCGTGGCTTTTGCCACCAGTGCCCTGGCCGCGCCCGCCCCTTCCAACGAAGCGCCGGATGCGCTGGTTAAGCGCATCAGCTCCGAAGTGCTGGAAACCGCCAAGAACGACAAGGATATCCAGGCCGGCAACCAGAAGAAGGTGATGGACCTGGTGGAAACCAAGATCCTGCCTTACGTCGACTTCCAGCGCATGACCTCGCTGGCCGCCGGCCGCTACTGGCGCGAAGCCACCCCGGAGCAGCAAAAGCAGCTGGCCGCGGAATTCCGCACCCTGCTGATCTTCACCTACTCGGGCGCGCTGTCCCAGGTGAAAGACCAGACCATCGAGTTCAAGCCGATGCGTTCCTCGCCGGGCGACACCGAAGTGGAAGTGCGTTCCCAGGTGAACCAGGCGCGCGGCGAGCCGATCCAGCTGAACTACCGCGTCGCCAAGGCTGACAGCGGCTGGAAGATTTACGACATCAACGTGCTCGGCGCCTGGCTGGTGGAAGCCTACAAAGGCACCTTCGCGTCGGAAATCAGCAAGGGCGGCATCGATGGCCTGATCAAGACCCTGTCGGAAAAGAACAAGAAGCTGGCATCCAAGCCGCTGAAGACCGCAGGTAAATAATGCCTGATACCACCGTTTCCAACCAACTGTCCCTGCAGTCGCTGACCGTGGCCAACGCCACGGAAGCGCTGGCGCAGGGGATGGCTGCGCTGCGCGCCGGCCAGACCGTGTTCGACCTGGGCCAGGTGGAAACCGTGGATTCCGCTGCCGTGTCAGTCATGCTGGCATGGCAGCGCGCTGCCGCCCAGAACGGCAGCCAGCTGGAACTGCGCAACCTGCCGGACCAGCTCAAGAGCTTGACCAAGCTCTACGGCGTGTGCACGCTCGTGTCGCCCGCCGACCTGCATCATCATTGACCCCCGCCCCGCCCCCCGCCCGTGTTTCACCGGTCCGGCGAAGCCGAACCAAATTTCCAATATAATTGACCGTCTACCGCGCCTGATGAGCGCGCGCCTTTACAACGGTCATCGTTGTCCCAGTTATCTATACAAGTAAGCATGACAGCAATCGAAATCAGCAACGTCCAGAAGCGCTACAAGGCGCTGCAGGCGCTTGGCGGCGTGTCGTTGAAAATCGAGGAAGGCGAATTCTTCGGTCTGCTCGGGCCGAACGGCGCGGGCAAGACCACCCTGATATCCATCATCGCCGGCTTGATCCGCGCCGACGCCGGCAGCGTCAAGATCCATGGCCACGATGTGGTGTCCGATTTCCGCGCCGCGCGCCGCAAGCTGGGCGTGGTGCCGCAAGAGCTGGTGTTCGATCCCTTCTTCACGGTGCGCGAAACGCTGCGCCTGCAGTCCGGCTACTTCGGCCTGGGCAACAACGACAAGTGGATCGACGAGGTGATGGAAGAGCTGGGCCTGGCCAACAAGGCCGACACCAATATGCGCGCCCTGTCCGGCGGCATGAAGCGCCGCGTGCTGGTGGCGCAGGCGCTGGTGCACAAGCCGCCCGTCATCGTGCTGGACGAACCGACCGCCGGTGTCGACGTCGAGCTGCGCCAGACGCTGTGGAACTTCATCACGCGCCTGAACCGTGAAGGCCACACCATCGTGCTGACCACCCACTACCTGGAAGAAGCGCAAGCCATGTGCAAGCGCGTCGCCATGCTCAAGCTGGGCAAGGTGGTCGCGCTGGACACCATGTCGCAGCTGATCCGCCGCATCTCCGGTTCGCAACTGGTGCTGCACTTGCCGCACAAACAGCTGCCTGAGGATCTGCAGCCTTTGCTGAACCACCCGCCGGACGACAACAAGTATTCGCTGCGCATCAACGATTATGCGGAAGTGGAAAAGATCCTGGCGCGCCTGCGCGAAAGCGGCATCGCCATCGACGAAATGCAGCTGCAGCAGGCCGACCTCGAAGACATCTTCCTGCAAATCATGGACGAGAACATCGTATGATCACCACCGGCTTCCGCACCCTGGTCTACAAGGAGACGCTGCGCTTCTACAAGGTCGCCACGCAGACCATCGCCGCGCCGATCCTGACGGCCATGCTCTACCTGCTGATCTTCGGCCACGTGCTGTCCGGCCACGTCGAGGTCTATCCCGGCGTGACCTACACCGCCTTCCTGATCCCCGGCCTGGTGATGATGAGCGTCCTGCAGAACGCCTTCGCCAACTCGTCGTCTTCCCTGATCCAGTCCAAGATCACCGGCAACCTGGTGTTCGTGCTGCTGACGCCCTTGTCGCACTGGGAGATTTTCTCCGCCTACGTGCTGGCGTCGATGGTACGCGGCATCGTGGTCGGCTTCGGCGTGTTCGCCATTACCGCCTGGTTCGCGCACCTGAGCTTCACCGCCCCGCTGTGGATCCTGGTGTTTGCCCTGCTGGGTGCGGCCATCCTTGGCACCATGGGCCTGATCGCCGGCATCTGGGCCGAGAAATTCGACCAGTTGGCGGCGTTCCAGAATTTCCTGATCGTGCCGCTGACCTTTTTGGCCGGCGTGTTCTATTCCATCAAATCGCTGCCGCCATTCTGGCTGACCGTATCGCACCTGAACCCGTTCTTCTACATGATCGACGGCTTCCGCTACGGTTTCTTCGGGCAGTCCGACGTGAACCCGTGGACCAGCGCCGCCATCGTTTCCGCCTTCCTGGCGGTGCTGGCGCTGCTTGCCATCCGACTTCTGCGCAGCGGCTACCGCCTGCGCCACTGATTGATTGAGGTATCCAAAGTGACCACTACTCCAGAAGCAATCCACAGCTATATCGCTGCCGGCCTCGAATGCACCCACCTGCAGGTGGAAGGCGACGGCCAGCACTTCCAGGCGCTGATCGTGTCGCCCGCCTTTGCCGGCAAGCGCCTGATCCAGCGCCACCAGCTGGTGTATGCCGCGCTGGGCGACCGCATGCGCGAAGAGATTCACGCATTGTCGATGAAGACCCTCACCCCGGACGAATACCAAGGATAAGACACATGGACAAACTGCTCATCACCGGTGGCAAGCGCCTGGTCGGCGACATCAAGATTTCCGGCGCCAAGAACGCGGCCCTGCCCATCCTGTGCGCGGGCCTGCTGACTGCCGGCGACCTGGAATTGACCAACGTGCCGCTGCTGCACGACGTGGCCACCATGCTCAAGCTGCTGCGCCAGACCGGCCTGTCGGTCGAACAGGACGGCGAGAAGGTCACGCTGAACGGTTCGAAGATCAGCAAGTACGAAGCGCCGTACGAGCTGGTGAAGACCATGCGTGCATCGATCCTGGTACTGGGGCCGCTGCTGGCGCGCTTTGGCGAAGCCAAGGTATCGCTGCCGGGCGGCTGCGCCATCGGATCGCGTCCGGTCGACCAGCACATCAAGGGCTTGCGCGCGCTGGGCGCCGAGATCAGCATTGACGGCGGCTACATCTACGCCAAGTGCAAGAAACTGAAGGGCGCCCGCATCGTGACCGACATGATCACCGTGACCGGCACCGAAAACCTGCTGATGGCCGCCACCCTGGCCGAAGGCGAGACCGTGCTGGAAAACGCCGCGCGCGAACCGGAGGTGACCGACCTGGCCAACCTGCTGGTGGCGATGGGCGCGAAGATCGAAGGCATCGGCACCGACCGCCTTGTGATCCAGGGCGTTCCGGCGCTGAACGGCGCCAAGCATGAAGTGATTTCCGACCGTATCGAAGCGGCGACCTTCCTGTGCGCGGTGGCGGCTGCGGGTGGCGACATCACCATCCGCAACACGCGCACCGACATCTTCGACGTGGCGCTGGACAAGCTGCGCGAGATGGGCGTGGAATTGACCGTTGGCGACAACTGGATCCGCGCGCGCATGGACCAGCGCCCGAAGCCGGTCTCCTTCCGCACCACCGAGTACCCGGGCTTCCCGACCGATATGCAGGCGCAGTTCATGGCCGTGAACCTGATCGCCAGCGGCAGCAGCAAAGTGACCGAAACCATTTTCGAGAACCGCTTCATGCACGTGCAGGAAATGAACCGCCTGGGCTCGAAGATTTCCATCGACGGCAACACGGCCTACATCGACGGCGTGGAGCAATTGATCGGTGCGCCCGTGATGGCGACCGACTTGCGCGCTTCGGCTTCACTGGTGATTGCCGGCCTGGCCGCCAAGGGCGAAACCCTGGTCGACCGTATCTATCACCTGGACCGCGGTTACGACCGCATGGAAGTCAAGCTGTCCGCCGTTGGCGCCAATATCACCCGTATCAAATAAAAAATGGAACTCATCCTCGCCCTGTCGAAAGGCCGGATCTTCGAAGACACCATGCCGCTGCTGGAAGCGGCCGGCATCACCGTCACCGAGAATCCGGAAACCTCCCGCAAGCTGATCCTGCCTACCTCGGACCCCGGCATCCGCGTGCTGATCGTACGCGCGTCCGACGTGCCGACCTACGTGCAGCATGGCGCGGCGGACTTCGGCGTGGCGGGCAAGGATGTCTTGCTGGAGCATGGCGGCGAAGGCCTGTACCAGCCGGTGGACCTGCAGATCGCCAAATGCCGCATGTCGGTGGCGGCGCGCTCCGGTTTCGACTACGAGACGGCGGTGCGCCAGGGCGCACGCCTGCGCGTGGCCACCAAGTTCACCTCCATCGCGCGCGAACACTTCGCCAAGAAGGGCGTGCACGTCGACCTGATCAAGCTGTACGGCTCGATGGAGCTGGCGCCGCTGGTCGGCCTGTCCGACGCCATCGTCGACGTGGTGTCGACCGGCAGCACGCTGCGCGCCAACAACCTGGTGGAAGTGGAAGAGATCATGGATATCTCTTCCCGCCTGGTGGTCAACCAGGCTGCGCTCAAACTCAAGCGCGCCCGCCTGCAACCGATTATCGAAGCATTTGAACGCGCCTCCGCGGCGAAGGCGAAATGAGCATGATCCGCAAACTCGACTCCACCCAAGACGACTTCCAGGAAACGCTCGACGCGCTGCTGGCCTTTGAAGCCGAAACCGACGACGCCATCGAAGGCGCCGTGGCGAAGATCATCGCCGACGTGCGCGCGCGCGGCGATGAGGCCGTGCTGGAATACACCAACCGCTTCGACCGCATGAATGCCGCCGGCATGGCGGACTTCGACATCGGCCAGGCCGAGCTGGAAGCCGCGCTGGCCTCGCTGCCGGCCGCGCAGCGCGCCGCGCTGCAGACCGCCGCCGAGCGCATCCGCGCTTTCCACGAGCGCCAGAAGCAGGAGCTGCAAGGCTTCACCTATACCGAAGCCGACGGCACCATCCTGGGCCAGCGCATCACGCCGCTGGACCGGGTCGGCATCTACGTCCCGGGCGGCAAGGCCGCCTACCCTTCTTCGGTGCTGATGAATGCCGTGCCGGCCAAGGTCGCCGGCGTGCAGGAAATCATCATGGTGGTGCCGACGCCGGACGGCGTGAAGAACCAGATGGTGCTGGCCGCCGCCGCCATTGCCGGCGTGACCCGCGTGATCGGCATCGGCGGCGCCCAAGCGGTGGCCGCGCTGGCGCACGGCACCGAGACCATCCGACCGGTGGACAAGATCGTCGGCCCGGGCAATGCCTACGTCGCCTCGGCCAAGCGCCGCGTGTTCGGCACCGTCGGCATCGACATGATCGCCGGCCCGTCCGAAATCCTGGTGATCTGCGACGGCACCACCGATCCCGACTGGGTGGCGATGGACCTGTTCTCGCAAGCCGAGCACGACGAGCTGGCGCAAGCCATCCTGCTGTGCCCCGACGCGGACTACATCGCCAAGGTCGAAGCCAGCATCGCCAGGCTGCTGCCCACCATGCCGCGCAAGGCCGTCATCGAGACCTCGCTGCGCGACCGCGGCGCGCTGGTGAAAGTGCGTGACATGGCGGAAGCCTGCGCCATCGCCAACAGCATCGCCGCCGAGCACCTGGAGATCTCGGCCGAAAACCCGCAGCAGTGGGCCGACCGGATCCGCCACGCCGGCGCCATGTTCCTGGGCCGCTTCTCGTCCGAATCGCTGGGCGACTATTGCTGCGGCCCGAACCACGTGCTGCCGACCTCGCGCACCGCGCGCTTCTCGTCGCCGCTGGGCGTGTACGACTTCCAGAAGCGCTCCTCCGTGATCCAGGTCAGCGAAGCCGGCGCCCAAACACTGGGCAAGGTGGCGGCCGAACTGGCCTATGGCGAAGGCTTGCAGGCGCACGCCCGCAGCGCGGAGCTGCGCCTGAAATGAGCGATTGGAAGAACCAGGTCTTCTGCGGGGACGCGCTGGCCGGCCTGGCCCGCGTGCCCGACGGTTCCGTCGACCTGATCCTGACCGATCCGCCCTACAACCTGGGCAAGGATTACGGCAACGCTTCCGACCAGCAGTCGGTGGACGACTACCTGGCGTGGACGGAGGCGTGGATCGATGCGGCGCTGCCGAAGCTGAAGCCGAACGGCAGCCTGTACATCTTCCTGACCTGGCGCTATTCGCCGGAGATTTTCGTCATGCTGAAAAAGCGCATGACGATGATGAATGAAATCATCTGGGACCGCCGCGTGCCTTCCATGGGCGGCAGTACCCGCAGCTTCTCGTCGGTGCACGACACCATTGGCTTCTTCGTGCGCCGCAAGGATTATTACTTTGACCTCGACGCCGTGCGCATCCCGTACGACGCCGAAACCAAGAAGGCCCGTTCGCGCTCGATCTTCGTCGGCGCGAAATGGCTGGAAGTGGGCTACAACCCCAAGGACCTGTGGAGCGTATCGCGCTTGCACCGGGAGCATGCGGAGCGGGTCGATCACCCGACGCAAAAGCCTTTGGAAATTATCGAACGCATGGTCAAGGCCAGCTGCCCGCCGGATGGGGTGGTGATGGATTTGTTCATGGGCAGCGGGACCACGGCGGTCGCGGCGCGCCGGTGCGGGCGGAATTTTGTGGGCTTTGAGTTGAATCCCGAGTATTGCGACATAGCTCGGGCGCGCCTGGCGGCGTTGCCTGGAACCGGTAAACCGGGGTCAGACCCGAAGGGTCAGACCCCAGCTCGCAAGGGGCGCAGGGCAAAAGATGCGCCGGCGCTTAGCGAGGCTTTAGAACAGGAGTAATGCAGATGTCCCTCGACAGCCTTATCGCCAACACCATCCGGTCCGATGTGCGTTCCGACCACATCTACCATGTGCCGGATGCCAGCGGATTCGTGAAGCTGGATGCGATGGAGAACCCGTATGTGCTGCCGAGCGAACTGCATCATGAATTGGCGGAGCGCCTGGCGGCCGTGGCGCTGAACCGCTATCCCGTGGCCAGCTATGAAACCGTCAAGCAACGCATCCGCACCAAACTGGGCGTGCCGGCGGGCTACGACGTCATGCTGGGCAATGGCTCGGACGAGCTGATCGCCATCATGGCGCAAGCCTGCGCGCTGCAGCCGACGGAAGGCCGCCGCGCCGTGATGCTGGCGCCGGCGCCGAGCTTCGTCATGTTCCAGCGCTCGGCCATGGTGGCCGGCATGGATTTCGTCGGCGTGCCGCTGAAAGACGACCTGACGCTCGACATGCCGGCCATGCTGGCCGCCATCGCCCGCCACCAGCCGGCGCTGGTCTTCCTGGCCTACCCGAACAATCCGACCGGCAACCTGTTCGACGCCGGCGATATCGAACAAGTGATCCGTGCCCTGGGCGACAAGGGCCTGTGCGTGGTCGATGAAGCCTATGAGCCATTTGCGCAACAGAGCTTCATGGGCCGCCTGCCCGAATTCCCCAACCTGATCGTCATGCGCACCCTGTCGAAACTTGGCCTGGCGGGCATCCGCCTGGGCTATATGTCGTGCGCGCCAGCCCTGCTGGAGCAATTCGACAAGATCCGCCCACCCTACAACGTCAATGTCCTGACCCAGGCCGCCGCCGAATTCTGCCTCGACCACCTCGAGATCCTGAACCAGCAGGCCGCCCTGCTGCGCCAACAGCGCAGCGAGCTGTCGGCCGCCATGGCGAAATTGCCGGGTGTCAATGTTTTTCCCTCGGCGGCAAACTTTATCCTCATTCGCGTCCCGAGCGCCGAGCGCGTGCATGCTGCACTGCTCGAACGCAAGGTATTGATCAAAAATGTGGGTAGAATGCACAATGTACTGGCCAACTGCCTGCGCATCACCGTCAGTACGCCCGAGGAAAACGCAATCATGCTGGACGGCCTGAAAGCCGCTCTGGCAGCCTAAGCGAAACCCAACATGAACCGCACCGCAGAAATCACTCGCCACACCAGCGAGACCCAGGTCCGCGTTGCCGTCAACCTTGACGGCACCGGCGTCCAGAAGTTGAACACGGGCGTGCCTTTCCTCGACCATATGCTGGACCAGATCGCCCGTCACGGGCTGATCGACCTCGATATCGAAGCCACCGGCGACACCCATATCGACAACCACCACACGGTGGAAGACGTCGGCATCACGCTCGGCATGGCGATCGCCAAGGCGATCGGCGACAAGAAAGGCATCCGCCGCTACGGCCACGCCTACGTGCCGCTGGACGAGGCGCTGTCGCGCGTGGTGATCGACTTTTCCGGCCGCCCCGGCATCGAATACCACATCCCGTTCACGCGCGCGATGATCGGCGCCTTCGACGTCGACCTGACGCTGGAATTCTTCCGCGGCTTCGTCAACCACGCGCAAGTCACGCTGCATATCGACAACCTGCGCGGCACCAATGCACACCACCAGTGCGAAACCGTGTTCAAGGCTTTCGGCCGCGCGCTGCGCATGGCCACCGAGCTCGATCCGCGTGCCGCCGGCGCCATCCCGTCCACCAAAGGAAGCCTGTAGCGAAAACACGGCTGACTGACATGAAAAAAATCGTAGTAGTCGATTACGGCATGGGTAACCTGCGCTCCGTGGCGCAGGCATTGCGCGCGGTCGCGCCCGAAGCCGATGTGCTGATCTCCGGCGATCCCGCCGCCATCGATGCCGCCGAGCGCATCGTGCTGCCCGGCCAGGGCGCCATGCGCGACTGCATGGCCAGCCTGCGCGAATCCGGCGTGCAGGAAGCGCTGATGCGCGCCGCCGCCGCCAAGCCCATGATGGGCGTGTGCGTCGGCGAGCAAATGCTGTTTGACGCCAGCGAAGAGGGCGGCAATACGCCGGGCCTGGGCCTGTTGCCGGGCAAGGTGGTGCGTTTCCAGCTCGACGGCCGGCTGCAGGAAGACGGTTCGCGCTTCAAGGTGCCGCAGATGGGCTGGAACCAGGTGCGCCAGCGCGTGCCGCACGCCATGTGGGAAGGCATTCCCGACAATGCCTGGTTCTACTTCGTGCACAGCTATTTCGCGCAGCCCGAAGTCGATGCGCACAGCGTCGGCGAAACCATGTACGGCCAAGCCTTCTGCTGCGCCGTCGCCCGCGACAATATTTTTGCCACACAGTTCCACCCTGAAAAGAGTGCCGCCACCGGCTTGCAACTGTACAAAAATTTCATCCACTGGAATCCTTAACCTCAAGAACAACATCATGCTGCTCATTCCTGCTATCGACCTCAAGGATGGTCACTGCGTTCGCCTGAAACAGGGCGATATGGAAAATGCAACCGTCTTCTCCGACGACCCGGGCAAGATGGCGCGCCATTGGCTGGAGCAAGGCGCGCGCCGCCTGCACCTGGTGGACCTGAACGGCGCCTTTGCCGGCAAGCCGAAGAACGAAGGCGCGGTGAAGGCCATCGTCAAGGCCGTGCAAGACTATGCCGAAGAATTCGACCTGCCCGA
>CBFGQI010000120.1:0-16057 GCA_965650885.1 uncultured Oxalobacteraceae bacterium
GTCACCCGCCTGGTCGACGCCCTCAAACGCCAGCTCAAGGCGCGCGGCATCACCTATGCCGCGCTGGGGCAGCAGATCGGGCTGTCCGAACCGAGCATCAAACGTATGTTCGCCGCCCGCAATTTCACGCTGGAGCGGCTGGAGCAAGTGCTGGCGGTCCTGGAGATGGATTTTGCCGAACTGGCGCAATCTGCCGCCGACGCGCCGCAACTGATATCCCAGCTCACCTACGCGCAGGAAAAGGAAATCATCAGCGACACCAAGCTGCTGGTGGTGGCCGTGCTGGCGCTGAACCAGGTGCCGGTCGAAGAAATCGTCGCCAGCTTCCGGATCAGCGCCGCCGAAGCGACGGCATGCCTGCTCAGGCTCGACAAGATCGGCTTCCTCATGCTGAAGCCGAACAACAAGGTCAAGCTCCTGGTGTCGCGCACCTTCAGCTGGCTGCCGAATGGCCCGATCCAGAGTTTCTTCCGCGACGAAGCGTACAGCGATTATTTCGACAGCCGCTTCGACGGCCATCACGAAGTGCAGCGGCTGGTGAGTGTGATGTTGTCGCAGCAATCGACGCGCGCCTTGCTGGACCGCTTGAAGCAGGTGGCGGACGAATTCTCGCTGCAGCACCAGGATGATGCGCGGCTGCCGTGGGAACAGCGCCGCGCCGTGACGATCATGCTGGCAGCGCGCCCCTGGATGCCGAAGGCATTCCAGGCGCTGCTGCGTTAGTCAGATGCCGCGCAGGGAGCGCAGGACCGGCTGCAGCACGTCCGCGCCCAGCTTGGCCGAGCGGGCACCGTTCCAGCCCACCAGTTCATCCGGATCGTTGGCGTTGTCCTTGAACGGCAATTCCAGGGTCAGCGACAGGCAGCCGAACAGATGGGTGATGTGCGGCGAGCCCATGGTCAGCACTTCCGGCGTGTAAGGCGACTCCGGATAGCCGTGCTCGGACTGGAAGTCCGGCGACGCCAGCTTGAAGTCGGCGATGAACTTGTCCTGCGCCGCCTTCTGCTCGCGCGTGAAATTCGGCAGCGCATCGCTGCCGGCCACGAAGACGTAAGGCAAGCCCTCGTCGCCATGCACGTCCAGGAACAGGTCGCAGCCGGTTTCCTTCATCTTCTCCTTGACCAGGAACACTTCCGGCGAACGCTCCATGGTGGGCTCGTTCCACTCGCGGTTCAGGTTCGCGCCCGCAGCGTTGGTGCGCAGGTTGCCGCGTACCGAACCGTCCGGATTCATGTTCGGCACGATGTAGAAGCAGGCATCCTGCAGGCACTGGCGCGCGTAAGGGTTGGCCGCATCCAGCAGGGCCTCGACCATGCCTTCCACGAACCACTCGGCCATGGTCTCGCCCGGGTGCTGGCGCGCGATGACCCATACCTTCTTCTGCGCTTGCTGGTCGCCGATCACCAGCAGGTTCATGTCGCGGCCCTCCACGGTGCTGCCCAGGTCCACCAGTTCGGCGTAAGGGTGCAGCTGGGCCGAGTCCAGCAGCGACAAGTGGCGCTCCCACGAATAGGGCTCAAAGTAAGCGTAATAGACCGAATCGTGTTCCGGCGCGTGCTCGATGGTCATCACTTCGCCGTCGAAGGACGTCGGGACGCGGAACCAGGTATCGCGGTCGTAGGAAGCGACGGCGTGATAGCCCTTCCAGCCTTCCGCATAGGCCGCCTTGCCGGCGTTCAGGAAACGGATGGTCAGCGGCACCGCCTGCGCGCCCTGCACGCGGAAGTAGAACCACTGGACGATGTCCGCATGGGAATCCTTGCGGATATTGACATCGATATCGCCAGCGGAGGTAACGCTGACCACATCGATGGCGCCAGCATCGAACTGGCTGCTGATCTTGATAGACATTGTGTGTCCTGTCGGAAAATGAAGCGCCGTCGCGCGAAGCCCGACATGATACACCACTCAACTTTTGTCCACCCCGGGGTCAGGAACCAAAGTGGACATTTCCTGCCCGGAAATTTGTCCACCTTGGTTCCTGACCCCGGGGTGGACAATTATGGCTGGCCGCCAAAGCGCTGGTAGAAGCTGGGCTCGGGCTGGGGGGCGCTGGGGTCTTCGCGCCGCAGGACGGCGAGGATGTGCTGCTCGGCGGGGGCCTGCAGCACGCGGTACAGCTGGCTGGCGAGCGCGTAGGCGCGGGCGCCGGGCCAGGGATCGGGCAGCAGCTCGATCGGCAGTTGCGGGTCGTGCAGCTGCACCCGGCGGTAGGCGTGGATCAGCAGGGTGCGCAGCACGAATGCTTGTTCCGGGTCGAGGCTGCCGGCGCCGGCATCGGCCAGCAGCGCGGGCAAGCCGTCGAACTGGGCGACGAATTGTTGGTAACCGGCGACCACGTCGCTCAGGTCCCAGCCGGCGGCCACCATGTCGCCCAGCGGCCGCGCGCGCAGGCCGGGCACTTCGCTGGCCTGCACCACATACACCTTCTGCAGCAGGCCAAGGCGCGACAGCAGGGCTTCCAGCGCTTCCATGTCACCGGCAGGATGGCCGGCGATGCCGGGCGCGATCACACTGTAACCTTCCCACAACAGCTCCTTGCGCAACTGGCCGCGCGCCGGCGCCTCCAGGCCATCGGCCGCCAGCACCAGGGTCCACTGCCCGTTCCAGTGCACGTTGAGCGGGGCGTAAATGCGGCGGAAGGCGCGGCTGAAACGGCGCATGGCGTCGGGCGTGATGGCATAGCTGCTGCGCCGGCCGTCGCGTTGCGCGCCCAGCCAGCCTTCCTGCGCCAGCCGGAACACCGAAGTGCGCAGCAGGCGGTCGTTGACGCCGAACGGCGCCAGCAGCTCGATCAGGCTGCCCAGCCACACCATGCCGCCATGCGGCACGATGGTGTCGCCAAATATCGTCATCACCAGCGATTTGGAGCGGGGCGGGTCGCTGGCCAGGAAACCCTCGATCCAGCCATTGATTTTCTGGTTTTTTTGCATAGAACCGATTTTATACACTGTCATTGATCTGGATACAGAATTTTTAAATGACACATAAAATTCGTTTGCAAAGTCGTTTTTGTATCGTATTATGAAGCGATCCCGAACAAGGAGGCCCCCCTCATGTATGCACAAATGGTGGAAACCGGCCTGAAGAAGGTCCAGACCGCGGAAGATATGGACGCCCAGGAGCGCGAATTCCAAGCGCGCATCGATGCCGGTATCAAGATTGAACCCAAGGATTGGATGCCGGAGGCTTACCGCAAGACCCTGATCCGCCAGATCTCCCAGCATGCGCATTCCGAAATCGTCGGTCAGTTGCCGGAGGGTAACTGGGTAACCCGTGCGCCGACCCTGAAGCGCAAGTCCATCCTGCTGGCCAAGATCCAGGACGAGGCGGGCCATGGCCTCTACCTGTACAGCGCCGCCGAAACCCTGGGCGTGTCGCGCGACGAATTGCTGGCGGCCCTGCACAGCGGCAAGGCCAAGTATTCTTCGATCTTCAATTACCCGACCCTGAGCTGGGCCGACATGGGTGCCATCGGCTGGCTGGTCGACGGCTCGGCCATCATCAACCAGATCCCGCTGTGCCGCTGCTCCTACGGTCCGTATTCGCGCGCCATGATCCGCGTCTGCAAGGAGGAATCCTTCCATGCGCGCCAGGGCTACGACATCATGATGTCGCTCGCCAAGGGCACGCCGGAGCAGAAGGCGATGGCGCAGGATGCTTTGAACCGCTGGTGGTGGCCGTCGCTGATGATGTTCGGCCCGTCCGACGCGGCATCGGTCAACAGCGCGCAGTCGGCGCAGTGGCGCATCAAACTGTTCTCGAACGATGAACTGCGCCAGCGCATGGTCGACCAGACCGTGCCGCAAGCCGAATTCCTGGGCCTGACCATCCCCGACCCTGACTTGAAGTGGAACGAAAAGCGCGGCTCCTACGATTTCGGCGAAATCGACTGGGAAGAATTCCACCAGGTCCTGAAGGGCAACGGACCATGCAACCGCGAGCGCCTGCGCACCCGCGTCAAAGCCTACGAGGATGGCGCCTGGTTCCGCGATGCGCTGGTAGCCTACGCCGACAAACACAATAAGGAGCAGGCTGCGGCCTGAGAGGAGACAAGATGAGCAAAGAATGGCCACTGTGGGAAGTGTTCATCCGCAGCCAGCACGGCCTGGCGCACAAGCATGTGGGCAGCCTGCATGCACCGGACGCCGAAATGGCGATCAACAATGCGCGCGACGTCTACACGCGCCGCAATGAAGGCGTCAGCATCTGGGTGGTGCGCGCGGCCGATATCGTCGCCAGCGCGCCGGCCGACAAGGGGCCGCTGTTCGAGCCTTCCAACAGCAAGGTGTATCGCCATCCGACCTTCTTCCCAATGCCGGAAGAAGTGAAGAACCTGTAAGGCGGCGCCATGGACAACAAGGTCAATTACCTGCTGCGCCTGGGCGACAATGCCATGGTGCTGAGCCAGCGCCTGTGCGAGTTGTGCGGCAAGGGCCCGGCATTGGAAGAGGATATGGCGCTGTCCAACGTGTCGCTGGACCTGCTGGGCCAGACGCGCATGTGGTACAGCTACGCCGCCGAACTGGAAGGCGCGGGCCGCGACGAGGACAAGCTGGCCTACCTGCGCGATGCGCACGATTACAAGAACGTGCTGCTGGTGGAGCAGCCGAACGGCAATTACGCCCAAACGCTGGTGCGGCAATTCTTCTTCGATACCTGGCACTACTTCCTGATCGGCGCCTTGACGCGTTCGGCCGATCCGCGCATTGCGGAAATCGCGGAGAAATCGCTGAAGGAAGTGACTTACCACCTGCGCCGCAGCGGCGACCTGGTCGTGCGCCTGGGCGACGGCACCGATGTCTCGCACCAGTACACGCAGACTGCGGTCGATGAGCTGTGGATGTACACGGGCGAAGTGTTCAACTACGACGCCGTGGACGAGGCCATGGTGGCCGAGGGTATCGCCCCGCCGGCCGCCATGCTGCGCGAGCAGTGGCTGGCGCATGTGTCGGATATCTTCGGCGAGGCGACGCTCACCATGCCGCCGGCCGATGCGTGGATGCAGAAGGGCGGCAAGCAAGGCCGTCACACCGAGCACCTGGGCTACCTGCTGGCCGAGATGCAGTTCCTGCAGCGCGCTTACCCGGGCGCGGAGTGGTGATGGACGCGCCGCAGCTCGACGCGGGCCGCGTCTGGGGCTTGCTCGAACAGGTTTCCGACCCGGAGATCCCGGTGATTTCCGTGGTGGACCTGGGCATCGTGCGCGACGTGCAGGTCACCGGCCTGTCTTCCTGCGCAGTCACCATCACGCCGACTTATTCGGGCTGTCCGGCCATGCAGGTGATTGCCGATGCGGTGCAGGGCGCCTTGCGCGATGCCGGCATCAAGCAGGTCGACATCATCACCCGCCTGTCGCCGGCCTGGACCACCGACTGGATGAGCGATGCCGGCAAGGCCAAGCTGAAAGGCTATGGCATCGCGCCGCCTGCGCAGCGCGTGGTCGACATCAGCGGCCTGCGCGGGGGCTTGCGCCGTGCCGACGCGTCCCAGCCCGTCGCGCCGCAGCCGGCGGCAGGGTCGCCGGATGCGCTGAAGGCCGGCGTGGCGCGCGGCGCGGTGCCGGCGCCGAAGGTGGTCTGTCCGCACTGCGGTTCCGCCCATACCGAAATCACCAGCCAGTTCGGCTCGACGCCGTGCAAGGCGCTGTACAAGTGCCTCGATTGCCGCGAGCCCTTCGACTATTTCAAGTGCCACTGACACCATGAGCAAATTCTATCCACTGTCCGTCGCCAAGGTGCAGCAGGAAACCCGCGACTGCATCGCCGTCACCTTCGCCGTGCCTGAAGAACTGCGGGACAACTTCAAGTACCAGCAAGGCCAGCACCTGACACTGCGCACCAGCATCAACAATGAAGACGTGCGCCGCTCCTATTCGATCTGCTCCGCCGTGCAGGACGGGGACTTGCGCGTCGCGATCAAACGCACGCCCGGCGGCATGTTTTCGACCTGGGCCAACGATACCCTGAAGCCCGGCGCCACCATCGAGGTGATGCCGCCCATGGGCCACTTCAACGTGCCGCTCGATTCGGCCCAGCGCAGGAATTACCTGGCTTTCGCGGCGGGCAGCGGCATTACGCCCATCCTGTCGATCATCAAGACCACGCTGCTGGCGGAACCGGGCAGCCGCTTTACGCTGTTCTACGGCAACCGGGCTTCGTCGTCGGTGATCTTCAAGACGGAATTGATGGAGCTGAAGGATGCCTACCTGGAGCGCTTGAACATCGTCTACGTGATGTCGCGCGAGCAGCAGGATATCGAACTGTTCAACGGGCGCATCACCAAGGAAAAGACGGAGCAATTCCTGCAGCACTGGATCGATATCAAGGATTACGATACGGCCTTCATCTGCGGGCCGGAGGACATGATGCATGGCGTGTCCGCGGCATTGCAGGAGGCAGGCATGCCGAAGGCGTCGATCAAGATCGAGCTGTTCGCGGCCAGCATTCCCAAGCACCAGCATAAGCCGCGCGCGAATGCCGATGCGGCGCCGCACCTGACCGAAGTGACCGTGATCATGGATGGCAATGCAGCTTCCTTCACCATGGAGAAGGATAAGGAGTCGATCCTGGATGCGGGACTGCGGGCGGGGCTGGATATGCGCTACTCCTGCAAGGGAGGCGTATGCTCGACTTGCCGATGCAAGATGGTGGAGGGGAAGGTGGATATGGACGTCAACTATGCGCTGGAAGACTACGAGATAGCGCGCGGGTTCGTGTTGAGCTGCCAGGCTTTCCCGGTGACCGATAAAGTGGTTATCGATTTCGATCAGGCTGAATAAAACCGGTAAAGCGGTGTCTGACCCGCTGGGTCAGACACCAGGCCAGCGACCGCCGCGTATTGGTGTCTGACCCTGCGGGTCAGACACCGGTTTACCGGTTTTGAAAAAAAAGGAGACAAGAATTGACCTACGAAAACATCAAGTTTGAAATCGCCGAAGGCATTGCCACCCTGACCCTGAACCGCCCCGATAAGCTGAACAGCTTCACCCAGGCCATGCACCTGGAAGTGCGCGAGGCCCTGGCCCAGCTGCGCGCCGACAAATCCGTGCGCGTGCTGGTGCTGACCGGTGCCGGCCGCGGCTTCTGCGCCGGCCAGGACCTGGGCGACCGCGCCGTCGCCCCCGGCGGCGCAGCGGTAGACCTCGGCGAATCGGTCGAAAAATTCTACGCCCCATTGGTGCTGGCCCTGCGCGAACTGCCAATGCCCGTCATCTGCGCCGTGAACGGCGTGGCCGCCGGCGCCGGCGCCAACCTGGCGCTGGCCTGCGACATCGTCCTGGCCGCCAAATCCGCCAGCTTCATTGAAGCCTTCTGCAAACTGGGCCTGATCCCCGACACCGGCGGCACCTGGCACCTGCCGCGCCTGATCGGCCACGCCCGCGCCACCGGCCTGGCCATGCTGGGCGAGAAGCTGTCCGCCGAACGCGCCGAGCAATGGGGCCTGATCTGGAAAGCCGTGCCGGACGAAGAGCTGATGAACGAAGCCATGGCCATGGCCAAACACTTCGCCAGCGCCCCGACCAAGGGCCTGGCCTTCACCAAGCACGCCCTGCAGGCGAGCTACGGCAACACCCTGGCCGAGCAATTGAAGCTGGAAGGCGAAATGATGCGCGAGCTTGGCTACAGCCATGACTACCGCGAAGGCGTGGATGCCTTCATCAACAAGCGCGCACCGAACTTCAAAGGAGAATGAACATGGCGGCTCTGGCGAAAGACAGTGTCGTTGCCGTCATCGGCAGCGGGGCGATGGGTTCCGGGATTGCGCAGGTGGCTGCGGCATCGGGCTACACGGTCAAGCTGTTCGACACCCGCGCCGAAGCGGTGGACAAGGCCATCGCCGATATCGGCAAGGTGTACGGCAAGCTGGTGGAAAAGGGCAAGATGGATGCCGCCGCCGCGCAGGCTGCGCGCGGCCGCCTGCATGCGGTGTCCGCGCTGGCCGGCGTGGCCGATGCCCGCCTGGTGGTCGAGGCCATCGTTGAAAACCTGGACGTCAAGCGCAAGCTGTTCGCCGACCTGGAAGGCATCGTCGCCGAAGACGCCATCCTGGCCACCAACACTTCTTCCATTTCCGTCACCGCCATCGCAGCCGGGCTGCGCAAGCCGCAGCGCATGGCCGGCATGCACTTCTTCAATCCGGTACCGCTGATGGCGCTGGTCGAGGTGATCAGCGGCCTGGCCACCGACAGCACCGTGGCGGAAACTCTGTACGACACCGCTATCGCCTGGGGCAAGCATCCGGTACACGCCAAGTCCACGCCCGGCTTCATCGTCAACCGCGTGGCGCGCCCCTACTACGCGGAGGGCTGGCGTCTGCTGAACGAACAGGCGGCCGATGCCGCCACCATCGACGCCGTGATGCGCGAAGCGGGCGGCTTCCGCATGGGGCCATTCGAATTGATGGACCTGATCGGCCATGACGTGAACTATTCCGTCACCGAGTCCGTGTTCCGCGCCTACTACAACGACCCGCGCTTCACGCCCTCCGTGCTGCAGCAGGAAATGGTCAACGCCGGCTTCCTCGGCCGCAAGTCCGGCCGCGGTTTTTACGACTACGGCGAAGGCGCCGCAGCACCGCAGCCGCGCGCGGAAGCGCCGCAGCCGCTGCCGGAATACATCGGCTACAGCTTTGAGCCGGGCGCCCACACCGCCGTGGCGACCGCGATCATCGAGCGCCTCAAAGCACGCGGCGCCACCGTCACCCAGCGCAATTCCGCCGAAGGCCACCGCTCGCACGAAGCGCCGGCCTTCCATTGCAACGGCGCCGCCATCTACCTGACCGACGGCCGCAGCGCCACCCAGCGCGCGCGCGACGACAAGCATGAAGACACGGTGGTGTACGACCTGGTGTTCGACTATGCCACGTCGCCGCGCATCGCCATCGCCTGCGCCGACCAGTGCAAGCCGCGCGCGATGGCGGCGGCAATCGGCATGTTCCAGGCCGCCGGCTTCACCGTGACGCGGCTGGACGACGTGCCGGGCCTGGCCGTGATGCGCACCGTCGCCATGCTGGCCAACGAAGCGGCCGACGCCGTGCACCAGGGCGTGTGCAGTGCCCAGGCAGCGGACGTGGCGATGCAAAAAGGCGTCAACTATCCGCGCGGGCCGCTGGCCTGGGCCGACATGGTCGGCGTGCGCCACATCGTCGCGGTGCTGGCGAACCTGGCCGCGAGCTACGGCGAAGACCGCTACCGCGTGTCGCCGCTGCTGCGCCGCCGCGAACAGAGCGGGGCCAGGATCCATGCATAACCCGACGAAGAACCCGCAGGCCCTGGCCGAAGCGGCCGGCGCGGCCATGTTCGCGCGCGACGCCGCCAGCCAGGCGCTGGGGATGAAGCTGGTGGAAATCCGTCCCGGCTATGCGCGCATGACCATGCCGGTGCGCAGCGATATGCTGAACGGGCACCAGACATGCCACGGCGGCTTCATTTTTGCGTTGGCGGACAGCGCTTTCGCATTCGCGTGCAACAGCCATAACCACACGACGGTAGGCGCGGGCTGCACGATCGACTACCTGGCCCCCGGGCGGATGGATGACGTGCTGACGGCCGAAGCGGTCGAGCAGACGCTGGTCGGCAAGACCGGCATCTACGATGTCACCGTCCGCAACCAGGAGGGCAGGATGATCGCCACCTTCCGCGGCAAATCGCACCGCGTGGCAGGAGAGGTGGTTCCCACGCATAGCTGATGGAGGTAATACCCTGATGGTCCAACGCATCCCCGCACCGCAAGAGCTGGAACCGATCGAACGCGCCAGCCGCGATGAACTGCAAGCCTTGCAGCTTGAGCGCCTGAAATGGTCGCTCAGGCACGCCTACGACAACGTCAAGCATTACCGCGATGCCTTCGAGGCCAAGGGCGTGCATCCCGACGACCTGAAAACCCTGGCCGACCTGGCGAAATTCCCGTTCACGGACAAGAAAACACTGCGCGACAATTACCCCTTCGGCCTGTTCGCCGTGCCGCGCGAGAAGGTTGTGCGCGTGCACGCTTCCAGTGGCACCACCGGCAAGCCGACCGTGGTCGGTTATACCCAGCGCGACGTCGATATGTGGGCCGATGTGGTGGCCCGCTCCATCCGCGCCGCCGGCGGCCGTGCGGGGGACATGGTGCACGTCTCTTACGGCTACGGCCTGTTCACCGGCGGTCTCGGCGCGCATTATGGCGCCGAGCGGCTGGGCTGCACCGTGATCCCCATGTCAGGCGGCCAGACCGAAAAGCAGGTGCAGCTGATCCAGGACTTCAAGCCTTCGATCATCATGGTCACGCCATCCTACATGCTCAACATCGTCGAGGAATTCCAGCGCCAGGGCCTCGATTGCGCGAAATCCTCGCTGCAGGTCGGCATTTTCGGCGCCGAGCCCTGGACCAACGCCATGCGCGCCGAGATCGAGCAGCGCGCCGGCATCGACGCGGTGGACATCTACGGTTTGTCGGAAGTGATCGGCCCGGGCGTGGCCAGCGAATGCATCGAATCGAAGGACGGCCCGGTGATATGGGAAGACCATTTCTACCCGGAGATCATCGATCCGGAAACGGGCGAAGTGCTGCCCGACGGCGAGGAGGGCGAGCTGGTGTTCACCTCCCTCAGCAAGGAAGCCATGCCGGTGGTGCGCTACCGCACCCGCGACCTGACGCGCCTGCTGCCGCCGACCTCGCGCGCCATGCGCCGCATCGGCAAGATTACCGGCCGCTCGGACGACATGCTGATCATCCGTGGCGTGAACGTGTTCCCGACCCAGATCGAGGAACAGATCTGCAAGCTGCCCAGGCTCGAGCCGCAATACCAGCTGGTGGTGAACCGCGACGGCCACCTGGACAAGCTGGAAGTGCTGGTGGAGCTGCGTGCCGGCCTGGCACGCGCCGACGCCGGCGACGTGGCGCGCGAACTGGAGCAGCGCATCAAGACCAATGTCGGCGTGAGCACCACCGTCACCCTGCTCGGCGTGGGCGGCATCGAGCGCACCGCGACCGGTAAAGCCAAACGCGTCATCGACAAACGACCAAAGGAATAATATGACCGAAGCATTCATCTGCGACGCCGTTCGCACCCCATTCGGCCGCTACGGCGGCGCCCTGGCAGGCGTGCGCGCCGATGACCTGGCGGCGATCCCGATCGCCGCCCTGATGGCGCGCAACCCTGCCGTGGACTGGAAGCAGGTCGACGACGTCTACTATGGCTGCGCCAACGGCGCCGGCGAGGACAACCGCAACGTGGGCCGCATGGCGGGCCTGCTGGCCGGCTTGCCGGTGGAAGTGCCGGGCAATACCATCAACCGCCTGTGCGGCTCGTCGCTCGACGCGGTGGGCACTGCGGCGCGGGCCATCAAGTCCGGCGAAGCGCAGCTGGTGATCGCCGGCGGCGTGGAAAGCATGACCCGCGCGCCCTTCGTCATGGGCAAGGCCGACAGCGCCTTTTCGCGCAGCGCGAAAATCGAGGACACCACCATCGGCTGGCGTTTCGTCAACCCGCTGATGAAGGCGCAATACGGCATCGATTCCATGCCGGAGACGGCGGAGAACGTGGCCGAGCAATGGGCCGTGGCGCGTGCCGACCAGGATGCCTTTGCCATCCGCAGCCAGCAGCGCTGGGCCGCTGCCCACGCGGCGGGCTTTTTCAAGGGCGAGATCGTGCCGGTCACCATCGCCCAGAGAAAAGGCGAGGCCAAGGTGGTCGATACCGACGAACATCCGCGCCCCGACACCACGCTGGAGGCGCTGGCCAAGCTGAAAGGGGTGGTCAAGCCGGACGGTACTGTCACCGCCGGCAATGCATCGGGCGTCAACGACGGCGCCTGCGCGCTGCTGCTGGCATCGGCCGCCGCCGTCGACAGGTTCGGCCTGAAGCCGCGCGCCAAGGTGCTGGGCATGGCGACCGCGGGGCTGGCGCCGCGCATCATGGGTTTCGGCCCTTCTCCGGCCAGCAAGAAGCTGCTGGCCCAACTGGGCCTGAGCATCGGCCAAATGGACGTGATCGAACTGAACGAAGCCTTCGCCGCGCAAGGCCTGGCCGTGACGCGCGATCTCGGGCTGGCGGACGACGATGCCCGCGTCAACCCCAATGGCGGCGCCATCGCCATCGGCCACCCGCTGGGCGCATCGGGCGCACGCCTGGTGACGACGGCGCTGAACCAGCTGGAGCGCATTGGCGGCCGCTATGCGCTGTGCACCATGTGCATCGGCGTCGGCCAGGGCATCGCGCTGGTCATTGAACGTTGCGAACGGGGCTGACCATGCCTTGCTACGAAATCAATGGCGTGCGCCCGGTGGTGCACCCGAGCGCTTATGTGCACCCGACCGCGGTACTGATCGGCGACGTGATCGTCGGCCCGCGCTGCTATGTGGCGCCTCTGGCCTCGCTGCGCGGCGACTTCGGGCGCCTGATCCTGGAGGAGGGCGCCAACGTGCAGGATACCTGCGTGATGCACGGCTTCCCCGGCGGCGACACGGTGGTCGGGCAGGATGGCCATATCGGCCACGGCGCCGTGCTGCACGGCTGCCGCATCGGCCGCAACGCCCTGGTCGGCATGAATGCCGTGGTGATGGATAACGCGGTAGTCGGCGCCGAGAGCATCGTCGGCGCGGCTGCCTTCGTCAAGGCCGGCATGGAGATCCCGCCGCGCAGCATGGTGGTGGGTGCGCCGGCCAGGATCATCCGCCAGGTCAGCGACAGCGAACTGGCGTGGAAGACGTCGGGCACCGGCCAGTACCACGAGCTGGCGGTGCGCTCCATGGAGACCATGATCGAGTGCCAGCCCGACACCGAGGCCGCGCCCGGCCGCCAGCGCATGCAATGGGACACTTCGCTGCCGATGCACCTGCACAAGCAAGCGTTCGACAAACAACAGTAATCGGAGACTACAAATGGTACACACCCTGCAAAGCTTCATCGGCGGCCGCTGGCAAGGCAAGGAGGCGGCCAGCGCGCTGCACAGCGCCCTGGACAACCGCGTCATCTTCCACACCCACGCCGAGCAGCTGGACTTCGCGGAAGCCGTGCATTACGGTCGCAAGACCGGCATCCCGGCCCTGATGAAGCTGGACTTCCAGACCCGCGCCCAGCGCCTGAAGGCATTGGCGATGTACCTGATGGAGCGCAAGGAAGAACTGTATGCCATTTCCCACCTGACCGGCGCCACCCGTCCGGACAGCTGGGTCGACGTGGAAGGCGGCATCGGCACCCTGTTCGCCTACGCCAGCATGGGCAGCCGCGAGCTGCCGTCGTCGAACGTGCTGCATGAAGGCCCGGCCATGGCGCTGGGCAAGCGTGGCGGCTTTTCCGGCACCCACATCCTGGTGCCGCGCGGCGGCATCGCGGTGCATATCAACGCCTTCAACTTCCCGATCTGGGGCTTGCTGGAAAAGTTCGCGCCATCCTTCCTGGCTGCCATGCCGTGCATTGGCAAGCCTGCCACCGCGACTTCCTACCTGACCGAAGCCCTGGTCCGCATGATCAACGATTCCGGCCTGCTGCCGGAAGGCGCGCTGCAGCTGGTGATCGGCAGCACCGGCGACCTGCTGGACCGCCTGGGCGGCGCCGACGCGGTGACCTTCACCGGCTCCGCCGATACCGCGGCCAAGCTGCGCGCCAACCGCAACCTGATCGCCCATTCGGTGCCGTTCACCGCCGAAGCGGACTCGCTGAACTGCGCCATCCTGGCGCCGGACGTGACGCCGGACGACCCGGAGTTCGACCTGTTCGTGAAGGAAGTGCAGCGTGAAATGACGACCAAGGCCGGCCAGAAATGCACCGCCGTGCGCCGCATCATCGTGCCGCGCCAGCATGCCGACGCGGTGGCGGAGAGGCTGCGCGAGCGCCTGGCAAAGGTGGTGGTGGGCGACCCTTCGGTGGAAGGGGTGCGCATGGGCGCGCTGGCGTCGAAGGACCAGCAGCGCGACGTGGCCGAGCGCGTGGCCCAGCTGGCGCAAGGCAATGAAATCCTGTTCGGCGGCGCCGGCGCGCTGAAACTGGTGGGCGAAGGCGTCGAACACGGCGCCTTCTTCGCGCCAACCCTGCTGCTGTGCCGCGATGCGCTGCGCAACGATGCGGTGCACGATGTGGAAGCCTTCGGCCCGGTCAGCACCATGATGACCTACGACTCGATCGACGAAGCGCTGGAACTGGCAGCGCGCGGTAAGGGTTCGCTGGTGTCGACGCTGGTGACCAAGGATCCCGCCACTGCCGCTTACGCGGTGCCGATTGCCGCCGCCTCGCACGGCCGCGTGCACGTGCTGGACCGCGAAGCGTCGGTTGATTCCACCGGCCACGGTTCGCCGCTGCCGCAGCTGAAGCACGGCGGCCCGGGCCGCGCCGGCGGCGGCGAGGAACTGGGCGGTATCCGCGCCGTGCGCCACTTCCTGCAGCGCGCCGCCGTGCAAGGGTCGCCGACCATGCTGAGTGCCATCACCGGCGAGTACGTGCGCGGCGGCGCCGTCAAGGAAAGCGACGTGCACCCCTTCCGCAAGTGCTTCGAAGACCTGCAGATCGGCGACTCGCTGCTGACGCACCGCCGCACCGTGAGCGAAGCCGACATCGTCAACTTCGGCGGCATCTCGGGCGACTATTTCTACATGCACTTCGACGATATCGCCGCCAGGGACACCCAGTTCGGCAAGCGTATCGCCCACGGCTACTTCGTGCTGTCGGCGGCGGCCGGCCTGTTCGTCTCGCCGGCGCCGGGTCCGGTGCTGGCCAACTACGGGCTGGACAACCTGCGTTTCATCACGCCGGTGGCGATCGGCGACACCATCCGGGCGCGCCTGACCTGCAAGCGCAAGGTGGACCGCAACCGTACCGACGACAAGGGCCGCGGACAGGGCGTCGTCGCCTGGGACGTGCAAGTCACCAACCAGAACGATGAACTGGTGGCGAGCTACGACATCCTTACCCTGGTGTCCAAGCGAGCATAAACGCCACGCCTGCAAAAGCCAGCGCGATCGCCAGCACGGCAGTCCACTTCAATCTGTAGTGGCGTGCGTGGCAGCGCTGGCACACCCGCATCTTCGCGCCGCCGCCACTGGCGAGCGGCAGCGTCTCCGCGTTATGCCATCGGATTTCGGCAGCGCACAGCGCGCACTGGTGCTGCGCATTGCGCCTGCCACCGCGCCATTGCCGCAAGCGGTCAGTCACGAGTGCGGCCACCAGTAGCACGCCAAACAACAGGAACAGTATTTTCATCGTTGCGGACTTTAGCACAGCCCCAGGCAGCGCGGGCCGCAGACGGGTTAAGATAAATTTAGTATATTTTTAATAAACAAGTTATCTAATTTGCATTCCAATATTGCATTCCTGTGTAAGCATGAATGTTTTGATATTGGAGTGTAAAGATGAGAAAAGCAGGGATTGTCCTGGCGTGCAGCCTGATTGCCGCCGGTGCGTCCGCCGCGGACGCCAAGCTTGTCAGGGGCAAGTACCTGGTGGAGGGCGTGCTGGCCTGCGCCAACTGCCATGCGGTACGTGACGGAAAGGGCGCAGTAATCGGCTCGAAAGGGATGGCCGGCGGCTTTGAATTCGACTTGGGAGTGCTGAAAGCCTATGCCTCCAACATCACGCCGGACCGCGAAACCGGCATTGGCAAGTGGACCGATGCCCAGCTGGGCAAGGCGATCCGCGAAGGCATCCGGCCCGACGGCAGTCTCGTCGGCCCGCCGATGCCGATCCACTTCTACCGCTCGCTGTCCGACGACGACCTGGCGGCAACCATCAAGTACCTGCGCGCCCAGCCTGCGGTGGCGAACCAGGTGCCGAAATCGGTGTACAACATTCCCTTGCCGCCGAATTACGGCCCGCCGCTGAAGAAAGTCAGCGCACCTTCGCCGAAGGACAAGGTGGCCTATGGCGGCTATCTGGTGACGATTGGGCATTGCATGGAGTGCCATACCCCGCGCGACGAAAAGGGCGCGCTGGTGGAAGCGCGCGTCGGGGCGGGCGGCCAGACGTTCAAGGGTCCGTGGGGCGAAAGCTACGCACGCAACCTGACGCCGCACGCAGACGGATTGCGCGACTGGAGCGACGTCCAGATCGCGGCGGCCATCCGGACCGGCAAGGACCGCAA
>CBFGQI010000121.1:0-15933 GCA_965650885.1 uncultured Oxalobacteraceae bacterium
GCCTAGCAAACTAAACCGTCCAACTATTGGGGGTCAGTTCAATTCGTGCGCCTCTTGTCCGGTTGCCAGAGCTGACCCCGACTTTCAAGCTACAACGCCGCGTTCGCGCAGCGCGGCTATCTCGGCCGCGGCCACGCCGAGCGCTGCGAGCACGCTGTCGGTATGCTCGCCCAGCGTCGGTCCTTGCCAGCGCACTTCGCCCGGCGTTTCCGACAACTTCGGTACGATACCCGGCATCTTCACATGCACGCCGTCGGGCAGCTCGGTGTCGAGCAGCATGCCACGGGCCTGGTAGTGCGGATCGGCCACGATATCCTTGACCGAATAGATGCGCCCTGCCGGCACTTCAGCGCGTTCGAGCACCGCCAGCACTTCGTCGATGGTGTGCGCGGAGGTCCAGCCAGCAATCGCGGCGTCGATCAGCTTTTCCTGCGCCGCGCGGCCGTCGTTCTGGGCGAACTGCGGGTCTTCCGCCATGTCCGCGCGGCCGATCGCATGCATCAGCCGCTTGTAGATCGGGTTGCTGTTCCCGGCGATCACCACATACGAGCCATCGCGCGTGGGATAGGTGTTCGATGGCGCGATGCCCGGCAATGCGCCGCCGCTGCGCTCGCGTACATGGCCCAGCAAGTCATACTCCGGCACCAGCGACTCCATCAGGTTGAATACGCTCTCCACCAGCGACACGTCGACGACCTGCCCGTCGCCATTGCCCATCTTCACGCGCAGCACCGACATCAGCGCGCCCATCACTGCATGCAGCGACGCCAGCGAATCGCCCAGGCTCACGCCCACGCGCGCCGGCACGCCGCCGGCCTCGCCGGTCGTATAGCGGATGCCGCCCATCGCTTCGCCGATCGCGCCGAAGCCGGGACGGTCCTTGTACGGGCCGGTCTGGCCATAACCGGAAATCCGCACCATGGTCAGTTTTGGGTTCAAGGCATGCAGCACGTCCCAGCCCAGGCCGAGCTTTTCCAGCGCGCCCGGCTTCATATTCTCGATCAGCACGTCCGCGCCTTCGCACAGCTGCTTGACCAGCGCGATCCCTTCAGCTGCCTTGAGGTTGATCGAAATCGACTTCTTGTTGCGCGACTGCAGGTACCACCACAACGAAGTCCCCTTGTGCAGTTTGCGCCACTTGCGGATCGGGTCGCCCTCCCCCGGCGCCTCGATCTTGATGACTTCCGCCCCGAATTCCGCCATCAGCCGCGCCGCAAACGGCGCTGCGATCAGCGTGCCAATCTCGATAACCTTAATCCCCTGCAACGGACCCGCCATTTGTCCCACTCCTCTTGCAATTACATTATCATTAGCGCCAAACCAAACATTCTACCCGGAGGCGCAAAATGCTGTACAAGGGGAGCTGCCATTGCGGCAATGTGAAATTCGAGGCAGAAGGCGAAATTCAAGGCCTGGTAGCCTGTAACTGCTCCATTTGCCAGCGCAAAGGCGCATTGATGTGGTTCATTCCGCGCACCAGCCTGAAACTGCTGACTGCCGAAGAAGACCAGGCGACATACCTCTTCAACAAACACGTAATCAAGCACCGCTTCTGTCCAAAATGCGGTATCCATACGTATGGCGAAGGCGTTGACCCGAAAGGCAACGCCATGGCGGCAGTCAATGCCCGCGTGCTGGAGGATATCGAACTGGACGCCTACCCGGTCCAGCACTACGATGGACGCAAACTCTAAGGAACCGACATGGCACAAGAATTGGTTTTCGACAACCAAACCCGATCGGCCAAGGACTGGGCTTTCTGGCTTTACCTCGGGCATGGCCTGAGCGTCTTCTTCACCCTCGGTGCCGCGTCCTTCATCCCGCTGATCCTGAACTACGTCAAACGCGACGACAGTGCCGGCACTTTCGTGCACAGTCACCACGGCTGGATGATCCGCTCATTCTGGTGGTACCTGGTGTGGATTGGCGTCGGCTGGGCGCTGTTCCTCACGTTGCTCGGCATCCCGCTGGCCTGGCTGGTGTGGGTTGGCGCCTGGCTATGGAAGATCTACCGCCTGATCCGGGGCATCACTGCGCTGAACAACAACGCCCCGGTCGGCAACTCATAAGGCGCGCAGGAAGGCCACCAGGTCGGCTTTCTCCGCTGCGCTCAACTTCGTCTCGAGGATCAGGTTGAAAAATTCGACCGTATCTTCGAGCGTCAGCAGCCGCCCGTCGTGCAGGTAGGGCGGCGACTCCTTGATGCCGCGTAGCGGGAAGGTCTTGATCGGGCCATCGCCCACCATCATCGCCCCCTTCGCCTCATGCGCCTTGAAGAAGCGCTCGGTCTTCAAGTTGTGCATCATATCGTCGCTGTAGAGCGGCGGCATGTGACAGGTTGCGCATTGCGCCTTGCCGAAGAAGATTGCCTGGCCGCGCAGTTCCTGCTCGTTGGCCTTGCGCGGGTCGAGCTTGCCGGTGACGGCCAGCTTCGGCGCGGGCGGGAAGTCCAGGAGATTCTGGAACTCGCCCATGAAATGCACTTGGCTGCCGCGCTCAAGGACGTTGACACCCTTCTTGGTTGCGATCACCGGATCGCCGTCGAAATAGGCGGCCCGCTGTTCGAATTCCGTGAAGTCTTCCACCGATTTCAGCGCGCGCTGCGATCCAAACAGGCGCTGCAGGTTGACGCCGCGTAGCGAGGGCGTATCGAGCCGGTGGCGGAATGGCTGCGGCCTGATGTCGCCCACCAAGTGCGTCGAAGCGTTGCTATGGCCGTTGGCGTGGCAGTCGAAACAGCTTACGCCGCGGCTCGGGCGTTCTGATCGCCGGTCTTCCGTCTGGTTGAATTGCTGCTGCGGGAATGGCGTGAGCAAAAGCCGCAAGCCTTCCAGCTGTTTCGGGTTCAGGATGCCATTGAAAATCTGGTGGAAGTTGTCGATGGTGAGCAGCTTGCCCTTCGAAACGTCGCCCAGGTCCGGACGCGTGGTCAGGAAGATCGGTGCCGGGAATTCCGGCAGCAGATGGTCGGGGAAGTCGAATGCCAGGTCGAAGCGGTTCAGGTCGCGCTGCTCCTGCTTCTTGATTTCGTCGATGTGGAACTGCGGGAACAGCATGCCGCCTTCCGGATGGTTCGGGTGCGGCAGCGGCAGGAAGCCTTGCGGGTACAGGCCCTTTTCGCGGATCTCCTCCGGGCTCATGGCGCCCAGCTTGTCCCAGGTCACTCCGCGCGGCAGCTTGACACGGATGCCTTCCTGCACGGGTTTGCCGCGGAACATGGTGACGCCTTTCGCCGGTCGGTTGGACAGGTCATAGCGGCTCTCCAGGAACTCCATTTGCTTGCGCATCAGCCCCGCGCGCGCTGCCTTCATGCGCTCAAAGGTGACCTCGAACGGTTCCTTTGCCACCACCGGCATGTAACTGGTAGGCGGCGGTGGCGGTTCCGCGCCAATCCCCAGCGCCACACATCCAAGCAAAACGCCTGCTGCAATCTTCGTCATTTGCATGTCAGTCTCCCCTTGCTTAATGTCCGACCAATGTATGCAAATAGGGAAGCCCGATCAATATGCGCACGCCATTGTATTGATCAATCGCAGGGATAGCTGACTAGCGCCTAGCGAGCCGCTAGGTCAGAGCGTAGCCAGGGCGCGTTCGATGTCGGCGATCAGGTCGTCGGCATCTTCGAGGCCGATGTTGAAGCGCACCAAAGTGCCCTTCTCTTTCCAGTTCTTGCGCATGGCCTGGATGCGATAGGGAATGCACAGGCTGTGCGCACCACCCCAGCTGTAGCCGATGCCGAACAGCTTCAGCGAATCGACGAAGCGGTCGGTTTGCGCTTCGGTGTATTTTTCATCGAACAGCACGGAGAACAGGCCGCCGGCGCCGGTGAAGTCGCGCTTCCAGTTTTCGTGGCCGGGGCAGTCTTCGAAGGCAGGGTGCAGGACCTTGCGGATTTCGGGACGGGCCTTCAGCCAGGCAGCGACCTTGCGGGCGGAGGCATCGTGGGTTTCGAAGCGGATCTTGAGCGTGGGCAGGTTGCGCAGCACGAGGTAGGTGTCGTCGGCGCTGACGCCCATGCCCAGCCGCATGTGTGCCATGCTGAGGCGCTCATGCAGCAGCTTGTCGCGCGTGACCAGGGCCCCCATCAGGACGTCGGAACCGCCGGACTGGTACTTGGTCAGGGCTTGCATCACGACGTCCACGCCGAGCTCGAAGCCGCGCAGGGCCAGGCCCGCCGACCAGGTATTGTCGAGGGCGACCAGGACGCCCTTCTGCTTGGCGGCGTCGCAAATCGCGCGCAGGTCGGGGACTTCCATCGAGACGGAGCCGGGGGCTTCGGTCCAGATCAGTTTTGTGTTGGGCTGGATCAGCTCAGCGATGCCGGCGCCGATCATCGGGTCGTACAGCCGCGCGGTGATGCCGAAATCGGCGGTCAGCCAGCGGCCGAGGTCGCGGTTGGGACTGTAGACGTTGTCGGGCAGCAGGACGTCGTCGCCGGTGCGCAGCAAGGCGAAGTCGCACATGGCGATGGCGGCCAGGCCGCTGGGGGCCAGCAGGCAGTGGGTGCCGCCTTCGATTTCGGCCAGGCGGGCTTCCAGGGTGAAAGTGGTCGGCGTGCCATGCAGGCCGTAGGTGTAGGCGTTCTTTTCTTTCCAGTCGCCCGAGCGCATGGCGGCGACATTCTTGAACAGGACGGTGGACGCGTGGTGGATGGCGCTGGGGAAGGCGGAGAATCCTTCGGGCGGCACGTAGTCCGTGTGGATGATCTGGGTTTGGAGGTGTTTTTTGCTCATTCGGTTATTTTAAACCGGTAAACCTGTAAGGCGGGGTCAGGCCCGCAGGGCCTGACCCCAGGCGGCAAAACGGCTGCGGGTTCCGGTTGCGCGCGGTTGACGTTCGCAAGAAGTCCAAGTCGCACCACCGAAACCCGCGGCCGTCGAATATGCGGGGTCAGGCCCTGCGGGCCTGACCCCGGTTTACCGGTTTACTGTGCCTCACCCCACAAATCATGCGCATCCGCCGAGGTAATCTCGACATCGAAGAACTGCCCCACCGCCAGCTTCTTCTTCGGATCGAACGGCCGCTTCACATGCACCACGCCATCGATCTCCGGCGCATCCGCTGCCGAGCGGCCGACCGCGCCGCTCGGCGTCAGCTCATCGATCAGCACCTTCACGGTCTTGCCCACCTTGGCCTGCAAGCGCTTGCGGGAAATCTCCTCCTGCAGCAGCATCACGCGGCCACGGCGCTCCTCGCGCACTTCATCCGGCACCGGGTTCGGCAGCTCGTTGGCGGTCGCCCCTTCCACCGGCGAATAAGCGAAGCAACCCAGGCGGTCGATCTGCGCTTCCTTCAGGAAGTCCAGCAGGTATTCGAATTCCGCTTCGGTTTCCCCCGGGAAGCCTGCGATGAAGGTCGAGCGGATGACCAGCTCAGGATTCATCTCACGCCACTTCAGGATGCGCTCCAGGTTTTTCTCGCCCGAAGCCGGACGCTTCATTCGCTTCAGCACATCCGGATGCGCGTGCTGCAGCGGCACGTCCAGGTATGGCAGGATGTGGCCGTCGCCCATCATCGGGATGATTTCATCCACGTGCGGGTAAGGATAAACGTAGTGCAAACGCACCCACGCGCCATACTGCTTGGCCAGCTCGCCCAGGGCCTGGGTCAACTGCGTCATATGGGTCTTCACCGGGCGGCCGTTCCAGAAACCGGACCGGAATTTCACGTCCACGCCATAGGCCGACGTATCCTGCGAAATCACCAGCAATTCCTTGACGCCGGCCTTGAACAGGTTTTCGGCTTCCAGCATCAGTTCAGCGATCGGGCGCGATACCAGGTCACCGCGCATCGAAGGGATGATGCAGAACGAGCAGCGGTGGTTGCAGCCTTCGGAGATTTTCAGGTAAGCGTAGTGCTTCGGCGTCAGTTTGATGCCTTGCGGCGGCAGCAGGTCGATGAATGGTTCGTGCGGCTTCGGCAGGTGCGTGTGCACCTGGGCCATCACTTCGCCCACCGCGTGCGGGCCGGTCACGGCCAGTACTTTCGGGTGGACTTTCTGGATGATGTCGTCGCCGTCCTTGTCCTTCTTCGCGCCCAGGCAGCCGGTCACGATGACCTTGCCGTTTTCGGCCAGCGCTTCGCCGATGGCGTCCAGCGATTCCTGCACGGCGGCGTCGATGAAACCGCAAGTGTTCACGATCACGAGGTCCGCGCCGTCATAGGATTTGGCGGTCTCGTAGCCCTCAGCGCGCAGCTGGGTCAGGATCTGTTCGGAGTCGACCAGCGCTTTCGGGCAGCCGAGGGAAACAAAGCCAACTTTGGGTGCGGGGGTGCCTTCGGCGGGGGTGATGCGGGTGATTTGCTTGGATTGCATGGCGGAGAGCTGATGATTCAGGGCAATCTGCCATTATACCAAAACCGGGGACCAGATCCCAGCGACGCAAACGTCAACGACTTGAACCTTGGCCTGCGGCTGGCGCAGACTTGGGGTCAGGCCCTTGGGCCTGACCCCGACTTACCGGTTTACTTCTTCTCTGTCGGCGGCGCCGCAAACGGGAACGTGCCGAACAGATTTTTGCTTTGGTTCTGCATCTGCTCCTGCATCTGCACAAACAAGCTCTTCGACTGGTCGATATAGTTATTCATCATGCCCTGCATGATCGGCGCCTGCACATTCATGAACTGGGTCCACATTTCTGGACTGAATGTCTTGCCATCGAAAGTCGCGGCACCCTGCGTGAATTTGCGCTGGATATCGGTAAATGCCTGGATATTCTTTTCCAGGTACGACCCCATCATGCCCTGCATCGCATGGCCATAGAACCGGATGATCTGGGCCAGCACATCAGTAGAAAACATGGGAACGCCACTTGCCTCTTCCTCAAGAATAATCTGGAGCAAGATGCTGCGCGTCAGGTCTTCATTAGTTTTGGCATCCACGACGGTGAACTCCTCGGCATCGAGCACAAGTTGTTTCACGTCCGTCAGGGTAATGTAGGAACTGGTCTGCGTATCGTAAAGACGGCGATTTGGATATTTCTTAATCAAACGTTCAGTACTTTTCTTTGCACTACTCATCACAAGGTCCAATTATTGCGCCGCAGCGCGTTTACCTGCCGTTGATAATATTCGCGTCCCCATTATAGGGCGAAAAAAAAGCTTTTGGCACGACAATATTGCAACGCAACTTAACGTTACCAAAAATTAATCAGCCTTTGCCTTGACGTAACGTCCCGGAGCTGCTTCGATCGGCTGGTATTGGGCGTTGCCAAGCTTGGTGCGCGCCTTCACCTCCTTGCCGCCGTGTGCCGCCAGGAACTCGGACCATTCGCCCCACCAGCTGCCCGGATGCTCAGTCGCGCCGGCGAACCATTCATCGTGCGAGGCCGGGCGGGCCGCATTGGTCCAGTAGCTGCGCTTTTTCTTGGCGGCCGGATTGATGACCCCTGCAATATGTCCGGATGCGCCGAGAATGAATTTGTTCAGCTCCGGCTTTTTCGGATTCAGGATCCGGGTCGACTGGTATGCCGAATTCCACGGAACGATATGGTCTTCGCGCGATGCGTAGATAAAGGCCGGGGCATCGATTTTCGACAAGTCCACCTTCTCGCCAGCCACCGTCAGCTTGCCCGGCACTTTCAGGCTGTTTTCCAGGTAGGTATTGCGAAGGTACCAGCAGAACATCGGTCCAGGCAGGTTGGTCGAGTCGGAATTCCAATACAGCAAGTCGAATGGCGGCGGCTCGTTACCTTTCAGGTAGTTCGACTGCACGTAATTCCACACCAGGTCATTCGGGCGCAGGCTGGAGAAGGTGCTGGCCAGATCGCGACCCGGCATCAGGCCGCCCTTTTTCAAGGTTTGCTCACGCAGCTGCACTTGCGCTTCGTCCACGAAGACATTCAATACGCCGGTATCGCTGAAATCGAGGAAGGTGGTCAGCAGGGTAATGCCGGCCGCAGGATGTTCGCCGCGCGCCGCCAGGACGGCCAGCGCGGTCGACAGCAACGTGCCGCCAACGCAGAAACCGAGCACGTTCAGCTTGTCCTGCTTGCTGATCGCGCGTGCGATATTGATGGCGTTGATGGCGCCATCGTCGATGTAATCGTCCCAGGTGGTGTTGGCCAGCGACTGATCCGGATTGCGCCAGGACACCAGGAACACCGTATTGCCCTGCTCCACCGCATAACGCACCAGCGAATTCTCGGGCTGCAAGTCGAGGATGTAATACTTGTTGATGCACGGCGGCACCATCAGCAGGGGACGTTCATGCACGGTCTTGGTCAGCGGCGTGTACTGGATCAGCTGGAACAGCGCATTCTCATACACCACCTGCCCTTCCGTCGTGGCCAGGTTGCGGCCCACCTCGAACGCCTTTTCGTCGGACAGGGAAATATGCCCCTTCCGGATATCGCCCAGCAGGTTGGCCAAGCCCTTGGTCAGGCTTTCGCCCTTGGTTTCGATCAATTTCTGATGCGCTTCCGGATTCGTCGCGAGGAAATTCGCCGGCGACATCGCGTCCACCACTTGCTGTACGGCAAAGCGAATTTTCTGTTTTTGCTGCGGCGTGGCTTCCACGGCTTCCGCCATTTGCGTGAGGAATTTGCTGTTTAGCAGGTATGATGCCGCATTGAACGCGGAAACAGGATTGCCCTGCCAGGCGTCGGACGAGAAGCGGCGGTCCTTGACCGCTGGCGCCTTACCGGCCAGGAATTCCTGCCAAAGTGCGCCAAACTCGTCCATGTATTCGTTGCGAAGTTGCTCCATTGCGTCGGGGCGGACGGTGGCGCCGGCTTCACGCAGCAGCGCGGCGCCCGGCACGGCTTCCATCTCCGGCATCATCTTGAACCAGGATTGCCATTGTTCGGGATCGCTGATTTGCGCCATCCATGCGTTAGCGAAAGCTTGCGGGTCGGGCATGTTCATGTTTGAGTCCATTCAGATTTTTAGAGATTTGCTGCCAAGACTATGCTGATTGTTGCTGTTGCCTGGATTTACGTCACGGTGTTGATGGCGTTTACGGAACCTACCGTAGTCGCCGGCATCATGACCTTCCTCCTGTACGGCGTGTTGCCATTAGGAATACTATTTTATCTAACAGGCGGCAAACGCCGCAAACGCAAACGGGCAGCCGAAGCCGCCCGTCAAAACGATCCGCCTACTGCTTGATCCAGATCAAAGTAGCCTGCCGGCCCGTGACCTTGTCCCGGCGGTAAGAGTAAAACCGGCTGGCGTCACGCACCGTACACAGGTTCCCCCCGCTCACGTCGTTGACATCCACCCGCCGCAGCGCCAGGCGTGCCAGCTGGTAGATGTCCGCCAGGTATTTTCCCGGCATGCCCGGCCGCGCCACGAAGGCGGCGCGCACCGCCTCCGGGTCGGCAGCGCCCACCGGGCCGGCGAGGAAGGCCGCCACGACCTCTTCCCCGACTTCGAATTCTTGCGGGCCAATGGCGGGCCCGAGCCAGGCGATGATCTCGTCTTGGCTGTCGGCCGCCCCAGCCGTCCCGCCGGTTTCCTCGCGCATGGCGCCGACGGTTGCTTCCAGCACGCCGCCCGCCAAACCGCGCCAACCGGCATGCGCAGCGCCGACCACGGTGCCGGCGCGGTTGGTGAACAGCACCGGCAGGCAATCGGCGGTCTGGATGGCGCATACCGCGCCAGGCATGCTGGCAATGCTGGCATCGGCTTGCGGCACGCTGCCGCGCGCCTGGCGGTCGGCCCGGGCGACTGCTGTGCCATGCACCTGTGACAGCCATGCGGGCTCGGACGGCAGACGGCCGCGCACGATCGCCCGGTTGAACGCGACGTTGGCTGGATCGTCCCCGACGTGGATGCCGAGGTTCAATCCGCCGCCGGCGGTCGCAATGGCTTGCGGGCCGGGACCATAGGGTTCCGGGCTCACGCCGCCGCGCCGTGTGGTACAGACAAACCCGATATTGGCCGGCGCACCGGGCCAGTCAGGCACCAGCCATTGCGCCCCTTGGAAAGATTGCTGCATTACTCGTCGTCGAATTCGTCGTCGTAATAGTCATAGTCTTCGTAGTCGCCGTGACCGGCCGACGCTGCCGCCAGCGCCGCCTCATCCGGCTCCTCGATGCCCGCGCGATCCATCAATTCCTTGAAATCGTCCGCCAGCGGCACATGCCATTCCATGTGTTCGCCGGTTGCCGGATGGAGCAAACCCAGGCGGCGCGCCTGCAGCGCCTGGCGCGGGAAGACGCTGGTCAAATGCTGCTTGCCATAGACGTAATCGCCGATCAGCGAGAAGCCGAGGTGGGCCATGTGCACGCGAATCTGGTGGGTGCGGCCCGTTTCCAGACGGCACTGAACCAACGAGACCGGCCGGCCGTCCAGCTTCCCTTCCGCCAGGCGCTGGTAATGGGTGATCGCCGGCTTCGAGCCCAGGCTGTTGGAGACCGCCATCTTCACGCGATCCTTCTGGTCGCGGCCCATGGAGGCATTGATGGTGCCGCTCAGTTGCGGGGTGCCCCACACGATGCACCAGTATTCGCGCTTGACGGTACGGGCCTGCAGCTGGCGCACCAGGTCGGTCTGGGTCGGCAAATCCTTGCCGACCACCATCAGGCCGCTGGTATCCTTGTCCAGGCGGTGCACGATGCCGGCTCGCGGCACGCCGCCCAGTTGCGGCCAGCGGAACAGCAAGCCATTCAGCATGGTGCCGGACCAGTTGCCGGCGCCGGGGTGGACCACCAGGCCGGCCGGTTTATTAATCACCAGCAAATGGTCGTCCTCGAATACCACGTCCAACGGCACGTCTTCCGGCGTGAATGCCACGTCTTCCGGCGCCGGCTGCGGCAGCACCAGGATCTTTTCATCGCCATACACAGTGGCGCGCACCTTGGCCGGCTTGCCATCGACGGTGACATGGCCTTCTTCGATCCAGGATTGCAGGCGGCCGCGCGAAAACTGCGGCACGAGGCGCGCCACTACCTTGTCGAGGCGCTCGCCGCACACGTCGGACGTCAGTTGGAGTTCAATCGGAGCGAGGGGATCGCCCAGTGTGTCACCTTCAAAATCGGCGTCAAAATCGTTATCAGGCAATTGTTCTGCCGAATTCATCTCAGGTTTCAATATCACAGCATTCCCATCGGCTATAATCAGCCAAGTTTAGTATTTTGGTTAACGATTCCTTGCACATCAACATGCAAAAAAAATTATCGGTAGTTGCAGCAACAGTCGTACTGTTAAGTTTGTCAGCTTGTGGCCTGTTACCGGAACGCGCGGACGAGACCCGCGGCTGGTCCGCAACGAAATTATACTCGGAGGCCAAGGAAGAACAGGCCAGCGGCAACTACGAACGTGCCGTCCAGCTGTTTGAACGCCTCGAATCCAGCTACCCATTCGGCACTTATGCGCAACAAGCGCAAATGGAAATCGCCTACTCCCATTACAAGGCGCAGGACCAGGCACAGGCCCTGGCTGCCGTGGAGCGCTTCATCAAGCTGCACCCGAACCATCCGAACGTTGACTATATGTACTACCTGCGGGGCCTGGTCAATTTCAACGACTCGATCGGCTTGCTGAATTTCCTGTACGAGCAAGATCCTGCGGAACGTGACCCGAAAGCCACGCGCGAAGCATTCGCGGCTTTCAAGGCATTGGTTGAGAAGTTTCCCGAGAGCAAATATACGCCTGATGCAATGGATCGCATGAAGTACCTGATCAATGCGATGGCGAAGTATGAGATTTATGTGGCCCGCTATTATTACCGCCGTGGCGCGTACCTGGCAGCGATCAACCGCGCCCAGGGCGTGCTGACCGATTTCTCGGATGCGCCGGCGGTGGAGGAGGCACTGGCCATCATGTACCGCGGCTATGACAAGATGGGCAATGTGACCCTGCGCGACGATACCAAGCGCGTGTTCGTCAAGAACTTCCCCAACAGCAAGATGCTGGAGGATGATGGGAGCAAGAAGGTTGCCTGGTGGCGGTTCTGGTAAAAACCGGCAAACCTTGCACACCAGGGGTCAGGCCCTAGGGCCTGACCCCGCCTTACCGGTTTAAGGCGCGCCCTACCGGCTCAGGCCGCCAGCCTGCGACGAAACACCCAAGTCGACTCATTCGAAGCATCCGCCTCAAACCTGTACCCATCCGCATCGAACTTCTTCAGCTTTTTCGGATCGGTGATATTGTTCACCGCCGCGTAACGCGCCAGCATGCCGCGAGCGCGTTTGGCGAAGAAGGAAATGATCTTGTACCTGCCGCCCTTCCAGTCCTCGAACACTGGCGTAATCACCGGCATATTCAATTTCTTCGGTTTGACCGACTTGAAGTACTCGTCCGAAGCCAGATTCACCAGCACCGGCGAAGCCTCCTTGTTCAAGGCCTCGGTGATCATGTCGCCCCAGAATTCGTAAAGATTCTTGCCGCGCGGGTTTTGCAGGCGGGTGCCCATTTCCAGTCGGTGCGGGTGGATCAGGTCCAGCGGCTTCAGCATGCCATACAAGCCGGACAGGATGCGGATGCGCGACTGCGTGTAGTCAAGCTGTTTGGCCGACATGGACCGCGCATCCAGCCCGTCGTAGACGTCGCCGTTAAAGGTCATAACCGCCTGGCGCGCTTCGCTGGTGTCCTTGGTCCAGGACGCATAGCGCGCCACGTTCAGCGTTGACAAGGCATCGGAAAGGTCCATCAGTTCGCCCAGTTCATTCGGCGAAAATGCCCGCAACCGCTCGATCAGTTGCTCCGAATGATCGAGGAACGCGGGCTGCGTTGCGAGTTTGGTGGTTGGCGGGGTTTCCAGGTCAAGACTTTTTGCAGGCGACAGCACAATCAGCATAAGATTCAAAATTCAAACGAGAAACTTCGACATGATACCTGTTCCACCAAAACGCATCGTCATCGACACCAATGTCTGCCTCGACCTGTTCGTTTTCCAGGACCCGCGCTGGGCATCGCTGCTGGCGGCAATCGAAAGCGGCGAGGTCGAAGCGATTACCCGCGCCGACTGCCGGGCCGAATACCTGTTCGTGCTGAACTACCCTCACCTGCCCCTGGACGAAAGCACGCGGCCGCTCAGCGCGGCGCGCTTCGACCAGTACATCAAGGTTGTCCAGCCACCGGAATCGGGCACGCGGCTGCCGGTTTGCACTGACCGCGACGACCAGAAGTTCCTCGAACTGGCGCGCGACGCCCAGGCGGACATCCTGATCACCAAGGACAAGGCCCTGCTCAAGCTGGCCAAGCGGCTCGCAAAAGCCGGCATGTTCAAGGTCATGCAGCCGGAAAAATGGAGCATCGACGCTTGACATTCGCGTTTTACCCTTAGGGCAACACTTGTTCTTTGGGGCTGCGCTAGAATGGAAAAAATGTCCTTTTCCTAAGCACGATGAAACAACTGATTTCCCGCCTGCCCCACGTCGGCACCACGATCTTCTCGCGCATGTCGGCACTGGCAGCGCAGCATGGCGCTGTCAACCTGGGCCAGGGCTTTCCCGATTTTGCTTGCGATCCCAAGCTGGTCGACATGGTCACGACGGCCATGCGCGAAGGCTTCAACCAATACCCGATGGGTATCGGCGCACCGGTGCTGCGCGAAGCCGTCGTCGACAAGATCGCCCGCGTCTATGGCCAACGCTACGACGCCAACGCCGAAATCACCATCACGCCCGGTGCAACCGAAGGCCTGACCACCGCCATCCTGTGCAGCGTGCACCCGGGCGATGAAGTGATCGTCATCGAGCCCGCTTACGACAGCTACATGCCCGCCATCGAACTTGCGGGCGGCGTACCGGTCCCGGTACAGATGGAAGTGGCGCCACATGGCGGCTACAGCGTGCCCTGGGCGCGCGTGGCTGCCGCCGTGACGCCGCGCACGCGCCTGATCGTGATCAACACGCCGCACAACCCGACCGGCAGCGTGCTGCGCGCGGCCGATATGGAGGCGCTGTGCGGCATCGTACGCGGCACCGATATCCTCCTGCTGTCCGACGAGGTGTACGAACACATGGTGTATGACGGCGAGCGCCACGACTCAGTGTGCCGCTATCCCGAGCTGGCGCAGCGCTCTTTCGTCGTCTCCAGCTTCGGCAAGACCTACCACGTGACCGGCTGGAAGATCGGCTATGTCGCCGCGCCCGCGGCGCTGACGGCCGAGTTCCGCAAGGTCCACCAGTACAACGTATTCTCGGTGAATACGCCCATGCAGCACGGCATTGCCGCCTACATGGCAGACCCGGCGCCGTATATCGGCCTGCCGGACTTTTACCAGCGCAAGCGCGACCTGTTCCGGCAAGGCCTCGCCGGCAGCCGCTTCGAACTGCTGCCGGCCGACGGCACCTATTTCCAGTGCGTCCGCTACGACCGCATTTCATCGCAATCGGAAGCCGAATTCGCCGAGTGGCTGACCACAGAGATCAAGGTGGCCGCGATTCCCGTGTCCGCCTTTTACCGCGACGGCAAGGATTCAGGCATCGTGCGCTTCTGTTTTGCCAAGCAGGACGAAACGCTGGCGCTCGCATTGGAGCGGCTGGCGCGCATCTAGGGATTTTCGGGGACATCGACTATGAACCAGTACCTGAATGGCTTGCAGGACCTCGGCACGGAAGGCGGAGCGCGGCTGGAGCCGCCCCCCTCGGTACTGCATGAGCTGAACCTGGCGAACAAGCGCCTGGAAAAGCTGCTCTCCGATCTGCGCAATGAACGCAACGCCGATGCCGACCTGCGCAATATCGCGCGCGAAGTGGTGCGCGCGGTCGAACTGAATCCGGATATCGCGCTGGCCTGCCTGTTCCTGAACCAGATCGCAGGCACTTATGCGGTACGCCACTGCATCGAGACTGCCATCGTCGTGGTGCTGGTTGCGCGCGGCTTGGGCAAGGCGTCGGACGAAGTCATTTCGCTGACCGCTGCGGCACTGACGATGAATGTTGGCATGCTGCGCCATCACGACAATTTCCAGTGCAAGCCGGGCTCTTTGAACAGCGAAGAGATGGCGATCGTGCGCCGCCACCCGGAAGACAGCGCGGAAATGCTGAAATATGCCGGGATTGAAGATGAGGAATGGATTTCCTGCGTGCTGATGCATCACGAAAACGACGATGGCAGCGGCTACCCGGCCGGAATGACGCGCGAGCAGATCACCAACAATGCCCGCCTCCTGAGCCTGGCCGACCGCTACTGCGCGCGCGTCTCGGCGCGCAACTACCGCTGCTCCATGCTGCCGGACGAGGCGCTGGACAAGCTCCTGCACGATCCGGCCCATCCAGCGGACCCGGTATTGCAGGAACAGTTCCACCGCCAGTTGGGCAAATTCCCGCCCGGCGCGCTGGTGCGGCTTGAAAACGGTGAAATCGGCGTCGTCCTCTGCCGCGATGATGGCGACGGGGCGCTGGAAGTACGCTGCATGCGCGACCCCTCGGGCAATGCCTATCCGGCATCCGTGCAGCGGCGCACCAGTGAGCCGGAATGCTCGATCCGCGAAGCCCTCAGCGAGGACCAGGCGGAACTGCGTTTCAGCCTGAAGCAAGTCTGGGGCGTGCAAGCCAGCCTTTAGTTCAGCTGCTGAAGGCGGCGCTCCACGAAGGTTTGCAGCTCCGGCGCCAGGCGGCCTGAGTCGCGTGCGCGCTGGAAGGCGATCTTCGCTTCGGCGTTGCGCTTGTCGGCTTGCAGCGAAATGCCCATCCCCATCCACCAGACGGCGTTACCGGGTTGCAGGCGCACTGCGGCCTGGTAGTGGTCGGCCGCCTCCTTGTGGCGGTTGGCGCGTTGAAGAACGCCAGCCAGCAGCGCGCGGTAGTCGGCGTTGGATTCTGCATATGGCAGGCTGCGTTGCAAGGTCTCCAGCGCGCTGCCGCCGTGTTCCAGTTGCAGACGGGCCAGCAGCATCGCCATGCCGGCTTGGCGCGGGTCAAGATTGGTGGCGAAGACCAGGTGGCGCATCGCTTCCTGGGTGCGGCCGCCTTCGATCAGCAGGCTGACCAGGGTTTGCCGCGCGGCCTCGTGACGCGGATACAGGTAGACCGCCTGCTC
>CBFGQI010000122.1:0-15832 GCA_965650885.1 uncultured Oxalobacteraceae bacterium
CGCTATCGGCGCATCTTGCTGGGAGCCGATTATGCGTTCGCCAATACGCTGACCCTGTCGGCCGAGCTGTTCCATAATGGCCAGCCCAGCGCGGTCGCGACTGGCGCGCCGGCCGGTGCGCTGCAGTTGGCCGGCCGGCGTTATGCCGGCGCCTTCGCCAGCTACGAGCTGACGCCTTTATGGAAAGTGGTCGTGTATGCGGCACGCAACCTGTCCGACCATAGTGTGTACGTCGCACCGAGCGTAAGCTGGTCGATCCGCGCCAACCTGGAATGGACGCTCGGCGTACAGCATTTCGGTGGTGCCGGGAGCAGCGAGTTCGGCCGCATGCCCGATGTCGCCTACACCCACGTGCAGTGGTTCTTCTAGAACAGCCTGGCCTTGCCCGCGGCGATCTCGCGCGACAAGGCAGGCAGGGCACGCAATTCGGCCTCGACCACCTGGCGCACCAGCGCACGCGTGGCCGTCGACAGCGCTGGCGCTTGCCGCACTGCGATATGCGCCAGGCGCGGCTGCCCGACCGGAGCGCCGATGGCCGAGAGCAACTGCACCTCGATCTCTGCGTCGCCGCCGAGCCGGGCTTGCAGCATGGCGGCCAGGCGCTGCGCCAGCACGTTGTACAGCTTGCCGACGTGCGCCACCGGATTCTTGCCGGCAGCCGCTTCCAGCGACATGGTGCGGTTGGGCGTGATCAGGCCATTGACGCGGTTGCCGCGGCCGACCTGCCCATCGTCCCCGTGTTCGGCGCTCAAACCGGTCACGGTGAGGAAGCCGTCGGCCTCGCTGGCGACCGGCTCGCGGTCCAGCACATTCAGTTCGAGTCCAAAGCCGGCGCCAAGCTGGCGCTGCAGAAAGTCGCACACCGCGTCCTTGAGCTGGCGGTAGGCGCGGCCGTCGGCGACGTGGCGGTCGATGCAGGCTAAGGCGACCGTCATGCCGCACTGCGCGCCGATGCGCCGCCCCATGATCTTGAAGTCATCGCCGGCAGCGGGGAAGGCGGCGTGGAAGCTGGTGCCGCCCAGCGTGTCCGCCAGGTGCAGTACCGCTTGCTCCAGGGTGGAAAGCGGCGCATAGCCGCAACCGAACGAGGTATCGTTGGCGATGGCGCCTGCGCTGCCGTCGCACACCCGTTGCAGGTTGGGACTGCCGTCCCGCACCGCGATTTCGATACGGAACAGGTCCAGGGGGGCGCGCAGGCGCTGTTGCAGGTAGCCGCGCACCGCGCTTTCCAGCAAGGCCACGATATCCGATGGCGCGGGGAGGGGCGTGGCGCGGCCACAGAGGATGAGCCTGGCGGGCGTCAGTACGGTGCCGCCGCCAAAGCGCGGCTGCGCTTCGCCGCCGACCAGCAAGGCCTTGTCGACATTGTGGTGCATGATGGCGCCGTAGGCCTGCAGATAGGCCTTGCACAGGGCTTGCGAGGCCGCTTCGGCAACGCCGTCGCAGATGCTGTCGGGATGGCCATGGCCCTTGTGCTCGCAGATTTCCACCTCCCGCCGGTCCCAGGCCGGGGCAGCGTCGGCAGTGATGACGATCGCGTCCATGTGGCGCAAGTCCCAAGCGATCAGTGTTGCCCAGGGCCGGCACCCTGCAGGGACAGGCGCCGCGTGCCGCGCGCCGGCGCCGCTTCAGCAGCAGCCATGGCCGCGATGGTCGCGGATGTAGCGGACCGGATTGGCTTCGAACGTGTCGCGGTTGGCGCGCGAAGCAAAGTAATAGATGTCGCCCGCGTACATGGTGTTGGGCGCATCGCCTGTGCGCACGCGCTCGCCGCTCACCGGGTCCACCGCCTCCTGCGTGGCATCGTCCCGCCCGCTGGCGCGATGGTGGTGGCGGCCATGCGGCGCCATCCCGCAGCCCAGGCCCCCTTGCCGCATCAGCAGGAAGATGCCGGCCACGAACAACAGCCATGGCCAGTTGTCAGAGATCCATTGCATATGCCGCCTCCGTCAGGTCGAAACGCACTGGTTCTATACTAGTGCCGTGGGCTGGGCGCGGATAGCGCGCCGCATGATCCAGGTCAAGTAAGCGCCAGATTTGCCGGCGTCCGGACACAGCGGCCCGCTGCGCTGTGGCCAGCGTCGGCCCCTGGCTGGCTGTCAGCGCTGGGCCGGCGTGCCGTATTGGAAGCTGGCGGTGCTGGCCGCGTGCCCGCGTTGGCGCTCGACCTCGATAGTGATGGTGGCGGGGAGCTTGTCCGGCGACAGATCGAAGTAATTCCCGTAGCTCATCAATCCATCGACCTCCATCGGCTGCAGCGTCTTGCGTTCGGGCGCCAAACCCAGCGGCTGGACGGTCGCCCGCACCTTGGCTTGCCCAAGCCGTTGTCCGCTCCGCGCATCGATAATGCTGACGACGAGGTGGTGTGAGCCGCGGGCGCGCCAGCGTGATGCGTGCATGGCAGGGTCGTGATGGTTGGCGCTACGGGCCAGGTCGGCGCTGGTGGTCACGCCATAGCTGATGGTGAGACCGTCGACGGTCTTGCTCATCTCGCCCGCCGGGGCGGGGACCGCGGCAAGCAGGATGGCGAAAGTGGCGCCCAGGCGGGCTGTCTGCAGGAAGGTTGGCATGGTGCACCTCCGGATCGATGTCCGTCCAGTCAGGAAAGTGTGCTGCGCGTGCGCAGCGCGCGCGGTTCGTCAGTGCGCCATCAGGACGGGCAGCGCCATCGCTTCCAGGACGGTGCGCGTGGCGCCGCCGACCATCATCTCGCGCAGGCGGCTGTGGCCGTAAGCACCCATCACCAGCAGGTCTGCGTTAAGGCCGGCAGCCAGGGTCAGTATGGCATTGCCGATCTCGACCTGGTCGGGCTGGCGCAGCACCTCCACTTTCACCCCATGGCGTGCCAGGTACAGCGCGATATCGGCGCCCGGCTCTTCGCCGTGGGCATCGTAGCCAGGCTCGGCGCCGAACACGGCGAGTGTCACCTTGTTGCTGCGTTTGAGCAGGGGGATCGCGGCGGCCGCTGCATGCGCTGCCTCCTGGCTGCCATCCCATGCAATGAGCGGCCGTTCGCCAAGTGTCGGGAAGCTTCCCGCCTGCGGCACCACCAGCACGGGCTTGCCGGCGTGGAGGATGACGTGCTCTGGCAGGTCGCGCAGCAGTGCGCCCTGGCCGCCGGCCGGCATGGCCTGGCCGATCACCAGCAAGTCGGCGTAGCGCGCCTGCATGCACAGGGCCGCGTACTCGTCATCGCGGGAATTGCGCCGCTCCACCGAAGTCAGCCCCATGTTGGCGGTAATGGTATCGAAGCGGTCAAGGGCCTCGTTGGCGCGCTTGCCGGCGATTTCGAGGTAGTCGGCAATGATGGCGCCGCTGGCATCGAAGGGGTCGCCGGCATACATGAAGCGCGGCACGCCGCTCATTGCAATGCCGACCAAATGGGCACCTTCACGTGCCGCCAGGTTTGCGGCCAGCTTGATGCGCGCTTCGGCGCCTGCGGTGCGGTCGACGTGCACCAGGATAGTTCGGTATGTCATGGCTTCCTCCAGCATTTGGGGCGGTTGTGCAATAGCTTCAGGCTAGTTGGCAGGGGCCCGGCCGTCCACCGGCGAATGTAGCTTTGATCGGGATCTTTGGGGTTTTTTGATCTGGATCAAGTTGGGCTGGTCTTGACATGGATCATGTTTATTCGCCGGATGTCTGCCCAACATGGGCACAGGCAAGGGAAACCGTGCCGACCAGTCGATTGGAAAGCGAGGTATGCCATGGCCAGCCTGCACGACCAGATCCAACCCTTCAGCGGCCCCTGCATCAGGATGGACGTTGAAGAATCCCCCACTGCCTACCGGGTGCAAGCCGAATTGCCTGGCCTGGACAAGGGCGACATCGACGTCACCGTCGATGGCCATGTGGTATCGATCGATGCCGAGCTGCGGCACGACACCGGCACCGCTGACGGCAAGCCGCTGCGCGCGGAGCGCTTTTACGGCGCGCGGCGGCGCACGTTCGCCTTGCCGCAGGCGATCGATGCGGCAGGCGCGAGCGCCCAATACGCCGATGGCGTGCTGTCGCTCCTGCTGCCCAAGTTCGCCGGCAACGCGCCCCGGCACATCCTGGTCCACTGAAGTTTCATCCTGATTCGGGAGTTCATCATGAAGACATTCCATCAATTGTGTGCCGCCTTGCTGTGCGCGCTGGCCAGCGGGGTGTGCCTGGCCGACGAGGTCGCGTTGCCGGCCGTGCAGCAGCAGGGTGCGGTCAGTTTCGTCACCGGCGGCATTGGCAGCGACGAAGCCGCGGCGTTTCGCGCGGCGGCCGCGCGCTACAACCTGCGCCTGACGCTGGCCGCCGTCAGCGGGGAGTTCTTTGCCGGCGTCAAGGTCAGCTTGCGCGACGCGCAAGGCAAGAGCGTGGTGGACGCCGTCAGCGACGGCCCCTACCTGTTCCTCAACGTCCCGCCGGGTAAATACCAGGTAACGGCAGACAACGAGGGCCAGGTGCAAACCCGCAATGCCGTGGTGCATGCCAAGGGTGGGACGGAGCTGTATTTCCGGTGGAAGACCGCACCGGAACAATAAGGGTTGTTGCGCCGTGCCCGGCGATGGTACGGCGCACCATAGTGGGAGGCGTCATGAGCCAGTTTGAACCGGACGAAGCAGGCGAGGAGGGAGCGGTGACCGAGCCGTTCACTGGCTTGCAGCGTTTTGAACGGCGCACCGAAGTGCGCCAGATATCGTTCTACATTTCCGGCCTGATCGAGCATGCCGCCCTCTACAACGACCTGTTCTACACGCTGCGCTCGGCCAGCGATACCGATCTGATTTATCTGCATCTGAACACCACCGGTGGCGATTTCGATACCGGCCTGCAGATCATCAACAATATGCGGGCGTCGGCAGCGCATGTGGTGACCGTGTTGGAGGCGCGCGCTTATTCGATGGGCGCTTTCCTGTTTCTCGCTGGGGATGAGTTGCTGGTGCATGACAATTGCCAACTGCTTTTCCATAGCTATTCCGGCTTTTTCACCGGCAAGGGCAGCGAACAGCAGGCGCAGGCGGCGGCCGTGGCAAACTGGTTTGCCAAGTTCATGGAGCGCAGTTGCCAGCCGTTCCTGACCCAGCGCGAAATCAAGAGCATCTTGAAGGGTACCGATGTATGGATGGACTCGGACGAAATCAGGCGGCGCCTGTTGCGTATGGCGCGTCCGGAACGGCCAGCCATTTCACGCAGCCGCAAGCGCCTGGCCTTGCTGAATGGCGGCGCCGCGGCCGGTGCAGGCAGTCGTGGCGAGGCGCAGGATGGCAGCGAGGTACATCCTGTTTCATGACGCGGGGCGGTGATCGCTTGATGGCGGCGCCCCGCCCGGTGTCCGACATGGCCGCGGCAAGCTGAGCGTGGCTACCTGTCCCATCTTCGTCAGCGTCGCCAGCCAGGCTGGAACCGGGCCGGTAATGCGCTTTAGCCGGGCCGGACGTTCGTCGCTTTCTCGCCCTTGGGACTTGGGCTGCGATCAAACGAGACGCGTTGTTTTTCAGCGAGGGTCTTGAACCCCTTTGCCTGGATGTCCTGGAAATGCACGAACAGGTCGGCGCCCCCATCATCGGGAGTGATAAAGCCGAATCCCTTCGCTTCATTGAACCACTTTACGGTACCAGTTTGCATCGTCACGATTTACCCCAGTTTCAGTTGCGAAAAGTTTCATCGACCGCATCGGCTTTGCTTGTTGGCGCCACCTCACACCGCACGTCGCTTATGGCTGGCCGCAAGGATGGGCGTCCAGTCGCGCCGCCAGCGCCATGGCGCCGCTGTTGCAGGAGATCGAACAGCTCCGCCACGTATTCGTCGCTCGAATGCCCCCAGTTGCCGATGCTGTTGAAGCCCGGTGCACTCGGCCTCTTTTGCTCGCGGACGCGGGCACCTGATAGCAGTCGCTGGATGACCTGTGGACTGACGCGATGATGGAGGAGATACGCGAGGGCATACCGCCACCCGCACTCGTTGGCCGTAGCCAGTGCTTCGTCGACCACTTCGGCCATGGCGAAATCGGTCCTGCGCTCTTGAGCGAAAACCATCTGCCCTCCTGCAAAGAGATTGAATTGTGCCCGCTGTCTGCCTGTGCAGCCTTACTGCATACGTGCAGACCGCATTAATTTGAAGGCAGTTTCTATCACGGTGTACATTCGGGGACGTACGGGGTGGCGCAAATGCGCCGAGCGTGGCGTGGGCGTCGCAATACCCTTTGTTGTGTGCGCATCGAGTGTTCCTTTAAGAGGGATACACCGCACGGGGGTTGGGTGCGGACTGCTCTTCGCTGGGCGGTTGATACCGCCGGGATTGGTCATAATTTAGACTGGCTATTTAAAAGAAGCAAGGGGCTGTGGCGCCGGTGAGTCAGCTTTTCTTATTTCAAGTTAAGGATTTAGGAATTTCCCTGCTGCGATGGTTGCGTGTCGGAGGTCGGGTTGACCAGGAAGGAGGGCGGGCGGATGCGATCATTGTCGCTTATGCGCCGGGGTTCCTTGAACGGTACCAGTGGCACCCGGCACGCTGCAGGATAAGCTTGCGCCCCCGTCCCGCCGTGCCGCGGCCAGGACGCGCTCGACATCTTCATCCTCGACTTGTTCAAAGTCCCGGTAGAACTGGCTGACCGCCTCGAAGTACGGCGGCGCCTGCAAACACACGACCTTGTCGGCATAGGGGGCGATCTTATCGATGCCCGCTTGCGAGGCAACCGGCAACGCGCATACCAGCTCGGCTGGCTGGCGGCTGCGCACGGCGTGCAGGGCGGCGATCATGGTCGAGCCCGTCGCGGCACCGTCGTCGACGACGATCACCACCCGGCCGCGCGGATCGACCGCATGCAGGTAGGGTGTATACAGCGCGCGCCGGCGTTTCAAGGCTGACAGTTGCTTGGCTTTGAGCGCCTCGACGGCGTTGCAAAGCGCTGCCGGGGGCTGGATGTCGAGATAGCTCCAGCCGGTCTCGTCGATCGCGCCGATCGCACATTCCGGGTTGGCCGGGGCGCCGATCTTGTGCACCAGCACGACGTCGAGTTCGCCACCCAGCAGGCAGGCCAGAACCCGTCCCATCGGGACTGCGCCGCGCGGAATCGCAAGTACCAGAGGATGGCAACCCTTGTATTGCTGCAAGCGCTCGGCAAGCATTGCTGCCGCGCTTTCCCGGTCCTGGAAAATAAGGGGCGCGCCCATCATTGCCTCCTGCGGCGTGAGCCATGCCTCGGTCAATTGAGCGGGCGTCAGACGCGTACGCGCTGTTCGACCTCGCGCTCACGCCGCATCGTCTGGGCGAACAGCGCCAGCTCCGCCCCGTAAGCGTCAAGCAAGTCATCCAGCGAAATAATGCCGACCAGTTCATCGAATTCGCCGATGACAGGCAGGCGGCGAATGCCATGGCGGCGCATTGTCCTCAGCGCCGAGATGGCAGGCTGGGTGGCGGCGACCGTATGCAATTGCGTGCTCATTACCTCGCCGATCGGAAGCGTGAGTGGATCAAAGTCGCGGGCGACCGCACCGATGGCGATGTCGCGGTCGGTCAGAATGCCCACTGGTTTGGTCAGGGTGCCGCGGGTGACGACGATGCAGCCCACATGGTGGCGCCGCATCAGTTCCGCCGCATCCTTGACAGTGATGTTGTCCTGCGCCGTCACAACATTGCGCTGACACAAATCAGAAACAAGCAGTGGTGCATGCATGGTGGTCTCCCTGGTTGATGGAGCCAGTCTGCGCCAGGGGGCCGCGGTTCCTCCATGATCTGGATCAAGCGCGGTGCCAGGCGTACCGGCGAGGGGAGGTCCGCAACGGGCCGGGCTTGGCTAGTGGGCCGGCGGCACTGAAGCAGGCAGGTCGCTCCAGGTCCAGTATTGGTCCCAGACGCGCATGACTTCGACGAACCGGCCGTAGTCCGGGCACTTCGGCAGGAAACCTGCCGCGCCGAGATCAAAACTGACATTGCGGTCCTGGGCTTCCTCCGATGTGGTCAGCACCACCACGGGAATACGCCGCCACTCGGCATGCTGTTTGACATGGCGCAGGAATTCCAGCCCGCTCATCACCGGCATGTTCAGGTCCAGCAGGATGATGCAAGGCGGAGTGTTGCCCGGCGTGTTCAGGTAAGCCAGGGCGGCTTCCCCTTGTTCGGCCAGGACCAGCGGATTCTTGACCTCGATGGTGCGCAAGGCACGTTTGACGGTCATGGCATCGACTTCATCGTCTTCCACCAGCATGATTGGTGGGCTCGCGGTATGCATGGTGTCACCCCAGCGGCATCTATTGTACGGGAAGTATCCCATGCCGTGCTGGCCCCTTCAAGCAGCGGCGACAACTGGTGTTGGCAAACAGCATCTAATAGGTCGGTGAACCCCTACAGCCTTTTGTATGGCAGTCACCTACAGCGGAAAGCCGGTTTCCTTGATAACGGTTTCCTGCCCTGGCGCCTACATTGAATCCATGGCGAGTGCAACTTGCCGACGACGGGAGCAGCGAGCATGGAATCGAATATCCCCAATCCAGTACCAGGTGGCAGCACCACCTTTGTGCCGTTGCCCAGTGGAGCGCCAACTCACTGCCTCACGCCGGAGCGCATCCGCGAACAGCTTGGCTGGGCTTTGCTCCAGTCGAACTGGCGCTAGCGCCGGCAGCCATGCCAGACGGCCACGCGCTAGGGCTGCCAGCCTTGCGCATTGCGCCCATCCACCAGCCCGACAACCCGGTCCGCAGCGCGCGCAAATTCACGGTCGTGGGTAACGGCCACGACGGTCTGGCCACCGTCAGCCAGTTCGCGCAACAATTGCCGCACGTTAAGGGTCGCTGCCGAATCGAGGTTGCCGGTCGGTTCATCGGCCAGGATCAGGAGCGGATCGTTGGCCAGGGCGCGCGCCAACGCCGCCCGTTGGCGCTGGCCACCGGAGAGCTGCGAGGGGAACTTGTCCGCCTGGTCCGCAATCCCCAGCCGTTCCAGCAGCGCCAACGTATGGGTCCGCGTGGCATCGGCGCTGCGCTCGGCCAGCCGTTGCATGGGCAGCATGACATTCTGTGCGACCGTGAATTCAGCCAGCAGGAAGTGGAACTGGAAAACAAAGCCCAGCCTGGCCAGGCGCAGGGCCGCCAGGCGGTCATCGTCGCAGCCGCTGGTATCCTCGTCCGCCAGCCACACCTTGCCGCTGTCGGGCCGGTCGAGCAGCCCCAGCAGGTAGAGCAGCGAGGATTTACCGGAGCCGGATGGACCCATGATGCAAATGAATTCACCGCGCTGGACCTCCAGCGAGATGTCGTCCACCAGGGTGACCGGTACCGCGCCGGCGAGGCGGCGCGTCAGGTGTTCCGCGCGCAGGATGGCACTCATGTCGCGCCCCGCAAAGTATCCACCGGTTGCAGCTTGCCGGCCTTGTTGGCAGGCAGGTAGGCAGCCCCGAGGCAGGCGCTGAGGGCGAAGGCCACGGCCAGCAGGTATTGCTCGGCCCCCCACCAGACCGGCAGGTGCACCACGTCGGTGACGCCCGGCGGTTTCAGCTCGACCTGGGCCAGGATATGCATCATCCCGTAACCGAGCAGGAGACCGGCGGCACTGCCCAGCAGGCCGATGATCAAGCCCTGGTACAGGAAGATGCGCCGCACGTCCGCAGCCTGGAACCCCATGGCCTTCAGGATCGCGATATCGCGGCGCTTGTCGACCACGATGGTCGAGATCGTGTTGTAGATGCCGAACGACGCGACGACCAGGATGGCGGTGACCACACTGTACATGATGACATTGCGCACCTGGAGCAGGCTGAGGATGTCTTCCGATGCTTCGCTCCAGGACACGGCTTTATAGTTGAACTGCAGTTCGATCTCTGCCGCCACGCGGCGCGCGGCGTGCGGGTCAGTCAACTGGATGATAAAGCGGTTGACGCGGTCGGGCCGGGCCAGGATCACCTGGGCGCGCTTGAGCAGGGTGAATGCCTCGCCCTCGTCATACATCGCATTGCCTGTGCGAAAGATTCCCACCACCTTCATGATGCGCGTGCCGCCGCTGGCGGTGACCATGTTCACCGTGCTGCCAAGGCCGAGCTGGAATTTCTCGGCCAGTCCCTGGCCGATGACCAGGCCGTTGGGATTGGCCGCCAGGTCATCCAGTGTGCCCTTGACCATCTGCTCGTCGATCGTGGACACCGCCTGCATGCGCGCCGGGACAATGCCCGACAGGCTGACACCCTGCTGTTGTCCGGCGAAGCTGAGCACGGCCGAACCGCGCAGGACCGGGGCGACCCGCAAGCCCGGCAGCTGCTCGATGGCTGCCAGCTTGCTGCGGTAACTGCGGATGCCGCGCGTTTCGACAGGGGGCTTGACGTTGCTGATCGCCACCGCTGCGCCTGGCCACCGCATTTCCGCCGGCTGTTGACGCGCTGCGCGGAACTGGTCCGATACGGTGATATGGGGACTGTTGTCGACCAGCCGTTTGAGGAAATCGGCTTCGGAGCCGCGCATCAGCGCGGAGACCGCGAGGAAGAATGCGACGCCCAGCATGATCCCCAGCAGCGACACCAGGGTGGAGCGGCGCCGGTGGCGCAGGTGGGCGAGGGCGATGGCCAGCTGGACGTGCATGGCGGCGCCTATGGCGAGCGCAGTCGCACCCAGCGGCCAGCCTTGAGCGCGCTGTCGTTGGGCACCACCACGCGTTCGCTGCCATCCAGGCCGCGCAGCACTTCGACCTGTTGGGGACTGCGGATGCCGGCGACGATCGGACGCGGCTGCAAGCGCTGCCCGACCACCAGCCACACCATATTGTCGCGCACAGCGGCCGGGGGCAGCAGCATGGCGTTGTCGCGCCGCGCGACCAGCAGGTTGGCGTCCACCGTCATGCCGGTCTGCAGGGCGCCCGGTTCGGGAAGCGCAATGCGGACACGGTAGCTGCGGGCAACGGGATCGCCCTTCGGCGTGATGTCGCTGACCTTGCCGTCGAACACCTTTCCGGGCAGGGCATCGGCGCGCAGCACGACCGCCTGGCCGACATGGACGCGGCTGATGTCTTCTTCATCGATCTCGGCGGTGACACGCAGCGGGGCACAGCAAGCCAGCACAAACAGGGCCTGGCCGGGGGCGATATATTGGCCCACTTCGCCGTCGCGACGGATGATGCTGCCGTCGGCGGGCGACAGCAGGGCGGTGTGGTTGCGCAGCGCGCTGACCCGGCGCAGAGCGGCCTCCGCCGCCAGCAGCTCGGCGCGGGCCCGTTGAGCTTCGCCGGTGGCGATGAAGCCGCGTTCGGCCAGGGCGCTGGCGCGTCCGTATTGGCTGCGCGCAAACTCGGCCCGGGCGCGCTGTTCATCGACGCTGCCTGCGAGGTCGGCGTCGTCCAGGCGCGCCAGCAGCTGCCCCTTGCGGACTTGCGCACCTTCATCGGCGAAGCGGGCCGCCAGGCGCCCGCCGACCTGCGGCGCCAGCGGCAGCATGACCGTCGGCTCCACTGATCCTGCGGCGTAAATGGCGTCGATGGCGGCGCCACGGCGTACCGGGGTCACGCTGACTTCCAGCGGTCCCACCAGGTACCAGCCCAGCGTTCCCAAGCCTGCCAACAGCGTTCCTGCCAAGGCGCCATAACGCCAACGGCGGGCGCGCGGAAATGAAGCTGTCATCAACTCGCTCCTGCGATCACGGATGCCCCAGTCTGGGTGCGGGCGGAGGTTGCGTAAATGATCTGGATCAAAGCGCCGGCCAGGCTGATGGGAAGCGCTGCCCGCGGGAGCGTGGTATCCGCTACGAATCGATCGTCACTTGACCTTGGTCATTTTCTTCGGGCCGCGCGCCCGGTAAGGTCGTCCCATCGGCAATGCCTGGAGGCGGTGATGCGCAGTGCGATCGGTAGCTCGCTGGTGTTTATGTCCCTGTTGACAGGCTGTGCATCGCTGGGGCAGGCACCGGATCTTGCGGCATTGGCGCCGACGCCAGCGCCGTTGGAAGTGCCGCAGAGCTGGTACCGTGAGGTGCCGGCCAGCGGCGTCCCGGACCTTGGCAGCTGGTGGCAGCGATTTGAGGACCCGCAATTGACGGCGCTGGTTGAGCAGGCCCTGGCACGCAATACCTCGCTGGCGGGCGCCGCGGCCCGCCTGCAACAGGCGCGGGCGCTGCGCGACCTGGCCGGCGCCGGCCTGTCGAGCCAGCTCAGTGCCGGCGCCGCGGCGGAAAGCGTGCGCCAGCGCGGCGTCAGTACCCGGAGTTACAGTGCCGGGCTGGACGCGAGTTGGGAGCCGGACTTGTATGGTTACCGGAAGTCAGGCCTGGCCGCGAGTGCGGCCGCGATGAATGCAGAGGCCCTGACGCTGGCCGATGGCCAGGTGAGCGTCGCAGCGGAAGTCGCGTTGCACTATATCGAATTGCGCGGCGTGCAGCAGCGTGAAGCCGTCGCGGATGCCCATGTGAAGCGCCAGCTGATCCTGGCCCTGCTGGCCGCGCAGCGCACGCCGGCCGACGCCGGCCTGGACCGCGACCGCGCGCGCGCCGCGCTGGCGCTGGCCATGGCGCAATTGCCGCGCTGGCGCGCCAGCCGCTCGCAGCTGGAGCATAGCCTGGCCCTGCTGTGTGGCGGGGCCCCCGGCGCGCTCGCCACCTCGTTTGCGGCGGCTGCCGCGGTACCGCGTGCCCCGGACGGGCTGGCAGTGAGCCTGCCGGCCGATACGCTGCGCCAACGTCCCGATGTTCGCGCCGCGGCCGCCCGCGTCGATGCGGCGCTGGCGCGGCTGGGGCAGGCGGATGCGGCGCGTAAGCCGATGGTGCGCCTGGAAGGCAGCATCGGACTGCACGGGATCGGCTTCGGCGGCAGCGGCAGTGTATTGCGCGGGCTGTTCGGCGCCATCAGCGGCGTGGCGTTCGACGGCGGCGCCGGGCGCGCCCGCGTGGCGGCCGAGCGGGCTGCCGTCCAGGAAAGCTATGCCGCCTATCACGCCGCGGTGCTGGGCGCTTTGCGCGAGGTGGAAGACGCGCTGGTGGATCTCGCCGCAGCGCGCGAGCGCCGCAAGGCGCTTCAGTCGGCGTCCGAACTTGCGGCCAATGCCGCCAACCTTGCCCTGTTGGCCTATGTGGACGGCAAGGTGGAAGTGGATGCGGTGCTGGCGAGCCATGCCACGCTGCAGGAGAGCGCGGATGCACTGGTGTTGGCCGAAGTGGCGCACAGCACGGCCCATGTGCGCTTGTACAAAGCGCTGGGCGGTGGCTGGCAGCCGACCGATGCGCCGTAACCAAGGGGGCGGAGATGGCGGAACTGTTTGGCATGGATGCCTATACGCCGCGTGAGATCGCGCAACGCATCGAACAGGTTGGCGTCGCCAAGGCGCGGCTGCCCTTGCGTGCCATGTTCATGCTTGCCGTGCTGGGCGGCGCATTCATCGGCCTTGGCGCCATGTACAGCGTGGTGGTGCGCGCCGACCTCGAGCTCAGCATGGGCATCCGGCAAGTCCTGGCCGGGGTCTCCTTCTCGCTCGGCTTGCTGCTGGTGGTGGTGGCGGGTGCCGAGCTCTTCACCGGCAACAATTTGCTGGTGATGGCGTGGGCGGAGCGGCGTATCGGCAGCACCGAACTCCTGCGCAACTGGGGAGTCGTCCTGGCCGGCAACGCGGTGGGGGCGGGCGGCCTGGCGCTGTTGGTGTCCTGGTCCGGCCACCCGGACATGCAGGGGGGCGCCATCGCGGCCGAGTATTTACGGATCGCGAAAGTGAAGGTGGCGTTGGGCCCCTTCCACGCATTCTTCCTGGGAGTATTGTGCAATGCGCTGGTATGCCTTGGCGTCTGGATGGCGATGGCGGGCCGCAGTGTGGCCGACAAGGCCGTGGCCGTGATGTTCCCCGTGTCGGCGTTCGTGGCCGCTGGCTTTGAGCACAGCGTGGCCAACCTGTACCTGTTGCCCTTGGCCGTGCTGCTGCAGGAACCGGGGGCCAGGCTGGGCTGGTACGAGGTCATGGCCAACCTGCTGCCGGTATTGGCGGGCAATATCGTCGGCGGCGCATTGCTGGTAGGCCTGGTCTATCGATTCATCTACCATGGGGCGCCGGGCGCAGCGGGCCCGGAGCGCAGCCAGCCGCGCCAGGGCGAACCGGTCAGCAAGGGCTGAAGCGCGGGCGCCACCGGGCGCCGGCTGGCGTGCCCGGTGGCGTGGCCGGGACGTTCTATTGAGTCATCAGGAGGGGAACCGGGCATTGCTCGATCAGGCCGCGCGTGGTGCCGCCCACTACCCAGTCATGCAAGCGGCTATGCCCATAGGCACCCGCGACCACCAGGTCGAACTCCTGGCGCTGGGCCAGTTCGCACAACGCGATACTTGCTGGCTGAATGGTATCCAGGTTGAGCACCTGGACATTGCGATGGTGGCGCGCCAGGTAGGTGGCCAGGTCGGCCCCTGGTTCCGCCCCCATATCGATCCGTTCGTCGGCTGGATTGCAGAGCACAATGGTCAGTTGCGTCGCCCGCAGCAGCAGCGGCATGGCAAACGCCAGGGCACGGCTGGCGCCGGCACTGCCATTCCATGCGATCATGATCTTGCTGAAGCTGTCCCGTCCATGGTGCTTGGGCGGCACCAGCAGCACGGGGCGCACGCAGCGGGTAACCAGGTGGCCCGGTAAGCGCGACGTCGCCAGCAGGCCGTATTCCGCGACGTCCTGGTTGCCGGCGACCAGCAGGTCGCAATAGCGCGATTGCAGCATCAGCGCCTCGATCGCCGTCGTGTCAAACAGGCGCGTCTCCCACGAAGGCACGCCGGCCGCTTCGCACTGGCGCCCGAAAGCATCGAGCTGCTGTTGCGCCGCCTGGCGCGATGCATCGATATCGAACGTTGGCATGGTCGCCACCGCGGCGCCCGTCGCCATCAGGTAGGTCATTTCAGCCAAGCCGCTGACGGCCGTGCCAACCAGGTGGGCGCCATGGGCCGTGGCCAGGGCGGCCGCCGTCCCGAATGTGGCTGGCATGCCGGACGCCGGGCTGACGTGAACAACAATGGTCTTGTACATCATTCCCTCCGCAAAGTGGGTACGTAATACGGACGAGTGTGGGCACTTCACCGATGCAAAACCATGACCCAGATCAAATCGCCACCACGGCGGATGGGCGCACTATGATGGAGCGACCGCCGCGCCCGCCGCGTGCGGCCAGCGGTCCGCAGGAGGGAGAGCATGGCCATTTCCATTGATACCGCGACCAACTGCCGATTGATCGATGCGGGGGCGCTCGCCACGGAAAAGCTGCTGGGGCAGCCGGTGAAAACCTTACTGGCCATCATGGGCCCGGCAAGCGGCCATGGCTTTTCCGCACGCCCATTGTCGCAATACCAGTTGTCGCGGCTGCTGTGGGCGAGCCAGGCGTGTGGCGCAGGAAGCGCCGGGGTCTCCGTGTATGTTGCCGCCATTGACGGACTGTACCGATTTGACCCCGACGCGTTTTTTCTCGAGCACGTGGTGCGGGGTGATGTAAGCGCCGTGCTGGCAGGCGCCGGCCTGGCAACCGGCGCTCCCTTGAGCATGCTCTACGTGGCGGACCTGGGCGGCTTGCGTGCGCCCGACCCAGGGCAAGGCACCCAGGCGGCGGCGATCCGTGCCGGATGTTGCAGCCAGAATGTCACATTGATGTGCGCTGCCGAAGGTTTGGCGACGACAGTACAGGTCGTGAACGATGGTGGCGCGCTGGCCAGTGCCATGAAGTTGCGCCACACCCAGCGCCTGGTGCTGGCGCAGGCAGTCGGGTGGCCAGCAGCCATCGGCGATGCGCACGCCGCAACTTGATCAACTGCGCGGCAAACCCCGTCGTTCACGGCGGGGGCAAGAGCGCGGACGGCGCAGCCGTCCTTTAGTTTCCATTAATGCCGCGTTTGCTGCTGTTCGATGTATTGCCGAATGACGGCAATCGGAGCG
>CBFGQI010000123.1:0-15754 GCA_965650885.1 uncultured Oxalobacteraceae bacterium
CCGGGTGGTGTGGGAGGGGCTCGGCCAGTTTACTGGTCGCCCCTATCCCGATCGCGGCTTGGAATGCTTCCCGGGCTGCAATCTGATACTCTAGCGAATTGTGATACCTGGGCCTGGTTCCATCGACGTCAAGACCAACCAACAATGAACGGCAACTTCCCGCAACAAGTCGAACAGCTGCTGCACGAGCACCTCAGTCACCCGCAGGAGCCGGTGCGCTACGCGGGGTTGTCCGGCCATGCCTTGGCGGTCATCGACCACTTGGGCGAGGGCGTGGCGGTGACCGATGCCGAGGGGCTGGTGAAGGCCGTCAATCCGGCTTTCACGGCCATCAGCGGCTGGCCGGAGGCGTGCGCTGTCGGCAGCCCGCTGGCCGCGGTGTGCGGCGGCGCCGCGCTGCAGGCGGCGCTGGCAGGGCGGAGCTGGCAGGGCGAATTGACCGGCCGGCGTCCCGACGGCGGTGAATTCCAGGCATCGCTGTCACTGCGCCCGCTGCCCGCCGTCGGTGGCGGGGTGGACGGTGTGCTGGCGGTGCTGTCGGATATCAGCCGGCGCAAGCATGCCGAAGCCGCGCTGCAGGATCTGCACCGCAATCTCGAATCGCGTGTGATGCAGCGCACCGCCGAGCTGCTGCACGCCAATGGCCAGTTGCGCCAGCTGTCGGCCCACATGGCGGCGGTCAAGGAAGAAGAACGCAAGCGCATCGCGCGCGAAATCCACGACGAACTGGGCCAGAACCTGCTGGCGCTGAAGCTGGACATCGCGCAGCTGAACGAGCGCCTGGGCGGCCGCGAGACGCGCTTTGCGCGCCGGGTGGCGGCCGCGCTGGAGAATATCGACGCCACGCTGCGCAGTGTGCGCGGCATCATGAATGAGCTGCGCCCCTCGGTGCTGGACCTGGGCCTGGCGGCGGCGCTGGAATGGCTGGTCAACGATTTCCGTCACCGCAGCAGCCTGCGCTACGACTTGCAACTGCCGGGCGACGCGGACATCGCGGCGATTGATGGCGACGCCGGCCTGGTGCTGTTCCGCATCGTGCAGGAAGCCCTGGTCAATGCGCTGCGCCACTCGCGCGCCAGCCAGGTCAGCGTCCGGCTCGCGGTCCGGGACGGCACGGTGTCGCTGGAGGTGGAAGACAATGGCATCGGCATCGCGCCAAGCTGCCGTGAGCGGCCTGGCTCGTTCGGGCTGATCGGCATGCAGGAAAGGGCCGACGCACTGCATGGCAGCTTTGTCCTGAACGACTTCGAGCCCGGCGCGGGATGCTGCGTGACGGTGCGCCTTCCGTTACAAAAAAATCAATAGCCCGCCAGGCCGGCAGCGCATATACTGCCGGTGCTTTAAACGTTCACGGGACTATTTGATGAAAAAACTAGCACTTTCGGCCGCCTTGCTGGCCGCTTTCGCTCCCGCCATGGCCGACGAGGGCCAATGGCAGCCGCACCAACTGCCTCAATTGAAGGCGGAGCTGAAGCGCATCGGCATGACGATCCCGGCCGAACGCCTGGCCGACCTGTCAAAGCACCCGATGAGCGCCATCGTGTCGCTGGACGGCTGTTCGGCATCCTTCGTCTCCCCGGACGGCCTGGTGGTCACCAACCACCATTGCGCCTATGGCGCCATCCAGCGCAATTCGACCGCCGACAGGAATTACATCGCCAACGGTTTCCTGGCCAAGACCCGCGCCGAAGAGCTGCCGGGCGGCCCGACCACCCGTGTCTATGTGACCGACAAGGTGGAAAACGTGACCGAGCGTGTGAACGGCGGCCTGGACAAGCTGTCAGGCAAGGCGCGCCACGCCGAAGCGAAAAAGCGCATCAAGGCCCTGGTGGCCGAATGTGAAAGCGACAAGATCTACCGCTGCTCGGTGCCGGCCTTCCACCGCGGCGCCGAGTACTACCGGATCCGCCAGATGATGATCAAGGACGTGCGCCTGGTCTATGCGCCGCCTGAATCGATCGGCAACTATGGCGGCGACATCGACAACTACGAGTGGCCGCGCCATACCGGCGACTATTCCTTCCTGCGCGCTTACGTGGGCAAGGATGGCCGCCCGGCCGACCCGTCGCCCGACAACGTGCCGTACAAGTCCAAGGACTTCCTGGTGGTGTCGGCCGAGGGCTTGAAGAACGGCGACCCGATCCTGCTGGCCGGCTATCCGGGCCGCACCAGCCGCTACAAGCTGCCGGTCGAGATCCGCTATGCGCGCGACCTGAGCTACCCGGCCATGGTGGCCGATTACCAGGCCGACCTGGATGCGATTGCCGCCGCCACCAAGGGCAAGGACAACGACGTGGTGCGCTACGCCAGCGTGGTCAAGTCGATCAACAACCGCATGAAGAAGACCCAGGGCTTGCTGGACGGCTTCGCGCGCAAGGACCTGGCGGCGATCAAGGACGTGCAGGACGCGGAATTCCGCGGCTGGTACGGCAAGCAGCCGGATGCCTCGTCCGCCATGCTGGCCGAGCTGGATGCCGCCATCGCCGCCGACATGGCACTGAGCGACGAAGAATTCGCCTACGGCGTGGCCACCTACAGCGACTTGCTGAAAAGCGCGCGTACCCTGTACCGCCTGGCGCTGGAAAAACAGAAACCCGACGCCGACCGCGAATCCGGCTACCAGGAGCGCGACCTGGCCAACATCAAGGGCCGCCTGAGCCGCCTGGAGCAGTCGCTGGTGCCTTCTGTCGACCAGGCGCGCTATGTCGCCGGCCTGGGGCGTTACGCCAAGGTGCCGGCCAAGTCGCATCCGCAATGGCTGGACGACCTGGTGCCGGCCGCCGGCGACGTGCCGGCCATGTACCAGCAAAGCAGCCTGGCCGATACCGCCACCCGCCTGGCATGGATGGACAAGGCGCCGGCCGACTTCGAACAGTCCACCGACCCCTTCATCAAGCTGGCGGTGCGCATGCATGGCGTGGCGATGTCGCTGGAAGAGCGCCGCAAGGAAGTGGACGGCAACCTGGAAAAGATCATCCCGCAATACATGGCGGCGGTGATCGCCTGGAAGAAATCGCAAGGCAAGCCGGTCTACCCGGACGCCAACTCGACCCTGCGCGTGACGTACGGCACCGTGTCGGCCTATTCGCCACGCGACGGCGTGACCAAGGGCCCGTTCACCACGGTGGAAGGCATTGCCGAAAAGTACACCGGCAAGGAACCGTTCGACGCGCCGAAAGGCTTGCTGGAAGCGGTCAAGGCCAAGCGCTACGGCCAGTTCAAGGATCCGGTGCTGGGCACCGTGCCGGTCAACTTCCTGTCCTCGGCCGACACCACCGGCGGCAATTCCGGTTCGGCCATCGTCAACAAGCGCGGTGAGCTGGTCGGCCTGAATTTCGATTCCACCTACGAGTCCATCACCAAGGACTGGTACTTCGACCGCGACATCACGCGCGCCATCCACCTGGACGTGCGCTACATGCTGTGGGTGATGAAGGAAGTCGACCATGCCGACAACCTGCTGCGGGAAATGACCATCAAGTACCCTAAAAAGTGAACGAATCGATTTCCCTGTTAGGCATCGCGACGACCACGCCGCTGGAGCTGCTTTCCTTCGTGCTGTCGGTGGCGACGGTCTGGCTGAATATCCGCCAGAACCACTGGGCCTGGCTGTTCGCCATCCTGTCATCCGCCACGTATGCCGTGGTGTTCTTTGGCGCCAGGCTGTATGGCGACATGGCGCTGCAGGGAGTGTTCATTGCGGTGTCGATCTGGGGCTGGTACCAGTGGCTGCGCGGCGACCAAGGGCATGAGCTGGCGGTGTCGGCGCTGACGCTGCGCGGCCGCGCCTTGTCGGGCGTGGCGTGGCTGGCCATGTTCGGCGTGCTGGCCTGGTTCCTGCGCAGCTTTACCGATACCGACGTGCCGAACGCGGACGCCTTCCTGACCGCCGGCAGCCTGGTGGGCCAGGCACTGCTGTCGCGCAAGAAGATCGAGAACTGGCACGTCTGGATCATCGTCGACGTGCTGTATGTGGCGCTGTACATCCACAAGGGTTTGATGTTGACGGCCGTCCTGTACGGCATGTTCGTCGGCATGGCAATCCTTGGCTTACTGGCCTGGCAGGGCAGCAGCGCCGAGCCGGATGAGGCAATCGTCTGGAAATGAAGCAGCCTTACCGCGTCGCCATCCTGGGCGCCGCATCCTCCGGCAAGACCACCCTGGCGCAGGCGCTGGCGCAGCGTTACGGTGCGCCATGGGTGCCCGAATACCTGCGCGATTTCTGCGAGGCGCGCCAGTGCGTGCCGGTATCGACCGACCAGTTCCACATCGCCACCACGCAGGTGGCGCGTGAAGATGCGCTGGCCGCGCAAGGTGGACGATTCCTGTTTTGCGATACCACGCCGCTGATGACGGCGGTCTACAGCATCCATTATTTTGGCGGCATCGACCAGCAACTGGAAAAGCTCGCGGCGTCGCGCCCTTACGACATCACCCTGGTATGCAAGCCGGAATTTGCGTGGATCCCTGACGGGTTGCATCACGAGGAGGAGGATGTCAGCGGTATCATCGACTCGATCCTGCTCGACGAACTGGCCCGGCGCGGTGTGCCCTATACGCGCATTGCGGGCAGCCTGGACGAGCGCTTGCGGCAGGTAGCCCAACTCCTCGGAGATTGAATCATGAAAAAACTGCTCGCGTTGGCCGCCCTGTTTCCGCTGGCGGCGTTCGGCGAGACCGGCTATTACATGGTCACCGCCTACGATGTCGAGGGGCAGGCTTCAATCGACTACAAATACTGGAATGCCCATTACCGAAATTCCCGCAACACTGCCAGTCCGGAGATCGGGATCGGCTATGGCGTGACCTCGCGCTGGTACACGGAAGTGACTGCGCAATGGTTCCAGCGCGACGGTGGGCAGACGCGGCATACCGGGGTGGAGTGGCAGAACGATTTCCTCCTGACACAGGGGCAGTACGATGTGGACGTGGCGCTGCATACCTTGGTGGAGCGCGCACGGCGGCGCGATAACGGGTATTACGTGGAGTTCGGGCCGGTGCTGCAGACGCAGCTCTGGCGCACGCAGCTCAATTTCAACCTGTTCTTCCAGCGCGAGATGGATAACGGTGAGCGCAACGAGACGCAGCTGGCATACCAGTGGCAGGTCAAACAGCGCTGGAAGCGTTGGCTGGCGCCGGGCTTGCAGGGGTTTGGCGAAGTGGGGAAGTGGAATGACTGGCTGCCATCCGCGAAGCAGTCGCATCGCGCGGGACCGGCGCTCTTCGGCGAGCTGGGACGGGTGAAGTATGAGGCGGCTTACCTGTTCGGGAAGAATTCGGGAAGGGCGGCGAATTCGTTCACGATGCGGGTGCAGTACACATTCTAACACCGGCAAACCGGGTCTGGCCCGAGGGCCAGGCCGCCAGGTGTCAGACCCTTTGGGTCTGACACCGTCCTACCGGTTTAGAAATCAATCTGCGCCGAAACGTGGAACGTGCGCGGCGAGCCCGGGAACAGGTACCCGCCCAGGTCCGGCGTCACATCGCGCCAGTAGAACTTGTCGAACGCATTCTTCACCTGCGCGCGCAGCACCACCGACGAGCCGCCCACGCGCGTCGCGTAGGACCCGCCCAGGTTCACCACATGGTAGGACGGCACCATGACCTTGTTCTCCTGGTCGAACGCCTTCCTGCCCGCGAACTGCCAGTTGGCGCTCAGCTTCATGCCCGGCACTGCCGCCACGGCGTAATCGGCCCAGACGGTGGACTTGAAGTTCGGCACATTGGTCACGCGCTTGCCGTCGAATACCGCCAACCCCGTGCCATCCTGTTCGGTATGGATGGCCGCCATCGACGCGCCCAGCAACAGCTCGCGCGTCAGCTTGCCCTGCGCCGACAATTCCAGGCCGCGATGCTGGTCCTGGCCGCTGCGCACGAAGGTATTGGCAGGGTTGGTGAATTCCAGGCCCTGTTCGATCTGGTACAGCGCGGCCGACAGCGCCACGCCGTTGATCTCGGCCTTGGCACCCACTTCCACCTGCTTCGACTTGCCCGGCGCCAGTGCGGTACCGGTATTGATGGTCTCGATCGGCGCCACGCCGCCGTGCTGCAGGCCCTGGGCGTAAGAAGCGTAGTACGACAGCTTGGCCGCGGGGCTGAACACCAGCGCCACGTTCGGCAGCCAGAAGTTGTCGCGGGTCGGGTCCGCGCTGGCCTGCGAACGGCGCACGGACACGTAGCGCGCGCCGGCATGCAGCGCCAGGCCGTTGGACAGGCCGATGATGTCCTGCACATAGGCGGCACGCTCATTGTCGCTGCGGCGCTCGGAAGGCGCGCCCACCACGCCGCTCGACATCGGCACCACCACCGGATGGTAGATGTTGCTCACGCCCGCGTAGTCATACACGTAATCGCCCCAGCGCTCATGGTTGCTGAAGAAGGACAGGCCGGCGGTCAGATCATGGCGCAGGGCACCGGTCGCAAAGCGGCCGTTCAACTGGGCCTTGGCCGACAGCGGCTTCTTTTCCTCGCCCAGGCTGCGGTAATCGTAGACATCGTAGTCGCCGTTGGCGCAGTAGCCAGGCCACAGCTCTTCGCTCGAGCAGCCGTAGGGGAAGGCGGTGTAGTCGTCGCGCTTGAAGCGGTGCTGGTTGGCGCTGACGGTGGCTTTCCATTCCGGCGCAAGCTGGTACTGGAAGGAGATGCCGACATTGCTGCTCTCCGTTTCCACCGGCTTGGCCCATGGCTGGTCGTTCAGGAAGGTGTCGGCATCGACCACCGGCAGGCTGGTGCCGCCGATCAGCTGGAAGCCGGGTGCGGATTTCTGCGACTTCTTCTGGTAGTCGGCATCGATCTGCAGCAGGGCCTGCGGGCTGATGCGCCAGTCGAAGGCGGCGGACACGAAGCTGCGGTGGCCGTCGGCGCCCTTGATGATGGAACGCATGCGCTCGCCGGCGGCATTGATGCGGTAGCCGAAGCGTCGGTCTTCGAAGCGGCCGCCCAGGTCCACGGTGCCCAGCACCGAGCCGCGCTCGCTCACTTCGAACAGCACCGAGCGCAGATTGTTGTCGGTGGGGCGCTTGGTCACGTAGTTGACGACACCGCCCGGCGCGGCGACGCCAGCCTGCAGGCCGGCCAGGCCGCGCAGCACTTCGATGCTTTCCTTGTTTTCCAGCGGGATCTGGGTGTCGCCCGAAATCGCGTGGCCATCCTTGCGGTAGGAGCTGGCGTTATCGAGTTTGTAGCCGCGGATCGAGAATTGCTCGGCATAGCCGATGGCGTTGTAGGCATCGCCGATGCTGGCGTCGAATTTGGCGGCATCGGTGGTGCTGCGGATGTTCAACTCCTGCAGCTGTTCGCGGGTCAGCACGCTGACCGAGGCGGGGGTTTGCAGCAAGGGCTGCTCGCTGAAGCCGGCCACGGAGGCACGCTCGGCGGCCACGCGGTTGGCGGTGATGACCACTTCGGTCATTTTCTGCTCCTGCGCGCTGGCGGCAGGGGCGAAGGCGGAAGCGATGGCCAGTGCGGCCAGGTTGAGGCGTGTTTGAGTCATTTTTGTGCTCTTGCTGTGCGTTGCGCCAGCTGGAGAGCACGAAGGCTGTGAGCGGACCCGATCCGATGGGCCTTCATCCGTCTGCGCTTTCCTTCGCTGGCATTATCCAGATCAGGTTCGGAGGGTATTTCTCACCCCGCGCATGCGCGAGGACCCCTAGCGAGGCGGTATTGTACTACAGGCTCAGTTGCAATGCCTGGCGCACGTCGGCCGGTGCGATGTCATGGCGCTCGCCCAGGCTGGTGAGGCCGGCCGCTTCCAGCGCGGCGCAAGTGGCATCGATGGCGGCCGGGCCCAGGCCGTAGGCGGACAGGCGGGTCGGCACGCCCATCTGCTCGAAGAAGGCGCGGGTGCGGGCAATGGCGGCGTCGATGCGCTCGTCTTCGCCGCCTTCGCGCAGGCCCCACACGCGCTCGGCGTATTGCAGCAGCTTGCCGCGTTTGGCGTCGCGCCGCACCTGCAGGATGCCCGGCAGGACGATGGCCAGGGTTTGCGCGTGGTCCAGGCCGAACAGCGCGGTCAGTTCGTGGCCGACCATGTGGGTGGCCCAGTCCTGCGGCACGCCGACGCCGATCAGGCCATTCAGTGCCATGGTGGCACTCCACATGATGTTGGCGCGCACCTCAAGGTCGCCGGGGCGGGCCAGCACTTGCGGGCCCAGTTCGACCAGGGTTTGCAGCAAGCCTTCTGCAAAGCGGTCCTGCACCGGCGCATTGGCCGGGTAGGTCAGGTATTGCTCGGTGGTGTGGACGAAGGCGTCCACCACCCCGTTGCCGACCTGGCGCAGCGGCAGGGTCAGGGTTTTGGCCGGATCCAGCACCGAGAAGCGCGGATACACGTGGGGGCTCATGAAGGCGCGCTTTTCCTGGATCTCGGCGCGGCTGACCACACTGGCGCTGTTCATTTCAGAGCCGGTGGCCGGCAGCGTCAGCACGGCGCCGAAAGGCAGTGCGGACTTGATCACCTTGGCGCCGATCTTCAGGATGTCCCAGGCATCGCCCTGGTACTGCGCGGCGGCGGCGACGAACTTGGTGCCGTCGACCACGGAGCCGCCGCCCACCGCCAGCAGGAAATCGATCTTCTCGCGGCGCACCACGTCGACCGCCTTCATCAGCGTTTCATATTGTGGATTGGGCTCGATGCCGGCGAATTCGAGCAGCGGATGCCCATGGCCCGCCAGGGCGGCCCGCACTTCGTCGTAAGTGCCGTTGGCTTTGATGCTGCCGCCGCCGTACAGCATCAGTACGCGGGCGCCGGCGGGAATGTGTTTGGACAGGGAAGCGATCTGGCCCACGCCGAAGATGACGCGGGTTGGGTTGTGGAATTCGAAATTTTGCATAGTGCCGGGCATTATCGCGCAAATCCTGCCCAGCCGTGCGACACCCGCCAAAACGGCTTGTTAAACTTGAGAAATCCGCGCCCCGGGCAGACAATGCTGTATCGATATGCCCAAGGAGAGTGAGATGACACAGGAACACGTGGTCGAGCCGCGCGACTACCTCAATGCCCAGGTGCTCGACATGCACCGAGCCTTGACGTCGCTGAGCGAGAAGATCGAGGCGCTGGATTTGCATAACCAGCGCATCGAAACGTGCACCGATCCAGAGTTGAAGCTGGTAATGGCCAGCCATCGCGATTCCACGCGCAAGCAGATCGCAATGCTGCTGGAATGGGTGCGCCGGCGCGACCCGAAGTTGGACAAGGAAATGAAGGAGGCACTGTTCAAGGCGGGACCGATCGCCGCGCAGTACCACTACGAATAAAGGGAATCAATGAAGTTGCAGCCGTACCGGGAAGGCAGCTGGTTTGCCATCCCGCTCAGAAATGGCGGGTATGCCACCGGATTGGTGGCGCGCCTGTCGCCGCAAGGGAAGGTCATGCTGGCCTACCTGTTCGGGCCGACCCACTGGACGCTGCCGACGCTGGCGGACGTGCAGCAGCTGTCGGCGAACGATGCGCTGAAGGTGATCCGCACCGGCGACATCGCGGTGGCTAACGGGCGCTGGCCGGTGATCGGCAATACGGTCGGCTTCCAGCGCAGCGATTGGCCGGTGCCCATGTTCATCCGGCGCGCCGACGCGCTGAAGCGCGCCTGGCAGGCGACTTATGGCGACGATCCGGCCAAGCCGGAGCGTGAAGTGTCCGTGCCATACGATACGGAGGGATTGGAGAGCGATTCGCTATACGGCTACGGCTCGGCGGAACTGCTCATGACCAAGTTGCTGGAGTAGGGGGGACCCTATGTATTCGGGCGGCTGTTTTTGCGGGGCGGTGCAGTATGAAGCGGAGGCGCCGGTGTTGAATTGCACCTGGTGCCATTGTTCGATGTGCCGCCGCCTGAGCGGTGCGCCCAGCGTGGCGTGGTTCAGCGTGCGGCGCACGCAATTCCGCTATGTGCGGGGCAGGCCGGCGCGCTTTGCTTCGAGTCCGGGTGTGATACGCGAATTTTGCGGGGCGTGCGGGACGCAGCTGACCTTTGCCGATGCGCGCACACCGGATGAGATGGATGTCACCACGTGCAGCCTGGACGATCCGGAGGCGCTGGCGCCACAGGACCATACGTTTGCCGAGAACCGGCTGCATTGGGCGGCGATTTGCGATGATTTGCCGCGCTACCGGCGCACGCGGGGGGATGGGGCGCTGGAGAGTGCTTAGCTAAGAACAGCCAAACCGGTCTGCACTCGGCGCAGACGGGGTCTGACGCTGCGGTCAGACCCCGGTTTGCCGGTTTGAACAGGCCGCTGCCCGTGCCAGCAGCAATTCCCGCTCCTGCTCATTCTGCGTCATCCCCGCCGCGCGTTCGAATTCGGCCCGCGCCTCCGCCAGCCGCTCCAGCTTGAACAGCAGATCCCCCCGCACGCTGGGCAGCAAATGGTACTGCTTCAAGGCCGGCTCATCGACCAGCTGGTCCACCAGCTCCAGCCCCACCGCCGGCCCATACGCCATGGCCAGCGCCACCGCGCGGTTCAATTCCACCACCGGCGACGGCGCGCGTGTCGCCAGCGCCAGGTACAGTGCCGCGATATGCTGCCAATCCGTATCCTCCGCCTGCCGCGCGCGCGCATGGCAAGCCGCGATGGCTGCCTGTAGCACATACGGCCCCGGCACCCGCCCCAGGCGCTCGGCGCGCTCGAGCGCCGCCAGCCCGCGCCGGATCAGCATCTGATCCCAGCGCGTGCGGTCCTGCTCCAGCAGCAGCACCGGCTTGCCCTGCGCATCGGTTCGGGCGCGCGAGCGCGAGGACTGGATTTCCATCAGCGCCACCAGCCCATGCACTTCCGGCTCGCCCGGCACCAGTTCTGCCAGGATCCGCCCCAGCCGCAGCGCTTCCTGGCACAGGGCAGGGCGCATCCAGTCGGTGCCGGCGCTGGCGGCATAGCCTTCGTTGTAGACCAGGTAGATCACTTGCAGCACCGCCGCCAGCCGCTCTTCCAGTTCGGCGCCGCGCGGCACTTCGAACGGCACCTTGGCCTCGCCCAGCGTGCGCTTGGCGCGCACGATGCGCTGCGCCACCGTGGACTCGGAAGCCAGGAAGGCGCGCGCGATTTCGTCGGTGGTCAAGCCGCCCAGCAGGCGCAGGGTCAGCGCCACCCTCGCCTCCATGGTCAGCACCGGGTGGCAGGAAATGAAGATCAGGCGCAGCAGGTCGTCGCCGATATTGTCGTCCAGCTCGCGCTCCAGGTCCGGCGCGGCGTCCTGCAGCAAGCCTTCGATCTCGTAGGTGAGCTCGGGTTCCTTCTCATGCACCAGCTTCAGGTGGCGCAGGTAGTCCAGGGCCTTGTTCTTGGCCGCCTGCATCAGCCAGGCCGCCGGCCGGTCGGGCGTGCCGTTTTCCGGCCAGGTTTCCAGTGCGCTGACCAGCGCATCCTGCGCCATTTCTTCCGCCAGCGCAACGTCGCGCAGCATGCGGGTCAGGACTGCGATGATCTTGGCTTCTTCAATGCGCCAGACGGCGTCGATGGCGCGGTGGATGCTGTTGTCGTTCATGCATGAGACTGTACCACGCCCTTCAGTCGAACATGGGACCGGCCGTGACGAAGGGGCCGCCCTGGAACGTCGCCGTCATGTCGTCTGCGTCCGGGAAGTCGGATGTGGCGGGGAATTTGCCGTCGAATTCGCGCGAACTGTGTTTCGGCCGGTAGCCCAGGTGGGCGGCGTGGCGGTTGTCCCACCAGCGCGTGTCGTTGTCGGACGTGCCGAAGGCGATGGTGTGGCCGACGCGCGGCGTGAACAGCGAGCAGCGCACCAGTTCGGCCAGGTCGTCGTAGGCGAGGTAGGTCACCATCATGCGCGGCGTGCGCGGTTCGGGGAAGGACGAACCGATGCGCAGGCACACGGTCTCGATGCCGAAACGGTCGTAATAGTAGCGCGACATGGCTTCGCCGAAGCATTTGCTCAAGCCATAAAAACCGTCCGGCCGCAGCGGCATCGCGGCGTCGACCAGTTGCGTGGTGGGGTAGAAGCCGACCGTGTGGCTGGAGCTGGCGTAGACCACGCGCTTGACGCCGAATTTGTGCACCGCCTCGTACAGGTGGTGCAGGCCGAGGATGTTGGCGTTCATGATCGGCAGGAATTTGTCTTCCACCGAAATGCCGCCGAAGTGCAGGATGGCATCGCAGCCTTCCACCATCTTCATCACCGCTTCGCGGTCGGCCAGGTCGCACTGCACGATTTCCTCGCCGTCGCGGGCCGGGCCCAGGTCGCAGATATCGGCCAGGCGGACCACTTCCGCCCAGGGCTTGATGCGCTCGCGCAGTTCGCGGCCGATACCGCCGGCGGCGCCGGTCATCAGGATGCGTTTGAAGGGTTTTATGGTCATGTCAGTCTCCGGAGGTTAAACGTTTAACCTCATTGTATAGTAAACGGTGCTACACTCGGCATCTTTCCGACAAGCACTGATCTCATGAAGAAAAACGTTGCGACAATCCGTGATGTGGCCGCCGCCGCCGGAGTTTCCACCGCCACGGTGTCCAAATTCGTCAACGGCACGCAGCGCTTTTCGCCCGCCGTCGAAGCCCGCCTGGCCAGTGTGATCGCGGAGCTGGGCTACCGCTCCAACCCGATGGCGCAGTCGATGATCACCGGCCGTACCAAGGCCATCGGTTTGTCGGTGCTGGATATCGCCAATCCCCATTTCACCAGTGTGCTGAAAGGCGCCAACCGGGTGGCCCAGGCGCACGGCTACACCGTGCTGCTGGTCGATACCGAGGAAACGCCGGAGCGCGAGCGCCAGCTGCTGGAAGCGTTGAGCCGGCGCGTCGATGGCATGATCGTCTATTCGCGCACGCCGGAAGCGGAGATGGATTGGCTGCTGGCGCTGGACCGCCCGGCCGTCTACTTCGGCCGGCCCGAGCGCCTGCAACTGCCGGCGGTAGCGAGCGACGACCAGCTGGGCGGCTATATGGTGGCGCGCCATTTGCTGACGCAGGGCCACCGGCGCATCGCCTACCTGGGCTTTTCGCGCTCGCGGCGCGACCCCGAGCGGCTGGCCGGTGTGCGCGAGGCGCTGGCCGCGCAAGGGCAGGAGCTGTTGGTGTTCGATGCCGACGCGCCGTCGGCGGAGGCGGGGGAACGCATCTGTTCCTCGGTCCTGCTGGGGCGCCAGCCGCCCGATGCACTGGTGTGCTACAACGACTTGCTGGCGCTGGGCTTCATGAAAGCCGCGCAGGTCCTGGGCTTCCGGGTGCCGTTCGATATTTCCGTGGCGGGCTTCGACAATATCGCTTACGGGCATTACGCCACGCCGGCACTGACCAGCGTGGATTTGCAGAGCGAACGCATGGGAGCGGCGGCGATGCAGAAGCTGCTGGCCTGCATCGATGGCCAGGAGGTCGAGCCGCTGACGGTGGTCAACGCGCAGCTGGTGCTGCGCGATTCCACGGCCGCCCGCGGCTAGCGTTTAGTTAAACGATTACCCTGCGACTTTGCGCAATTCGACTTCCATGTCGCCCGGGTTCGGGTAAGGGTAGGATTTGACCCAGGCGATGACGTCGTCGCGCGTAGCGGCGTCGACCGCCCAGTAACCGGCGATCAATTCCTTCACTTCGGCGAAGGGTCCGTCGGTGATGAAGGGTTTGCCGCCGCTGAATTTGACGCGCGCGCCACGGGCGGTGGATTTCAAGCCTTCACCGGACAGCGCGACGCCGGCCGCCACCCCGGCGCGGTTGGCGCGGTTCATGATGTCGATGATCTCGGCGGGCGGTTCGAAATCCTGCTCCGCCACGGCGTCCGAACGCAACAGGATGGCCCAGGCGGTATGCTTGGGTGGCGCGCCCGTGTCGAAGCCGACGCAGCCGCCGGGGCAACCGGCTTCGCGCACTTCGAGCACGGCGCCGCCTTCGGCATCGGCCGTCGGCCAGCGCGCCGCCGCTGCACTGGCGGCGCTGCGGTCGTCGGCATCGACAAAGGTGAAGCCGGCCACGCTGACATCGTCGAACGGGCCTTCCTGGTACTGCCATTGGCCGTCGCGGCGGCGCATGCGCAAGCCGCCGTCGGCACTCGAGCGCAGCCACTTGGCACCCGGCACGGCCTGCACCAGTTCAGCGGACGGGAAATCGTCCTGTTCCGACGTGGCGTCGGCCTTGCGGATAACCATGTACTGCATTGCTGCCTCCTTATGCGCGCGCTGCGATCTTGTCGGCGATACGCTGTTCCTGCTCGCGCAGTTCAGGCGTGAACTCGGCGCCGAAATCGTCTGCTTCGAAGACTTGGCGGATTTCGATATCGGAGTCGCTTTCCATCGGATTGGGGCAGCGCTTGACCCATTCGATGGCTTCATCGAGCGACTTTACCTGAATCAGCCAGAAGCCGGCAATCAGCTCCTTGGTTTCCGCGAACGGGCCGTCGACCACGGTGCGCTTGTTGCCCGAAAAGTGCACGCGCACGCCGCGCGAGCTGGGGTGCAAGCCTTCGCCGGCCAGCAGCACGCCGGCATTGACCAGTTCTTCGTTGAATTTGCCCATGGCGGCGAGCAGTTCGGTGCTGGGCATTTTGCCGGCCTCGGATTCCGGGCTGGCTTTGACGATGAGCATGAATCGCATAACGGTATCTCCTTCAGTTTTATTGGGGCTTGCCGCATTCGGGCATGGTTTTCTGCATCTCTTCCTGCATCTGTTCCATCGTCAGGTCGCGCTTGTGGGTAGCAATCGACCAGCGGTGGCCGAACGGGTCGGTCAGCTGGCCGTAGCGGTCGCCCCAGAACATGTCGGCCGGCGGCATGGTGGCGGTGGCGCCGGCCGCGATGGCTTGCTGGTAAGTCGCATCCACGTCAGGAACGTACAGGTGCAGGGTGACCGGGCTGCCTTTCAAATGTTGAGGGCCGAAGCAGGCCATGTCGGGGTAATCGTCGACCAGCATGATGTGGGAATCGCCGATCATGATCTGGGCGTGCATGATCTTGCCGCCCGGGCCGGGCATGCGGCCGCCTTCGACGGCGTTGAAGGCTTTCTTGTAGAACTCGATGGCGTCGGCGGCGCCCTCGCAGACCAGGTGCGGGGTGACGGTATGCATGCCTTCGGGAATCGGTTTGACAGTCATGGTGTATCTCCGTTGTGGTGGGGAAAAGTGGACACCGTTTTGCGGCCTCCATAATCCCACGACGGATCACGATGCGCCAGATCGACACGGTTGAAGATCTTTTTTTTTGAACCGGTAAACCGGGGTCAGGCCCGCAGGGCCTGACCCCGTCTGATCGAAGGCCGCGGGTTGGTGTCAGGCCCTTGGGCCTGACACCGGTTTGCCGGTGTTAAAGCGCGCGCAGAGTGATCGTAAATTTGAGCCCGCCCCCTTCGCGGTTCGCCACTTCCAGCTCCGCCTCATGCCTAGCCAGCACCCGGTCCACGATCGCCAGCCCCAGCCCGGCCCCATTCGCCTGACCGCGCGCCGTATCCAGCCGCGTGAACGGCTTGAGCAATTGCGCGATCTGCCCCTCCGGCACGCCCACCCCATGGTCCTGCACCTCCACCACCACCCGCTTGGCCGTATGCATGCCGCGCACCGTGCATTTGATATCGATCTCGGCCACGTCGCTGCCCGGCGTCTTGCCATAGCGCCGCGCGTTTTCCACCAGGTTGGCGATTACGCGCTTGAGGTCGGTCGCATTGCCCAGCACCTGCGCCTGCTCCGGCAGCTCGGCCGTAATGCGCACATCGGCATGGCGCCCCGCTTCATGCGCCGACTCGGCCAGCAGGGCGGCCATATCCACGCTGTTGAAGCTGGACACTTCGGTCGGCTTGGCGTAGTCCAGGAACTGGGCAATGATGG
>CBFGQI010000124.1:0-15741 GCA_965650885.1 uncultured Oxalobacteraceae bacterium
GTGAACAGTGCAACGCCGGAAATGGCAACCAGCCAGGCTTTCGGGTTCAGGACTTGAAATAGTCCGCCATCCATCAACGCCCGCCAAGCGCCCTGCCTCACCGGTTTGACCGATTCGCCGCCATCGTCTGCTGGCGCAGTCATGATTTGCCACGCCAGGCGAGCCAAGTAGGCGGCGCCTGCCCAACGGACAACTTGCGCCAGGAGCGGTTGTTCCAGCAAAACTCCGGCGCCCAGACCGGTCAGCCACAGCAATATCCCATAACTGACACTCGCGCCGATTGTGTAACTGATGGGCCGTACCAAGCCGCCATCGACGCCATAACGCAGCGCTACCAGATTGACAGGGCCTGGCGTCACTGCCCCTATCAATGCGAACGTTGCCATGCCGATTGCGTCGCCACCATTCATCACACTCTCCTGCCCAAGGTTGAATGGCTGGAGTGTGACCGGTACTTTTCTCTACGTCTTGAACAAAATCTCAGGCTACGTTAAAGAAACCACAGCCCGTCGGCAAAGCCCGTTTTATGCAAGCCATAGGCCCTGATCGCCGAACTGGGCGTTAATGACATCAGCGTGACCGATCCAGTTGGTGATCAGTTCTTCCCGAGTATGGCTCGTCAGGTAGCCCTCCCAGTACTGAATGCCGTCCGCTTCGCTGTCCTGCAATCCGGTGTTGCGGTACAGGGCTTCAACGAATTGTTTGTCGCTGGCGCTGCCGTAACGGGCTGCGTACTCTGACGACGCCATGAAATCGCGCACGGCCGTATCCACCTGAGTGTACTGTCCAGACCACCAGGCGATGCCGGCGAGATCGCCGGCCCGGTCGAACAAGGTCTGGTACAGGAGGCCCAGCTTCTGAAGCAATGGCGTCGCTGCCTGGGTAAATCCGAGATCCACCGTGCCATCCGCGAAGCTGCCTGTTTCAATTCCGCTCAGCGTGTCCATGTCGCCGCTCGACTGCTCGCGGACCAGCACTTGGCCGGTGGCCGCCAGAAGGAATTTGTAGCCGGCGCGGGCTCCGCTGAACACGGCTGAGTCGAGCCCGTCACCGCCCATGAGAATGTCGCTGCCTTGCCCGCCTTCGAGGCGGTCATTGCCGCTGCCGGCGAACCAGTCCGATTCCGAAGCCTGCCGAGTAGTCGCGACAGTGATTCCGTCCGAGGTGCTGACTGCGGCGCGGTGTTCCCCGCTCAAAGCGATGGCAGCCATCACGTCAAACCGGCTGTGCGGCGCGGCACCGTTGGTGCCGGCCAATTGGCCGGTCCAGTATGCCGCGCCAGCGGCGTCAGGGGCGCGCCCGAGTGCGTTCTGGTAGACCTGGTTGATAAACCCTTCATCGCTGAGCTGGTTGTAACCGGCGGCGGCCCATTCAGTCGAGGTGCTGAATGCGCGGGCCATGGCACTCATTGTCAGACCGGTACCGGACCAGAACTCGAGTCCACCCAGATCCGGAGCACGGCCGAAGACGGCGCCATATAGCAGCGCGATGTCGGCCAAGCCTTGGGCCGGTGCATCCACGAAGCCGAGCCCTTCAGCGTTACCGTTGAGTTCGGCTAGTGTGACCAGTTCGCTGCTGCCGGGCGCAAACAAGGCTGTCTCGTGGCGCGCGGCAAGCCGGCCGGCGCTGTCGACAAAGAACGTCCAGTCGCCCTGTCCACTGCGGCCACCCTGCAGTACGTCGTTGCCGCTGCCACCGCTCACGCTGTCGTCCCCGATGCCGCCAACGCCGACATCATTGCCGCTGCCGCCGTCGAGCAGGTCGCTGCCGCCGGCACTGCCAATGATATCGTTGCCGCCACCGCCGAACAGCTTGTCATCTCCGGCACCCAGGAAGATGTTCTGCGAAGCGCCATCGCCGGCGACCATGTTCCCGCCACTGCCTCCCCGCAACGTGCTGGCGCCGACCACCGCAGCGAAGTCGACGTTATCCAGTTGCAGGATCGTATTGCCGGTTAAGCTCCCGGTATCGATCACCAGGGCGATGGCAGGCGCATTCGCATTGCCGCCGGCAGCGGGCGTCGAACTGCCGCTGATGACGATCGGTTGCGTCAGCGTGGTTCCGGGCGTGACGATCGGTACCAGGGTTTTGGTCTCCAGCATGACCGAACCGCCGAGCGCGTCCAGGAACGCGCCTCCCAGCCCTGCCATCTCTTGCTGGACACTCGAACCAGCGACTGTCTTATCCTCGATGCGATTGATCAGGTTGACCAGAGCCTGCGCGTTTGAGAGCAAGATGTTCGGCCCTTCGGCTTGGAGGCCGGCTCCAGCGGGCAAGCTTACGGTGAGGTCAACCTGCGGAGCGCCCGCGGGCGCGTCGATTCCTAACGGGATGTCGGCCAGGCCGCTATTCGGGGTGCTTGGATCGTCATTCCGCGCTGCCGGGACGATTGGAACGGTGACGCGCGTGCCCGCGATGCCAGTTGCCGGATCAATGGTCGCGCTGCTCGTCACAGGGACGCCATCCACGGTGTTGCCCGGTTCAGGGGAGTCCGGCGCCGTATTGACCACATACGGGTTCGACATGGTTGTCGCGATGCCCGCGTTGCCAGACGCGTCCTGCACGCCCGCATTATTGAGCGTGATGACGTTGCCGCTGCTGTTCACTCCGCTATCCGGCGTCAGCGTCGCAGTCCAGGTAATGCCGCCATCGGCCGAGCTGACCGGCGACAACGTGCCTGTGCCGACGGTCAGGTCAGCATTACTGAAGCCCGATACTGCTTCGCTGAAGGTGATGGTGACGGCAGCAGTCTGCCCGACGTCCAGCTGGACGTCGCTGACCAGGATCGTAGCGCTTGGCCGGCTTGTCGCCAGCGCATAGTTGTTCGAATCGGTACTACCCTGCCCTGTATTGCCGGTCAGGCTGGTGTAGCCGGTATTATCCAGCGTGATAACGTTGCTGGTGTCGTCAACCCCATCGGCCGGTGTCAGGACTGCGGTCCAGGTAACGCCGCCATCGGCTGTGGCGAGACCCGACAGCGCGCCGTTGGCAACGCCGAAGTCTCCGGTATCGAGTCCCGTGACTGCTTCCGAGAACTTGATGGTCACCGTTGAGCTCACACCGGCCAGCAAAGTCGCATCGGCCACCGCCAGCGTGACACTTGGCCGTACCGTATGGACGGAGTAGTTGGCGCTGCTGGCGAGGCCGGACCCGGCATTGCCGGATGCGTCCGTCACGGTGGACATGTCGACGCTGACGACGTTGCTGGCATCGTCAATGGGGCTCGCGGGTGTCAGGGTGGCAGTCCAGGTAACGCCGCCGTCGGAAGACGCCAGCCCCGACAGGCTGCCGTTGGCAACATTAATGCTCGCACCGGAGAAGCCGGTGACCGCCTGGTCGAAGGTAATGGTCAATAGCGCGGTTTCGCCTGCCACCAGGGCGCTATCGGACAGCGCCACGGTGGCGTTGGGGACGTCTGTGTCGACTGCATAATTGGCCGAATCGGTCTGGCCGACGCCCGCATTGCCTGCGGCATTCACCACTCCCGCATTCGTCACGCTGACCACATTGCTGGCATCGCTAGTATCGGCGGTGGGCGTCAGCACAGCGGTCCAGGTCACGCCGCCATCCGATGAAGCCACCGCGCCCAGCTTACCGTTTTGCACTGTCACGTCGCTATTGTCAAAGCCTGATACCGCCTCCGAGAAGGTGATGGTGACGGTGGCGGTCTCCCCCGCTTTCAGTGCACTGTCGGACAGCGCGACGGTGGCTGTAGGCCGTACCGTGCTCACTGTGTAGTTCGCAGAACTGGAGCTGCCACTGCCGCTATTGCCGGCCGCGTTCGTGTAGCCGCTATTGGTGACGGTCACCACATTACTGGCATCGACCACGCCAGACGTTGGCGTCAGGGTGGCGTTCCACGTTACGCCGCCGTCACTCGAAGCGAGCGAACTGAGGGTGCCGTTCTCCACCACGACATCGGATACATCGAACCCGCTCACCGCTTCGGAGAACGTAAACGTGACGCCAGTGGTTTCGCCGGCCGTCAAGGTGCTGTCGGCCAGCGCCACCAGGACCGTTGGTCGAACCGTCCTGACGCTGTAATTGGCTGAATCACTGGTACCGATCCCCGCATTGCCGGCCAAGTCATTGATCGTGGCGTTGTTCAATTGGACGACGTTGCTGGTGTCGTCGACGGCGGCGTCCGGAGTCAGGGTGGCAGTCCAGGTAATGCCGCCATCGGCGCTGGACAGGCCGGACACCGTACCGTGATCGGCGGTCAGGTCGGCCGTGGTGAAATTCGTTACCGCTTCAGAGAAGGTAATCGTGAGCTGCGACGTCTCCCCGGCATTGAGGTCCGTATCCGCCAGCACCACAGTGGCCGTCGGCCGAACTGTATCGATTCCATAATTGTTCGAACCGGTAGTGCCGGTGCCGGTGTTGCCCGCAGCATCCTGCACGCCGCTGCCATCCAGTGTGATGACATTGCTGGTATCGTTGACAGCCGGCGTTGGCGTGAGGGTGGCGCTCCAGATGATGCCGCCATCGCTGGTGCTTAAACCGCCAAGTGTCCCGTTGGCTACGGTGAGATCGCCGCCGTCGAAGCCTGTGACCGCCTCCGAGAAGGTAATGGTCACCATCGTTGTCTCGCCAATCGCCAGGGCACTGTCGGCGACGACGATGGTGGCGGTCGGCCGCAAGGTGTCAATGGTGTAGTTGTTTGAACTGGTGGTCCCCGAGCCCGCGTTGCCCGCCGCGTCGCTGACGCCGGTGTTATCCAGTTGAATCGTGTTGCTGGTGTCGGCGATGCCCGCAGCCGGGGTCAGGGTCGCAGTCCAGGTGACGCCTCCATCGCTGCTGCTCACCGCACTCAGGCTACCATTGTCCGCCGTCAAATCTGCGTTGGTGAAGCCGCTTACTGCTTCCGAGAACGTGACAGTTACTTGCGTGGTTTCACCTGCCGACAAGGCGTTGTCGGCCACGGCGACCGTGGCGGTCGGCCGCGCGGTATCGATGGCATAGTTGTTCGAGTTCGTGGTGCCACTGCCTGCATTGCCCGCGAGGTCATTGACCGTGGCGTTGTTCAATTGAACGAGATTGCTGGCGTCGTCGACAGCGGCGTCAGGAGTCAGGGTGGCAGTCCAGGTCATGCCGCCATCGGCGCTGGACAAGCCGGACACGGTACCGTTATCGGCGGTCAGGTCTGCCGTGGTGAAGTTCGTTACCGCTTCCGAGAAAGTAATCGTGAGCTTCGACGTTTCCCCGGCCTTGAGCGCCGTGTCGGCCAGTACCAGGCTGGCGGTTGGCCGTGCAGTGTCGATCGCATAGTTGTTTGAATCGGTAGTGCCGATGCCCGGCGTGCCCATCCCGTTCTTCACACCGGTGTTGTCCAGCGTGATGACATTGCTGGCGTCGCTCACTGCTGCGGCAGGCGTGAGGGTCGCAGTCCAGGTGGTTCCGCCATCGCTGCTGCTTACCGCGCTCAGCGTGCCATTAGCCACCGCCAAGTCGCTGTTATCGAAGCCCGTCACGGCTTCCGAGAAGGTAATCGTGACCAGGGACGTCTCGCCGATGACCAGCGCCGTGTCGGCAACGACGAGGGTGGCGGTCGGGGCCGTGCTGGGCGGCACATAGCTCAGGTCGACCACCCCGCCATTGTTATAAAGGTTGGTATACGACGCGGGTGAAGTGCCGGCGGCACCTGCGCTCGTTCCGCCGATACCGCTACCGCCTACGTTACCGCTCATCGCGGCAAAATTGGCGGCCGTGATCTGGAGTGTGCCTTTGTTCCAGATGCCGCCCACGCCGACTCCGCCCGCACCGCCGGCCTGGGTATAGGCCCCTCCGGCGCCGCCCCCGCCACCGCCGCCCCCCGCGCCAATATTGCCTGAAACAACGGAGTTGCCGATGATCGTAACGGTCGCACCGGAATCGTTATAGATGCCTCCCACCGCTCCACCGCCGGCGCCGCCAATATCGTTATAGCCGTCGCCGCCACCCCCGCCACCGATTGAAATAGTGCCGCCGTTCGCGGTGCCTCCGGCACTGCCGGTGCTATAGCCAGGGTAAGCGGATCCGCCTGCGCCGCCGGTACTATTACCTCCGCGCCCCCCCATATTGGCGAAGCCGCCTCCGGCGCCGCCTTGTCCGGCAGAGCCGGCCGTACCTGTGGAACCCAGGGTGTCTCCGCCGCGGCCGCCGATGCCGCCACCAACGGCCCCGCCGCCGCCGCCGGCGCCGCCCGCATAAGTCGGCGTAACACCGCCGCCCCCTCCGCCGCCGGACGCCGCGTTGGCCGAAACCATCGTGTTGTTGAGGGTGAGCGTACCCGCATTGTAAATACCGGCCCCATTGGCAGCCAGCGCATCGTCTCCACCATTGCCGCCATTGCCCGCCGCCAGTCCCCGCGTGATCACCAATCCGTCCAAGGTGGCAGCCGTGCCGGCAATCACGTTGAGCACCTTGGCCTTGTATTGGCCGTCGAATGTGACGTCGGCCGTCTGGTCGTTGTTGAGGTCGCCATCGATCGTCAGGTTTTTGTTCAACGTCAGCGTCGAGTTGAGCAGCACTGTCATGCCAGCGTTGAATGTGATGGTGTCGTTGGCCGCGGCCCAGCTCAATGCTTCCCGCAGCGACAAGCCGCCGCCGTCCCCTGTGTCGGCGGCAAGGCTGGCACCGATCGTGGCATCTGCACCGCTGTCCAGTCCCGTGGTAACGGTCAAGGTCGCCAGGCTCAGGGCATATTCCTGCAAGGCAGACGCATTCAGTAGCGCGCGGTCCGCTATACGGCCCGTGCTGATTTCGAGCTGCCAGTCGCCGTTGGCGCCGCTTGCATTGCTGCTGGCGGCGACATCGGTACCGGTCAAGTCGGCCAGGCGCGAGATGAGCGCGGCACCGGCATCGCCGTTTGCAAGGTTGCAGGCATAGACCAGAAGGTCGCCACCTGGAGCCATCCCACGCCCTATCGCAGCCAGCGTATCGGCATGCCCGGCCAGCGAAGCCGAGTCAAGGAAAGTTGATCCCAGCCATAGCTGCCCTGTGCTCCCATGAGCCAGGACGTGCACCGAGGTGGCCTGCCCCCCCTGGACTAATGCCGCAGCCAATTGCGCCAGGCCATCCTCGGCGGCACTCAGGTAGACGACTTTGGCGCCCGGCTGCAAGTCCTTCAGCAGGATGGCGGAGTCCTTCACACGGCTATCGACGAAGATAAGGTCGTTCTCGGCAGAGTGGAAAGCGGAAGGCTGGCTCATGACGGACTCCTTGATTGGTGCGCTATGTTCCTGGCGCAGTGGGCTTGACCGTGATCATGCCGGCGCGGCTGTTGCTCTGGTCATGCCAAAATGAGAGCTTGCTGTACTGCGCAAACAGGTCCGGCGGCAAAATCGTCTCGCGCCGTTCCAGCCCCACGCGTGGCCGCACCTTGTGCAAGCCGTGGAGGCCGAGTGCCTCATCGAACTCGGGCGCGTCGTAGTGCAGTGACTCAAAGTCATGTTGATATGAGGGTTCGCCAAGGAACTGGTAAATCAGTGGTAACACCTGTTGTGGCACCTGTGCCAGCAACTCATAATCGACCAGCAGCAGCGAGGCGGCATGCTCGCCGTAAAAGGCGTCCTTCAGCGCGGTCCACGGGTAGCCCACCAGGCGATTGCGTTGGGCCAGGGTGTCCACCCGGCTATAAACCGTATTGCGTTCGGTGTCGTCGTTGAACAGTCGCGTGATCTCGAAGGGGTTGGCACGGTAACGACGCTCAATGCTGTCCATCACCCACGCGACATTGCGCACGCAGGCAATCACCTTCGCGTCCGGGAACATATCCATCAGGGCCGGCATCTGCGCGCACCACATGCGGTTCGTATCGAACACAACCTCTTTGTCTTCCTGGTCTGCGTAATAGCTGTCGAATACGCCACGAGCCAGGCGGCGGCGCTGTTCGGTCGATACGACCGGACCGAATTCACTTCCGGCACCCAACTGGTTCAACATATTCCGGACGAGGACGCCAACAGGGCTGGACATCCCGGCATGAAAGCGAGGGTTCTGACGCAAGATGGCTGCTAGCAAAGTAGAACCTGCGCGTGGCAGTCCTGAGATGAAGTGATATTTGTGCATTGGCCGCAGTTGTGGTGGGCGCCGGATCGCTTATGCGCCGGCCTTCAATGTAAATTCAAAAAAAATTATATATTGCAAAGGCCGCGTCACGTTTGACTTTCGTTACGAGCGTCATGGTAGTTTCGCGTGGGCTTAGTTCACGTTTTGTTCAAGGAATTTGTACGGTCGCCTGCCCCGCAAACGATATCTGGATGACGCCCGCCCACGCGCAGCTTAGCTTGCTGCTGTCGTTTAGCGCCGGCATATTGCCAATGAGGACCGTCGGAGAACCGGTCGCCCATGGTGCAATCGTCACCGGCACGCAAGGCATCGGTGTGAGCACACCCATGGCAGCCGCGGTCGCGGCAATGACCGCTGGGTTCGACGGACTCGAACACATGCCGAAGGGCGGCACGTTGACAATCGGTGCGAAGTCCATGATGGTCGCAGCCGGCGTTCCGGTGAGTGTTCGATTGACCGGCAAGACCGCCAACGTCGCGGGCGCCGCTCCAAAACTACATTGCATCATTGCTCCTGCACATACCTGGCAACCCATGGTTCCGCTCTCCTCGTACAGGTGTCATTACTTGTCGAAGGGGTTCTTCCAATCGTCCCATTTTTCGCGCTGTTCCGCTGGTTTTCCAGCGGAACCGTCCCGGATCTCGTCCGGTTCAGCCTGGCGTACATAGGGATAGCAATCAGCGCAAATCTCCTTGTCCACCACGATTTTTTTACCTTTCAGGCATCCTTTGATTTTGGACGCGTCACCGCCCGTGATCGTGTAGAGGGCGTGCATCTCCGAGTGCACGTGCATCTTCTTTCCCCAGGTGGCATGGACATTCGGCTCACTCTGCACGTTGAATCGACCTCCATACATCGATACGGCGGTTGCCGTACCGATCGAATAGGAAGAATACGTCTCTTGCTTGCTGCCGATCAGGACATGGGTATTGGCACTGGCATTCTTCGCCGTATCCATCCTGTTCACAACGGCTGACAAGCCCTCTTGGGTATTAACCCTGAATCCGGAGTGCTTGTTGTCGACATACGCTGCTATGACGGCCTTGCTGCGGCCGCCCCGCCGCTTGAACTCGCGTTCATCGTCGGAATAGCTATCCTCGCTGAGGTCGCTGGGTTCCTCGGCCTTCCCGCCCGCGCCGAGTTTGCACCACCGCGCCTTGTGAATTGCCAGGCCATGCGCATTGTCGAATTTCTTACCGCAGCCGCACTTGTGGATGATGGCCTCCATGCGCTGGATGATCGGTGCGGAAGAGGCCATCCGTGCTTGTACGGTTTTCGGAAATGCCGGTGATGGACGAAACACGGGCGGTACCGTTGGCGAGCCGCGCTGACCCAGCCTGGCCACGGGTGGCGGCACAACCCTCTTATGCGTCTTCATGGTGGCTTCCCTTTCACTTGCGGATGGCAGAGGCTTGTTGGCATGGCATTTTGGTGGCAACATGGGCTCGTTCGAACTTGTTGGAGCCGCATACTATGTCGCCGTTCGAGGTCCTGCTCATTATCGTATTGCTGCTCGCGGTGGGATATGCCGCCGTACTGCAAAAGAAACTGGTTCGGGCCAATGCCGAACGTGCACAGCTTGAGCTGGCCCGCCATATCGAACTGCGCGATGCAATCGCAGCACTGGGGAATAATCTCGAATTGTCGGAACATCGCCAGCAGCAGCGCAATATGGAGCAGCTCACGACGGCGCTGCATGATGTGATCTCCGACATCAACCAGCGTATCGTTGCAGGATTCGAGCGGCAGCTCGAATCCCTAGCCGCCATCTCGAACCGGAGCGCGCAAGTGGCGGACAGGCAGCGCAGCGAGCAAATGGAGGCGATGCACCATTCGCGTCGGCTGGCGGACAGGATGGATAGTGCCGTGCAGGATTTCGGTAGGCTCATTGCCGACAACGCCGAATGGCTGGCGCTCGCCGGGCAAGTGCGCGAAACGCTGGGTCTCATGGCGAGCCGCCAGGAAGCGCTGGACGCCGGCATGGCGCGGCAAGCTGGAGCTGTGGATGCAATGATCGATGCGGTCGGCGACTTGCGCACGAATTTCGAACAGACTGTGGAGAACCTGTTGCAACAGCTCCGCCGCTCCCTGGATGCGTTGGCCCAGCGCCAGGCACAAGGCCATTCGGCCCTGCAGAAGGACGTGTCGGATTCCGTTGCGAAGGCGATGGCGTCGATGAACAAGCAAATCTCCTCCATGGGACCGATGACACAGCAGGCCAAGTTTCAAACCTTCCGATAGAGTTCGCCGGGCCGCAAGGATCCGCTCAACCCACTTTTGATATTTGCTGCTCGCAGCACATCCGTTGCGAAAGTCGTGCATTGGCGCGACTGGGCGCTGAAGTTGTAGTGGCGGCTGCGGTATTCATTGATCTTGGCCAGCGCCGCCTGGGCTTGCGCGCCAGTCAATTCGTAGCTGCGCGTCTTGACGCCAGGCTTGGCGAAAGCGCCATCGTCGCGATGGACCACGCCGGGCACGCCGGCGCGCAGCCTGCCAAGGTCTTTCTGTGGATTGAAGTGGCTGTAGCGCTGCGGCGAGAAGCCCCAGGTCTGGCGGCCGCCTGTCGGGCCCTGGATCGAAACGAAGGCGTGGCCCGCCAGGTCCGGTGGAAGGTTGGCATCACGGTGCATGTAAGCACCAATCACCAGCTTATGCGTTGCCGCCTGCTTGGCCTGGATCGGAGCGCGGAATGCGGCTGCGCGGGCGCCCAGGCGGTCGGCTTCCGCTTCGAGGCCGTGGTCGTTGACAACCATGGTGCCCTTTCCTTGCGGTGCGCGCACCCTGCCCTGCCGCTGCTGGATAACGTGCGCAAGTTCATGTCCGAGTAGCTGCTGGCCACGCGGGGTGTCGGGAGAATATTGGCCGGGTGCGAAATAGATGTCCGAGCCCATGGTGAAAGCGTGGGCGCCGATCGATTGTGCCTGCGTGCCCTGGTAGATGCGGACATTCGAAAAATCGGTCTTGAAGAATGCCTCCATCTTTTGGCGCACGCCATCCGGAAGCGGGCGGCCGACGGCGCCGGCCAGGTTCAGGCGGCCGGGTTCAATTGCAAACGATTCCACGCCGCCGCGCATCTGCACTGTGCGATGCCCTGGCAGGACGTGGCCGTGCACGAAGTGGGCCTGGATCAGGGTGGTGCCTTGTTCGCCCATTTGCGTTCTCCTTCTTTAAAACGTACGGCCAGCAATGACGCCAAGCGCGAAACTTGCTGCCAGCAGCGCGAGCAGGGCCAGGAGCAGGACGGCCAACATGCGCTTGCTGAACGAGAATTCGACATCCATCGGCTAGCCCTCCACCAGGCGCGCCAGCCAGGATCTGCCGGGAGCGGGCATCGGAGCCTGTGCCGGGCCGGCAGCCGCCTGCTCCTCCGGCACGGCTTTGCCGTCGATGTATTTGACCAGCGACAGCTGCTTGCCATCTGGCGCGTAGTCGCGGACCTCGCCGTGCAGCCGGCCTTCGCGGTAGTTCGCCAAGCGTGCCAGGCTGCCATCGGGATGGAAGTAGCGCGCTTCGCCATCCGGCAGGTCGGCGTGGTGCGGGACGACGCTGCTTGGAAGGCCATGCTCGCCATAGGTGAGCATTTCACCTTCGCGCTGGCCATGCGCGTAAGGGATCTCGGCGATCATCCGGCCGGCGCTGTACAGCGTGCAGGGGCCGTGCAGGCGCCCGTCGGCGAGCTGGAAGCGCCCGGTAAGGCGGCCGTGGTCGTCGCTCACTTCGACTTCTTTGCTGGTTTCGCTCATCTCAGTTGATCTTGACGATCCCTCCCTTCAAGGTCAGCATGCCGCCGCCGTCCACGGTTTGCGAGGCGGCGGCCTTGTTGGTCATGCTGACGCCTGCGTCGTTGGTGAGTTCCGTCCCCGCCTTGTTGGTCAGGGCGGTACCGGCCTGATTGGTCAGCTCGGTCCCGGCCTCGTTCTTGAATGAGGTGCCGGCCTTGATGCTGACCGATCCGCCCACCTCGATGGTGAGGTTGCCGTCCACCTTCAGCTTGAAGTCGCCCGTGACCTGCTGCGTGAAATTGGCCTGGTTGGTATGTATTTCGTCGCCCTTTACATCGATGCTGCGTGTGCCTTGCTCGACTTTCAGGCTTTCGTTGCCTTTGATGATGCGCGCGCTGCGGTCGTTCTCGACTTCGGTCTTCATGTCCTTCTGGGCGTGAAGATAGAGTTCCTCGCTGTCCTTTTTGTCTTCGAAGCGCAATTCGTTGCCGGCGTTGCCCTGTTTTGAGGAGCGGCTGCGGATCACGCTGCGCGTCTGGTTGGCTGGCAGCGCCTCCGGCGGCGTTTGGGTGGCGTTGTACACGCAGCCGGTCACCAGCGGGCGGTCCGGGTCGCCATCCAGGAAGCTGACGATCACTTCCTGCCCGATGCGCGGCAGGAAGAAGGCGCCCCAGGATTGGCCCGCCCAGGCTTGGGCCACGCGTACCCAGCACGAGGAATTCTCGTCGCTGCTGCCTAACCGGTCCCAATGGAATTGGACCTTGATGCGGCCATGGCTGTCGGTCCAGACTTCTTCGCCGGACTTGCCGACCACGGTCGCCGTTTGCGTGCCAAATACGCGCGACTTTGGCGTCACGCGCGCGGGCCGGAATGGCAAAGTCAGGGGGAATGCCACAAAGCTGTTGCTGTAGCTGTCGTGGCTGATGCTGTGGACGACGTGGCGCAGCACGTGCTCGGTGTTCAACTCGCTGCGGGCATGCCCCGCAAGGGTAAAGCGGCAGCCTGCGGTGAAGGCGCGGCAGGTGCTGTCGCCGCGCAGTGCCTTGGCGCCAAGCCCCAATTCCTGCATGCGGACTGCCGCGCGTCCCTGCCCGGCGCCGCTGTCCTCGTAGCCGCCAGGATACTCGTACACGCGGCGGCCCTGACTGCCGGCGCAGGCGCCAAGAGGCTGGGCCGGTGTCAGGAAGTTGAAGTCGCCACTTGCATAGCGCCCGGGCACCGCATTCTGTTCGGCGTCGCAGCGGTACACCAGGTCGGGCTTGTCGCGGCTGCTGCCGGTTCCCATGTAGGCCGCCGCGGCCAGGCTCGGGCAGGCCGGGTACGGCTGGCCGCCATCGAGCAGCACCAGGGTATGCCCGCTGGCGCTATGCTCGAAGCTGTAGTAGATCCCCTCTTCCTCCATCAGCCGCGAGATGAATGCGAAAGCGCTCTCGTTGTACTGCACGCAGTATTCGCGTTCGCTGTAGCTGGCGGTCAGGCTGTTGCGGAATTCGGTAAAGCCGAACTCCTGGAACAAGCCGGTGACGATGTCGGGTACGGTCTTGTTCTGGAAGATGCGTGCATCGACTTCCAGCGTCAGCCACCAGAACCAGGGACGCAATTCGGCGCGGTAAGTCGCGCGCTCCGTGCCGCCGCCCGATTGCACGATGCGCGCCACCTTGCCGCTGAAATGGCGCCAACCGCCATCGGGCAGGGCTACGCTGGCCGTGACGGATTGGGCGACCATGCCGGCCAGGTCAAGCGACAGGTCGGCCGAATGCAGTTCGAGCGTGTAGAGGAACAGCTCACCGAGTGCTTCTTCGGCGTGCAGCGCGACCAGCTGCAGGCTTTCCAGCGCCGGCGCGGCGCTCAGTTTCAGGGCAAGTCCGGCGCGGCTCATGGGCGCTCTCCCGCGGCGGCGTCGCTCCAGGCCGGCAGCATGAAGCTCGACTGGTAGCGTTCGCCTGGCACTTCCTGGCCCAGCCAGGCGGTCCGGTTCAGCGCGCCGAACCCGAGCCGGGCGATGTGCTGCACCTCGCCGGCATCGGGGGCCAGCACCAGGGTCACGTGCACATCGAGGTCGCCGCGCAGGTAGAAACGGGTCAGGAACACCAGCGCTTCGTGGGCGGGGCCGCCCGGCAGCAGTGAGCGGTAGGACACCAGGTCCATGGGACCCAGCATGAGGCCGATGGCGCCGCCGGGTTCCCAGGCGCGTGCCCCAAGGACGGTTTCCTGGCCGAGGGCACGGTTGCGGCCGTGCGGGCCGATGGCGGTCTGGAAGCGCTGTTCGATCGCCAGCCAGCGGCCAAGGTGTTCGCGCCCGCGCACCGGCACCCCGAGCGCATCGGACAGCAAGGCTTCCAGTCCGGCCATGGAGCGGGTCTGGTTTGCCAGCATGCCGGCGTAGCGCAGCATGGCGCGCGCATACACGGCCGCGCCGGCGCGCGATCCCTTGCGCCGCAGGCGCGTCAACAAGCTGCCCTCGTGAAATCCGATCAGCTGGAACAGGATGCGCTCCAGCGGCGCCGTGCCGGTGCGCGCCAAGGCGAGACGGCGGCGCTTGCGCGCCCGGTAGAAGTAGGAAACCAGGCGGTGGTTGAACATATCGAGGAAGTCGCGCGCGTCGTCATCCGGGCCATAAGCGGGGCGCTGGCCCGGCTCGCCATGGCGTCGGGCGCGGCGCTGGACCAGCGCGGTGTAGGGCGCCGGCAGCGGGCCGTCCGACCCGGCCAGGCACATGAAGGCGACTTCCAGCAGGATGCGGCGATAGCCGTCCGGGCCTGCCGCCTGCACCATGTCAGCCGGTGGGAAGCCGAAGCCGATACGGCCGCGGAAGGCGACCGCTTCCTGCAGCGCTTCGCTGCCGGTGCCCACTTCCATCGCATCGGGCCGGGCCAGCTCCAGCAGGCGTACGGCCTGGAAGAAGTCGAAAGCGCCGGGCTGCCGCAGGACATGCTGCGCCGGGGCGCTCAATGGGAGCTGGTCGCGGGGAGCCATTCCTTCACCCTTTCCTCGCCCGCCATCACGGTGACGCTGGCAAACGAATTGACGCTGCAATACATCTGGAAGAAGCGCTGCAGGACGGCGGCCAGCATGAGCGGCGTGCCGTCGCCATAGCTGCCGGGGGCGAACTCGAGCACCAGCTCATGACCGCGGCGGAAGCCTGGCACGGGCCCGCCGCGCACCGGCCGCACCACGCGCCGGCACTCGAAGCGCTGCAGCGCGCGGGCCTGGCGCGCACCGCCCATGCTGCCGGCGCTATTGGCAAGTTCCAGCAGGCGCTGCACCATCGCCAGCCTGCTGCCGGCCGGGCTGTCGGACAGCTGGTCGAGCGTGATGTGGTTCAGGTTCAGCAGCGACAGCACGCGCCACAGCTGGCGGCCGTCGACAGGCGGCATCACATGCGGCGTTGGCTGCACCAGGCAACGCACCGGCAGCAGCCCGGCAGCGGCCGGGGCCCGGAAAGTGGCCTGTCCTGGCGGGTCGGGCCGGATTTCCTCGGCCAGCCGGCGGTTGCTGCACAAGGCATGGGCCGACACCAGCGGCATACGGATGAAGCCCGCTTCGCTGTCGACGTCCATGAAGGACAGCAAGACGTCGGTGCCGCCGGCACGCACACCGCTGCCGGGCACCCGGCGCGCCACCCATTGGGCACCGGACTGGCCCTGGAGGATCTGGCCAAAACCATAGTAGGGCGACAGCCGCATGGCGCCCTGCCCGTCGGCATAGCTGGCCTCCACCTTGAGCAGGGAATGGATTTCCGTGCTGGCTTCGTACCGGGCATCCGGGACCAGGCGGTATTCGAGCTGGCGCTGATCCAGCTTGACCGTTTCCGTGGTGCGCGGGAACAGGTTGATCGCCGGCGTGCAGCCAAGCAGGAATTGGCCCGCATGCAAGGCCAGTCCGCTTGGCGGCGGACGCGTGACCATCAACAGCAAGTCGGCTTGCTGTTGCGGTTGTCCGGCGTGGCCGAAGCCGCGCCAAGCCTGCG
>CBFGQI010000125.1:0-15621 GCA_965650885.1 uncultured Oxalobacteraceae bacterium
CCCTGCCAGCACCAGGTTCAGGGTGCGCTTGCCGGACATGCCGGGATAGCTGCCGACGCGGGCGCCGATGGTGAGCGTCTTCGCCTTGTCGTTCCAGCGGAGCGGCACGCGCGCGGACTGGCCTTTTTCGTAGGCATAGGTCTCGTTATCGTCCTCGTACAGGGTGAAGCTGCCGTCGGCTCCCGGATAGATGCGGATTTCGTAAGGCGCGTCCGGCTGTTCGGTGGCGTACTGCATGACCGGTCCCATCGGCAGGATGGCGCCAGCCCGTACGTACAGCGGCACGATGTCCAGCGGCGCATCGCGCAACGCCGTCTGGCCGCCTTCATGGCGCTCGTTGGTCCAGAAGTCATACCACGCGGTGCCCTTGGGCAGGTAGGTGCGCACGCTCGCATCCACGGCCGGTTTGTCCGCGGCCAATGCACGGATGGCGCTCGGGGTACGCCAGGCAAGGCGCACGCTGCGGTCCGAAGTGGCCTGGTAATACTCGAGAAGCAGCTTCACACGCTGGCCTTTGCGCAGCACCTTGCGTGCGGTGGCCATCCGCTTGCCGCCGTTTTCCCAGCGCTCGACCACCGGCTGGCCGTCAAGGAAGAGCCGGTAACCGTCGTCCGCTTCGACCCCGATTTCATACTCCCCATCCTCCGGTGCTTCGAGCGTGCCGTTCCAGCGCGCGGAGAAGTCGTCAAGTTTCGTCAGGCCGGCCGGGATCGTGGCCAGCGGCGGCGCGGGCCACACATGGTCGATGGTCTTGTCGATCACCTTCCCTTTAGGCGTCTCGAAGTTGCGCCCTTCGAAGTACTGCCCGGCCAGGCCGGGCTGGCCATCCGGCGTACGCAGGAATTCTGCCGGGATGGTGGCCGGCGGCGGCGGCTGGATGCGGTACATCGGCCGCGTGACCGGATGCACCAGCAGCGAAGGCCCGAACATGAAGGCGTCGTTGATGTTGTAGGTCGCCTTGTCATCCGCAAAATCCATCGGCAAGGCGCGCATCAGCGTGTAATGGTCGCTGCTCACCTTCGCGCTCAGGCCGTAGGTGTAGGGCAGCAGGCGGTAGCGCAGATGCGCCGCATCGAGCAGGGATTTATAGACTTCCGGATCGAGACCCTTGAAGATATACGGCTCGCGCTCGATGTCGGTGCCATGCACACGCATGATGGGATTGAAGGCGCCATACTGGAACCAGCGCGCGAACAGTTCGCGGTAGGCAGGGTCTTTCTCGCCGCCTGGATAGTCGCGGCTGACGAAGAAGCCGCCCGTATCCTGGGTCCAGTACGGGTTGCCGGTGATGGTCACGTTGACGCCGCCGCTGACCTGCTTGCGCAGCGTATCCCAGTTGGCGAAGATGTCGCCCGACCAGGAAGCCGCCGCGGTGCGCTGCGCGCCCGCCCATGCGGACCGGGTCAGCGTGAACACGCGCTTGTCGCTGGTGGCGCGCTGGCCCTCGTAAGTGCCCTGGGTGGTGAGCAGCGTGTATGGGTTCAGGTAGCGGGCGAAGTCGCCCAATGCATTGCGGCCCAGTCCCTTGATGTCGGCCTCGTTCTGCGCCGCGTCCCAGGCGGCGGACCCGACTTCCACCTCGGTGCCGTCCATCCACAGCGCATCGACGCCCTTGTCGAACAGGCCCGATTTCGCGTGCTTGAAGTAGATTTTCCGGCCCAGCGGGCTGTAGGCGTCATAGACGCGCGCTTTCTTGGAAATCCAGTGCAGCGGCTCGAAACGCAAGCCATGCTGGTCCAGCTCCTTGCCCAGCTGCGTATCGTTGCCGATGGAAGGCCAGATCGACACCATCAGCTTCAGGTTCAGCTGATGCAGGCGGTCGCTCATGCCGCGCGGATCGGGGAAGCGCACCGGGTCCCAGGCCATGCCGCTCCAGGTGCCATCCTTGTCGCCGCCCCAGTACTGCCAGTCCTGCACGATGTAGTCGAGCGGGAACTGCTCCTTGCGGAAGGTCTCGGCCACTTCCACGATGCGCTTCTGGGTCGGATAGCGCTCCTTGCTCATGAACAGCCCGAAAGCCTGCTTGGGATACATGGGCGCCGCGCCCGTCAGTTGCCGGTATTCGCCCACCACATCGTCCATCGAGCGGCCGCCCATGAAGTAGTAGTCGACGCCGCCTGGCGCGCTTTCGGCCCACAGGCGGGCGCCTTCCGGCCCGTCCTGGAAGCGCATCTTGGAATAGGTGTCCCACAGGATGCCATAGCGCTCGGACGACATCATCACCGGGATGATGATGCCGAGGTTGGTCTGCACCAGCAGCAGATCCTGGTTACGCCGGTTGACGGCATCGCTGTCGGTATAGCCGAAGCCGAAGATCGCTTCGTCGGGTTTCAGGACAAGGCGGTTCTCCACCTCGTACGACGGCGCTCCCGCCACCTCGACCGCCTTCACCGATTGCGGCTGCGCGGCCTCGCGCGTGTAGAGGCGGCCGGTGCCGTCCATGAAGCTCAGTGCCCCCGTCTTGCGGTCGATGTCGATGCGCAGCTTTGCGCTGCGGACGGTCAAGGTGCTGGAGCCTTCCTCCAGCTTGAACTCCGCCCTGCCCGGCTTGTCCACCACCACCAGGCTTGGGCTGGTCCAATGGTTGCTGCCAAGGTTGGCGTTCACGCGCACCGTGGCGGGACCATAAAAGATCACGTTCTTGGTGACGTCGCCGATGCGGAACTGCACGCCATTCTTCAGGCGCACGTAAGCAAAGCCATCGTGGCCGGCGAGCGGCGCCGCCAGCAGGTGGCCGTTCTTGTCCAGGCCACTGGGCGGCGCCCCGGCCGTCGTGGCGCCAGCCGCAGGCAGCGCAAACGCCGCTGCCAGCATCGCGGCAATCAGGCTTCTTTTCATGTTCATGGTGTCTCGCTCTTCAACGGAATACTGCAACAAAACCACCGCGCGGCTTCAGCGCCACACGCACTTTGCCGGCCTTCAGTTCGGCCTGGCTGAACTCGCGCTGGCCCGTCCCGTCGGTGATCAGGGCGCCCTTGCGGTTGCCAAGGAAGGACAGGTCAAGCTCGATCGTGCGTTCGGCTGGGCCGCCATTGATGCCTGCCACATACCAGCTGTCGCCGGCCTTGCGCGCGATGGCGACATGCGAACCGGGGTAACCCGCCAGGAAGCGGCTGTCGTCCCAGCGGCGCGGCAGGTCGCGCAGGAAGCTTCGGACATACTCCGGCACGGTCGCCATGCCTTGCGGGATCTCCGCAAAATGCTGGATGCCCGACAGGAACAGTACCGATTGCGCCAGTTCGAAGCCGTTGCGAGTGCCGCGCTTGATCTGGCCCATGTCGCCAAACACCATCGGCGTGAAGTCCATCGGGTCGAACAGGTTGCGGATCATGGCTGCGTTCACCGCATGGGCCGGCACCGCATCATGGTCGCGCTGGTCGAACGTGGTGAACTCGAAACCGCGGATCGCCTCGGCCGTCATCAGGTTCGGGTAAGTGCGCTCCAGGCCGCGCGGCAGGGTCGCGCCGTGGAAGTTCACCAGCAAGCCTGCCTGGGCCGCATCTTTCAGGATGTCGACGTAGTACTGGATCATCGAAGCGCCGTCGCCGCCGAAGAAGTCGATCTTCACGCCCTTGATCCCCATCTGGCGCAGGCGGGCAAATTCCTTGGCACGCGCGTCAGGCGTCAGCAGCTTGTCGCGCGGCGTCTGCGGCGCTTCGTTCCAGGCGCCGGCCGAGTTGTACCAGACCAGCAGGCCCACGCCCCGGCTGTTGGCGTAGCGCGCCAGCTCGGCCATCTTGCCGTAGCCGATCTGTTTGTCCCATTCGGCATCGACCAGGGTGTAATCCCATTTCATGTCCACCGCGTAGTCGACGAACTTCTTCTGCACGTCGTACACCGTGTTCTCGTCCTTGAGCAACGGCCAGCTCCAGGACGCGTGTCCCGGCTGGACCAGCTTCGCGTCGAACTCGATGGCCGGTGCGGCCAGGTCGGTGCCGAGGGTGGAATCCATCACGGTGTTGAGCGCGCCCACTGCGAGCACGCGCCAGGGTGTGGCCAGCGTACCGGAGGTTTGCGCCAGCAGGCCGCCATTGGTGAACACTTCCGGCGCCGTCGGCCCATCGATACGGTACACCCCGCCAGGCGAGTCGGTTGCCAGGCGCGAAGCATGGAAGCTGCCGTCCATATTGGCTTCCGTCAGCGCCACCCAGGTGTCGCCGCTCCTGAACAGCGCCGGGAAGGCCCAGCCCGACTTCAGCGGTGCCGGCTGGCCGACCGGGATATCGACCTGGTAATGCTCTTCATAGGAAGGGTTGGTCTTGCCCCAGCCGGTCTTGGCCACCGCCAAGGGCTGCAGGAAGGCGCGCGCCTTCGGATCGAAAGCGAAACCAGTCGCTTCGCCCACAAAGCGCTTGGACGCGATCTTCGGGTCGGCGACCACGTAGCGGAAAGCCACGCCATCGTCGGACACGCGGAAGGCCACGTCCATCTTGTGGCCGGTGGCATTGACCAGCGAGTACACCTGCTCGTTGGCGCGGTAATGGATGTCGCGCCGCTTGCCGACCGCCATCGTATAGTGGTCCGACACCGTCTTGACCTGGGAGGTGGCAGCGAGCTTGAGGCCGCGCGACAGGTCCGCGCCCGCCAGCTTCAAGCCCAGCGGCGAAGGCAACAGGACCGGCTGGCCATTGCGTTTCACGCTGTACGACAGCGTCTGGTCGGGGTTGACGAACACCGATACGTCCAGCTGCTTGTCCGGACTTTGCAGCGCCAGTGCGGCGCCGCTGGCCAACGCCAGGCCCACCAGCACGCTCAATTTCTTCATCTTCATAAAACGGTTTCTGTAAGGGGTAGAAATGCCCGCGCAGCGCGGCGCGGGCGTTGGATGCGGTTCAGTGCGCGCCGGCGGCCGCCCCGGCGTCCTCCCACCGCAGGTGCACCAGCCGGTAGCCCTTGTCGCGGATAGTCTTGAGCAATGCCGGCAGCGCTTCCGCTGTGGGACCGTTCGCATCATGCAGCAGGACGATGCCGCCGCCGGTCCGCTCCAGCTGTCCCGCCAGGCGGGCCACCAGGGTTTCGGCGCGCATATCATTGGGAGCCCAGTCGTCGATGCCCAGGTCGACCGAGGCGACCGTGACGTTGCGCTCCTTGAGCGCGGCCAGCACGGCTGGCGTCTCTTCCAGGAACGGGAATCGGTAGGCCGCCGGTGCGTGGCCGAAAACGCCGGCAAATGCGTGCAGGCCCTGGTCGAGGTCCGCCAGTTGTTCGGCCGTGGCCATGGCCTTCAGGTGCGGATGGGCGAAACTGTGCAGCGCCGGCGTATGTCCAGCCTGCGCGACGCGCCGCCCCAGCTCCGGATGCCTGGCAAGATTGGCCCCGGTCATGAAGAAGGTCGCTTTCGCGCACTGCGCATCGAGCGCCTGCAATACCCGGTCGAGGGTTTCCGGCACCGGCCCATCGTCGAAAGTCAGGACCACCTCCCCTTTTTGCAACGGAAGGGAGCCATACTGTGCCGTCCCGTAGCCCGCGTATTCGCGCTTGAGCGTCAGGACGCGCGCCGTGCCCAGCGCGTCCGGCGCGCAGGCCGCGGCGGCGCCGGCGAAGGCCCACAGCAGCATGGCTGCAAGCGTGGCGCGCCTCATTGCAACTCCATTTCGAACGCATTGGCGGGAACGTCGTCGGCGCTGAACAGGTTGACGAACGGCGCGTCGGCCCAGGCATAGCGCACCTTGCTCGCAGCCGCTGTCGCGGCGCCCTTCAGCCGGACGGTATCACCTTCGGTGGTGGCGTGCGCAAAGCGGCATGCGTTCTGTTCACACACCTCGAAGCCGATTGCCATGTCCGAGGAATAGGTCCGCAGCCCGCCATTGGTGTCGGCAAAGCGGATCACGATATCCGGCCCGCTGCGGCTGGCCGCCACCGCCTGCGGCCCACCCGGCGACATCTTCTCGCCGTAGGCGACGACGCGGGCGGCGCGCGCCAGGCGCTCGCCGACAATCTTTTTCTGCGCTGGATGGATGTCGGAACGGTCGCCGAAATCGAAAGTCACCGCCAGTCCCGCATGGCGGTCGTTGCGTACCGCCGCCGTCTGCGCCTCGCGCAGCTCCGCCCATGCCGAGTAGCCCGGCTTGGTCGCCACCGAGCCGAACGAGGTCAATTGCGTGACCAGGAAAGGCAGCTCGGGCTGGGCCAGGGCCTGGCGCCAGTCCGCGAACAGCAGCGGCAGCAATTGGCGGTATTCCTGGGCGGCCCCGGCGTTCGATTCGCCCTGGTACCACGCCACCGCCTTGAACTTGAACCCTTGCAGCGGCGCGATCATGCCGTTGTACAGCGTCACCAGGCCGGTCGGCGGCGCCCAGGGCGTCGTCGGCTGCGTTGCGTCCACGTGGGAACCGATCTGGTACTTCCAGCTTGCCGGCAGGGCGATCCTGGTGCCGTCTGCGCCACGCAGCACACGCTGGTCGGCCGCGCTGACCAGCCCACCGCCGTTGTCAACGTCCAGCACCCGCACCGCAATCACGTTCCTGCCCGGTTTGAGCACGCCCTTCGGCACGGCATAGTCGCGTCCCGACCACCAGTTGGTCAGCGCGCCGACCCGCACGCCATTGACCCAGGTCGTGTCGGCGGTGGCGATCTGCCCAAGCTGGAGGTGGGTGACCGCGGCGGCCTGCTGCGCGTTCAGCTCGACCGTCGTGCGGAACCAGGCGAAGCCGCGGTGCTTGCGGACCGACTCGATGCCGGAGTCGCTCCAGCGCCCGCCCAGCTCCATGCTCGGCCAACGGCTGTCGTCGAATCCCGGCGTCGCCCATGCGCGCTGCGAGCGCGCGGCGGGATCGGCCTTCACCCACCAGGCGTCCAGGCGCTTGTCCTCGGCACGCATGCCTGCCGCCACGTCCTTTCCATACACGGCGAGCACGTCCAGCGCCTCGCGGTAGGCCGGCAGAGTGCCCATCGATGCACCGCTGATCCAGCTCTGGATGTTGCTGCCGCCCCAGCTGGCGTTGACGAAGCCGACCGGTATCTTGTACTGCTGCTGCAGCGCCCGGGCCATGTAGAAGCATGCCGCCGAGGCCTGCCCTGTGCTCTGCGGACCGATCACCTGCCACTTCGGCGCCGTCTGGAACTCGTCGGCCTGGACCACGGAACTATGCTGCACGATATTGGCAAAGCGCAGCTGGGGGTTGGCGGAATAGGCGATATCCATCGGCGCGTTGGTGGCATTGGCGACCGCCAGCTCCATGTTCGACTGGCCGCCGCACAGGAAGACGTCGCCGACCATGATGTCGTTCAAGGTGCTGCTGCCGCCGTCCGCGCTGGCACTCAGCTTATACGGGCCGCCTGCATCCATGGCCGGCAATTGGGCGCGCCATTTTCCCGCGGCATCCGCCACGGCTTGCGCGGCTGCGCCGTTGAACTGGACGTTGACGGCCGCCCCGGCGGGCGCTTTGCCCCATACCGTGATCGGCTGCCCGCGTTGCAGGACTGCGTGATCGCTGAAAATCCCGGCAAAGGACAGGCCTTGCGTTGCGGCGCCGGCAACCGGACCGGCTGCCGTGGCGAGCACGCCCAAACCGGCGCAAAGCGCACGCCTGGCCAGGGCGCCCGGCCGCAGCCGGGCATATTGCGTTCTCATTGGCGATTTCATTTCATCCCCCTATCACGCAGCCAGTCGCAGGAAGGCCGAGGCGTGCGGCGCCAGGGTCTGGCGGATGCTGCCGCGCACCTGGCCGAGATCCTTGCGCTGCCACAGGTCGCGCATGGCCACGCTGGTATTGCCAAGATCCAGGCGCGACAGGTCGAACACGATCTCCGCCGGGGCATCTTCGGTATTGAACAGCGCCAGGTAATGTGCGCGCGCGGTGCCGGGTACCCGTGCGCTCCAGATCCGGGTGCCCGGATCGGCGCGGTGCGGCCGGTTGCTGTGGCTTTTCTGGTTCACCGCCAGCACTTCCGGGTTGGTCAGCAAGGCCAGGGTCGGCGCATCCAGGTGGCGCAGGTCGCCGCCCATGATCAGCGGCGAGCGCGCGATGCTCCACAGCGTCATCAGCGTCTGCTGTTCGTCCGGCGTGAACTTGGTGTCGCGCGCGCCCATCGCCAGGCGGCCGAGCGGCAGCATGTCGGCATCGGGCCAGGCATTGGCCGCCATCGTGGGATTCCAGTTTTCCAGGCGCAGGAACTGCTCTTTCAGCAATTTCCATTCGTCCCAGAAGTCGTCCGAGATACGCCACATCTGGGCGTAATGCGGCACGTGGAGCGCCCATTTGAGATCCATTTCGCCGGGCGACAGGCTGAGCGTGATGGCGCGCCCCGATGCCTGGATGGCCTTGTGCGCGGCTTCGACTTCGGGCCAGTTGTGGTGATAGGGCCGCGACATGTCATCCATCTTGACGAAATCGACGCCCCACGAAGCGTACAGCTTGAAGATCGAATCGTAGTATTCCTGCGCACCCGGCTTGCTCATGTCGATGCCGTACATGTCGCCATTCCACTCGCAGATGGATTTGGTGTCGGCGATATCCTGGGCATGCCAGCGCGTACCCAGGATCGGCGTGTTCTTGCGCACCGCCTGGCGCGGAATGCCGCGCATGACATGGATGCCGAACTTCAGGCCCATGCGGTGCATCCGGTCGGCAAGGGCCTTGAATCCCCTGCCCTGCGCGGCCGAGGGGAAGCGGTTCGGCGCCGGCAGCAGGCGGCCGTATTCGTCCATCGTCAATTCGGCATCCTTGCGGTATTCATAGCCGGTGGCGTTGGCCTCGTACCACTGGATGTCGACCGTGAAGATGTCATAACCCGAAGGCAGCAGCTTTTGCACCATGATGCTGGCATTTTCCAGTGCCTGGGCTTCGGTGATGGTGGTGGCGAACGAGTTCCAGCTGTTCCAGCCCATGGGCGGCGTGGGCGCCAGCTGCTTGCGGCGCGCGGCCCCGTTCGCCGCCGCGAACGCCGCGCCAGGCAGCGCCGCCGCGGCGGCAGCCGCCATGGAAGCGGAAAGAAGTCTTCGGCGTGGCAGGTCGATCATGGCTTGGCCCCTCCAGCCAGCGGCTCCAGGGTCACCAGTACCGCGTCATTGCTGCGCATCGGCAGCTGGTAACTGAAGGTGCCCGATTTGCCGACGGTGACCACGCGGTCCGTCTCGGGGGCATCCTTGGTCAGTTCCTGCAGCTGGTCCACCTGCGCCGGCGTCAGCTTGTCGGGCGCGCCCATCTCCAGGTAAGCGGTATAGGCATCATTGGCCTTGAAACCGGTACGGCGCACCTGCAAGCGGTATTTGCCGGCCTGCGCATTGCGGAACTGCACGGCGACCGGTGCCGATGGCGTGGCCGCGAACACGCGGCTGAAGAAGGAACGGTTGCTGACCGGCATATGCGGCAGCTGGAAGTCCCACACCACGGCGCGCATCGCCTTGCCGTCGGTGGCCGCCATGACCTGGCCATCCTTGACCGGGATTTCCTTGCCGCTCAGGGCGTGCAGGTACTTATAGGCGAAATAGGCGCTCTTGCGGATGCCCTGCGGGTTCATCATGCCGAAGCCGCCGTCGAACGGCTTGGTTTGCGGACCCGGCTCCTCGAACAGGTCGGTATAGGTCCAGTAGCTCATGCCCTGCACCAGGCCCTTGGTACCCTGCAGCTTGCTCAGGATGTAGGCGGCATTGATGTAGGAGTCGTGCACCTTGTCGCGCGGATTGTAGCTGGAGCTCCATTCGGTGAAGTACAGCGGCAGCTTCGGGAACTTCGACGCGGCGATCTGCTCGCGCACGCGGCGCACGTCGCCGATGATGGCGTCCGGCGAAGGCGAAAGCTTGGTGTCTTCCACGCCCTTCTCGTCGAGGAAGCCGTGGTCCACGCCATAGGTGTGGGTGGTGACGAAATCGACCCCGGCACCGCTCTTGGCAACGTGGTCGAGGAATTCCGGCACCCAGGCCGCGCCGGCCGTCGACGGGCCGCCCACGCGCAGGGCCGGATCGATCGCCTTGATCGCTTTCGCGGAAACGTCGTACAGCTCGAAATAAGCCTTCTGGTCGGCGCGCTCCCAGAAGCCGTCCAGGTTGGGTTCGTTCCACACTTCGAAGAACCAGGTCCGCACCTCTTCCTCGCCGTAGCGCTGGCGCAGGTGCTGGACGAAGGCCGTGACCAGCTCGCGCCAGCCATTCAGCTCGGGATGCGAGGTATTGCCCTCCCAGTAGAAGATCTTGGCGTTCGAGGTGGCCAGTGCCTTGGGCGTGAAGCCCAGCTCGACGAACGGCTTGATCTTGCGTGCCAGGAGGTCGTCGTACAGCTTGTCGATGCCGGTCCAGTCGTAGACCAGCTTGCCGTTTTCCTTCTTCACGGTTTGCAGCACGTCGTGGAAGATGGCGTGGAAGCGGATGTAGCGGAAGCCGGTTTCGTCGACCAGGGTCTTCAACTGCGCCATGCTGTCGTCGCGCCGCAGCGTACCCGGGTAGTCGGCACCGACCGACAAGTCGAAGAAGCGGTCCAGGGGCTGCTGCGCGCTGGCCGCGTCCAGCACCACCTGGCGCGCAGCCGCTTTGGCCGGCGTTGCCGCCATGGCGGCCGTGGTTGACAAGGTGGCCGCGCCCAGGGCTGCGAGACAGATGCGTTGCAGGTGATTCATTCTTCCTTACTCCTGTTTTTTCACTTGTGGAGCGAAGGATGCTATCACCGGGAAATTGCCGTGGGTACGGCTGGAGCGCCGCTTGGTCTAAATCATTCCCCTTCTCGGTGATTTTCATAATTGCGGCGTCCCTGCCGCTCTGCAAAGATGGGCAGGTTTAACAATCTTCGGAGAATGCGACACATGCGATCATGGATCCTGGCCTTGCTGTTCCTTGCCGCCAACAGCGCCCTGGCGCAAAGCAGCATCATGCCGCTGTGGCCGGAAGGGGTGCCCAATGCGCGCCCGCAGGCCGGCGCGGAGCACACCGACGGTGAGCGGATCAGCAATGTCAGCCAGCCGACCCTGGCGCTTTACCCGGCCGCGGTCGACCGCCCGTCCGGCAGCGCCGTGATCATCTGCCCTGGCGGCGGCTACCGCTTCTTGTCCAATACAAGGGAGGGCCAGCAGTATGCCCAGTGGCTGTCCTCGCTCGGCATCACCGCCTTCGTGCTGAAATACCGCCTGGGCGACTTCGGCCATCCGGCGCCGCTGCAGGATGTGCTGCGCGCGATCCGCCTGGTGCGTTCGCAGGCGGCCAGCTACGGCATCGCACCGGACCGCATCGGCGTCATGGGCAGTTCGGCCGGCGGCCACCTGGCCGCCAGCGCGTCCACCCTGTTCAACCATCCTGCCGGGCGCACCGGCGACGCGCTCGACGCGGTCAGCGCGCGCCCGGATTTCGCGCTGCTGATGTACCCCGTGATCACCATGGAATCGCCCACCGCCCACATGGGCTCGCGCGAAGCGCTGATCGGCGCCAATCCGCCGCCGGCGCTGGTGCAACTGATGTCGCTGGAAAAGCAGGTCAGCGCGGCCACCCCGCCGACCTTGCTGGTCCACTCGCAGGACGATGGCCTCGTCCCGGTCGACAACAGCATCCTGTATTTCCAGGCGCTGACCCGGGCCAAGGTGCCGGCCGAAATGCTGGTGTTCGAACGCGGCGGCCATGGCATGGCCATGCGCCGCGGGAACGGCACCGCTTCCAACTGGACGGCGCGCGCCGAAGAATGGCTGCGCGACCGCAAGCTGATCCAACAATAAAGAGGAGTTCAAATGGCAATGCAATGCAAGCGCACGGTGCTGGCCGCAGCGGTTTCCCTGATCGGCCTGGGCGCCGCCCACGCGGCGCCGATCGCCACCCTTGACCGCAACGGCGCCTGGGTCGCCGTTGAAGCCTACGGCCCGAACGTGGTCCATGTCACCATTTCCACCGACAAGACCGAAGTGCTGAAGGGGCCCGGCTACGGCATCCTGCCGAAAAATGCCGACAATTCCCCGTTCCGCCACAGCAGCGGCAACGATGGCGACAGCTTCGCCTCGGCCGCCATGACCGTGCGCGTGGCGCCGGCGCCGCAGCCGCGCGTGCCGACCCAGATGGAGAAATACTTCGCGCCGCAGCTGCCGCCGGTGGCGCTGCAGGTGCGCAACGCCAAGGGCGAGCTGGTGCTCGACATGACGGGCTGGGACATGGCGCCGCAAACCGTGAACGGCGAAAAGACTTACCAGGCCAGCGCCAATTTCAGCGCCCCGGCGGACGAGCACTATTACGGCATGGGCCAGAACCAGGAGTCGACCGGCCCGCTCGACCTGCGCGGCCGCGTGCTCGACTGCAAGCACTGGTATGACGCGCCGGCCGGCGAGTCGGTCTGCGTGCCGTTCATGGTGTCCTCCAAAGGCTATGGCATCGTGTGGGACAACCCTTCGGCCACCCGCTTCATCGCCGGCGTCAATGGCCGCACCGCCTTCCAGTCGAACGTGGGCGAGCGGGTCAGCTTCTTCGTCATCACCGGCAGCACGCCGGAAGAAATCTACTCCGGCTATGCGCGCGTGACCGGCAAGACGCCGATCCCGCCCAAGGCCGCCTTCGGCCTGATCCAGTCCAAGGCGCGCTATGAAAGCCAGCAGGAAGTGCTGCGCGTGGCCAATACCTACCGCCAGAAAAAGTACCCGCTCGACATCATGGTGGTCGACTGGTTCCACTGGACCCGCATGGGCCAGCTGGACATCGACCCGGCGCAATTCCCGACTCCCGCCGCCATGAACAAGCAGCTGCACGACATGGGCATGCAGTCGATCATCTCGGTATGGCCGCGTTTCGAAACCGCGGGCCGCTACTTCAACGAACTCGATGCCAAAGGCTTCTTCCTGAAGGACAAGGACGGCAAGACCGTCGATGGCCTGCCTTTCCGTTCCGACCGTGTCGGCGCCCTGATCGATTCCACCAATCCCGAGGCCAGGAAGTGGTTCTGGGAGCGCGTGCGCGACAATGTCCTGTCGCAAGGCTTCGATTACCCGTGGCTGGACGAAACCGAGCCGGACCTGGTACCGGACGGCTACTTCTACTCGATCGGCTCCGGCGACCGCTACCGTAACCTGTTCCCGCTGGTGCACGTGGAAGGGTTCCAGCAAGGCATGCGGGCATGGAAACCAAACAAGCGTGTCCTGATCCTGTCGCGCGCGGCCTACCTCGGTTCGCAGCGCACCGGCGCCCTGTTCTGGTCTTCCGACATCCATCCCACCTGGGAAGCGCTGGCACGCCAGGTGCCGACCGGCTTGAACATGACGGCATCCGGCATTGCCTACTGGGGCAACGATATCGGTGGCTGGCAATGGCTGCCGCAAAGCACCAAGGCCACCAAACAGCCGCTGGTCGATCCAAAGGGTGCCGAGGCCACCATCGGCCAGAACCACGATTACCCCGAGCTGCATACGCGCTGGTTCCAGTACGGCACCTTCCTGCCGACGCTGCGCCTGCACGGCGACCGCAAGCACGCCGACATCTGGTCCTTCGGCCAGCATGCCGAAGGCATCATGGCGCGCTTCAACAAGCTGCGCTACCAGCTGATCCCTTACATCTACAGCCAGGCCAAGAAGACCTGGGACAGCGGCGCCCCATTCATGCGCCCGCTGTGGATGGACTTCCCGAACGACCCGCAGGTGGCCAATATCGGCACCCAGTACATGTTCGGCCCGGCCTTCCTGGTGGCCCCGGTCACCGAACAGGGCCAGACCGAGAAGGATGTCTACCTGCCTGCCGGCAGCGACTGGTACAACTTCTGGACCAATGAAAAGCTGGCCGGCGGCCGCTGGGTCAAGGTGGCTGCGCCGATCGACCAGATCCCGGTCTTCGTGCGCGCCGGCTCCATCCTGCCGCTGGGCGCGGACATCCAGTCCACCGCCACCAAACAGGCGCTGGCCGAGATCCGCGTCTATCCGGGCAAGTCGGGCGAGTTCGCGCTGTACGACGACGATGGCGTGTCCTACGACTACGAAAAAGGCAAAGCCAGCCTGGCGACCCTGAAGTGGGACGACGCGGCCGGCCGCCTGGCCGTATCGGGCGACAGCGAGCTGGCGCGCAAGGCGCCGGCGCTGACCAAGGTCGTGGGCAAATGACGGACCGCCAGAAAGACATCGATCAGGGCCGCCGGCGCGGCTTGCTGCGGCTGGCCATGGCCGGCGCGGGCGCTGCCGCGGCGCCGTTTGCGGCGGCCAGCGCTGCGGCGGCGGCAGGCGCCAGCATGGGCGCGGCCGGGCGCGGCGCGCCAGTTGCGGCAGCGGCGAAGGCCGGCGCCGGTACCTGCGTCCCGTCCGGTGGCCTGCCACGCCCGGCCTACGGCATCGAGGGCCAGCGCAAGGCCGACCTGGGCAACGGCATGTTCGTCAACCCGGTGGTGCCGGGCGACCATGCCGACCCGACGATCCTGAAGGACGGCGACGATTACTACATGACGTTTTCGTCCTTCCTGTCCTATCCCGGCGTCGTGATCTGGCATTCGCGCGACCTGGTCAACTGGGCGCCCATCTGCGCCGCGCTGACCAAGCCGATCGGCTCGGTGTGGGCGATGGACCTGGTCAAGCACAATGGCCGCTACTTCATCTACATCCCGGCTGAGGATGCGATTTACGTGATCTACGCCGACGATATCCGCGGCCCCTGGAGCGATCCGATCGACCTCAAGGTCCAGGGCTGCATCGACCCCGGCCACGCGGTCGGCGAAGACGGCAAGCGCTACCTGTTCTTCAACGGCGTACGCCGCATTGCCCTGGCCGACGACGGGCTGTCCACGGTGGGCCCGCTGGAGCACGTCTACGATCCCTGGCGCTACCCCGAAGACTGGGTGGTGGAAATGTTCGCGCCCGAAGGCCCCAAGCTGTTCCGGCGCGGCGAATGGTTCTACCTGGTGGCCGCCGTCGGCGGCACGTCGGGGCCGCCGACCAGCCATATGGTGACGGTGGCACGCTCACGCTCCATCCACGGGCCCTGGCAGAACTGCCCGCACAACCCCATCGTGCGCACCCAGAGCGCGGACGAACCGTGGTGGTCGCGCGGCCACGCCACGGTGGTCGAAGGCCCGCGCGGCGACTGGTGGATGATCTACCACGCCTACGAGAACGGTTTCCGTACCCTGGGCCGGCAAACCCTGCTCGAACCGATCGAATGGACCAGCGACGGCTGGTTCCGCGCGCGCGGCGGCACCCTGTCCAAAGCCTTGCCGAAACCGAAAGGCGGCCGCCCCTCCCCGGCCGGCCAAGCCCTGTCCGATGATTTCTCCGGCAACCGCTTCGGGGTGCAATGGAGCTTCTTCAATGCCGGTCCCGACGAAATGCGGCGCGCCCGTTACGATGGCAAGGGCCTGGTCATCCAGGGCAAAGGCAGTTCCCCGTCCGATTGTTCGCCGCTCACCTGCATCGTCGGCGACCGCGATTACGAAGCTTCGGTGGTGCTCGATATCGCCGACGGCGCGCAAGGGGGCCTGCTGCTGTACTACAGCCAGCGCGCCTACTGCGGCATCGGCTTCACTCCGGCCCAAATGCACACCTACCACTGCTCCGAAGAGCAGAGCTGGATGCGGGAAAAGGTCGACGCCAGGACGATCCACATCAGGATGGCCAACCGCGCCAACATCGTGACCTTCCATTATTCGACCGATGGCGTGAAGTGGACCAAACACCCATGGCAGATGGAAGTGTCCGGCTTCCACCACAATGTGTTCGGCGGCTTCATGAGCCTGAAAGTCGGCATCT
>CBFGQI010000126.1:0-15564 GCA_965650885.1 uncultured Oxalobacteraceae bacterium
ACCCGTGGGCTCATCCAGATGATCAATTCTTCCGACATGCGCGACACGTGGGTCATGATCAGCGAGGCGGCGGCCGTGAATTCGATCGCAAAATCGCGGTCCGACACCGCATCCAGCGAGTTATGGCACACGTCGTCGAAGCCCAGGGTCCTGGCCACGCGCAGCCGGTCGATCGGGAATGTGGTGCCGGCCAGGGCGGCGGCGCCCAGCGGCAGGCGGTTGACGCGCTTGCGGCAATCCTGCATGCGTTCGACGTCGCGCCCGAACATTTCGACGTAAGCCAGCATGTGGTGGCCGAAAGTGATCGGCTGCGCCACCTGCATATGGGTGAAGCCCGGCAGGATCACGTCGGCATTCTTCTCGGCCAGGTCGACCAGGGCGCCGCGCAACTGTTGCAGCAGGCCGCTGATGTCGTCGATGGCGGAGCGCACGTACAGGCGGATATCGGTGGCCACCTGGTCGTTGCGCGAGCGGCCGGTGTGCAGGCGCTTGCCGGCGTCGCCAACCAGCTCGGTCAGGCGCTTTTCGATGTTCAGGTGCACGTCTTCCAGGTCCAGCAGCCATTCGAACTGGCCGGCGTCGATTTCGGCGCCGATTTGCGCCATGCCTTTCTGGATGGCGGCCAGGTCGGCGGCCGGGATGATGCCTTGCGCGGCCAGCATGTCGGCATGGGCCAGCGAACCCTGGATGTCGGCCTTGGCCATGCGCTTGTCAAAAAACACGGAGGCGGTGTAACGTTTCACGAGGTCGGAAACGGGTTCGGAGAAGCGTGCGGACCAGGCTTCCGCCTTCTTGGAGAATTGATCTGTCATGGTAGGTTCTGCGGTGAGATTGGGACGAATAATTCGAACGATTATAAATTAGTAGGAGCATCAATGAAGAAGTTAGTAAGTTTGCTACTGTTGGCCCTGGCCGCCGGCAGCGCTTTCGCGCAGGGTGCGCGCCCGGCCGACGTGGCGAGCGTGGACAGCATCATGGCCGCGCTGTACGACACGATTTCCGGCCCGGCCGGCAAGGCGCGCGACTGGGACCGCCTGCGTTCCCTGTTCCGCAACGATGGCCGCATGGTGGTACACAGCCAGGGCAAGGACGGTGCCCTCCATACCCGGGTGATGAGCGTCGAGGATTACATTACGCGCGTGACGCCCGTGTTTGCGAAAGAAGGGTTCTACGAATCCGAGCTGGCGCGCAGCAGCGAGCAGTTTGGCCAGATCGCCCAGGTGTTCAGCACCTACGAAGCGCGTCATGCGCCGGCGGACAAGCCTTTCATGCGCGGCATCAATTCGATCCAGCTGGTGAATGACGGCCAGCGCTGGTGGATTTCGCAACTGTTGTGGCAGCCGGAAGGGGAGAAAACGCCCTTGCCGGAGCGGTATCTGCAGTCGCGTTGATTTAGTGCAACTTGGGCGCACGAATCGGTTTTACTCCGCCGTCGCGCCCGGCTACACTGTCGGAAAGGTCTTACGCAGATGTCTAGCAGCGATGCCAACGAGCAAGCCCCAGAGGAGGCCATCGTGAAGCTTTATTCCAACGCCGGCCTGGCCCGCCTGGGCTTGGCCCTGCTGGCCGCCTGCGGCCTTCCCATCCAAGCCAGGGAAGCGCCGCCCAAGCCGCCCGTGCCCGCGCGCACCAGCACCACACCGCCGCCGGACGCTCCCGCCAAGTCGCCCCTGTCGCCGCCGGCCGCGCCGCCAACGGTGCCGCCGGCCGCGCCCGAGCCCTCCTCCCCGGTGCGCATCGTGGCGGGCGCCAGCGCAACCGTCAGCGGCGGCTCGGCGGCCATCGCGCCGTCGCCGGTCACGGCGCACCAGGGCTCGCTGGTCATCATTGGCGGCGGCCTGCGCGGCGACAATGCGGACGTGTGGCAGCGCGTGGTGAAGCTGGCTGGCGGCAAGGGCTCGCGCATCGCCGTCTTCCCCTCGGCGGCCGGCAACCCGGAACGTTCGGCGCAAACCATCATCGGCTATCTGCGCAAATGGGGCGCCGATGCCTTCCTGGTGCCGGTGGCGGTCAGGCTGAACGGCAGCGACTACAGGAAGAACGCTGACGATGCCTCCCTGGCCAGGAAAATCCGGGAGTCGGACGGCATCTACTTTGCCGGCGGCGACCAGGGCCGCATCACCCAGGCCCTGCTGCGCGAGGATGGCAGCCAGACTGCCGTGCTGGAAGCGGTGTGGGACGTGTACCGCCGCGGCGGCGTGATCGCCGGCTCCTCGGCCGGCGCCGCCATCATGAGCAGCACCATGTTCGCCAACCCGAAAGCCGTGCTGGCCATGCTGCAGACCGGCATTGCCGACGGCCGCGAACTGGGCCCCGGCCTGGGCTTCATCGGCGACGATGTGTTCGTGGACCAGCATTTGCTGGTGCGCGGCCGCTTTGCGCGCATGATTCCGGCCATGCTGGCCAAGGGATACCAGATCGGCCTGGGTATCGATGAAGACAGCGCGATGGTGGTCAATGCCCAGCGCGAAGTGGAAATCATCGGCTACAAGGGGGCCTTGCTGATCGACTTGTCGCGCGCCGAATGGGACAAGGAGGCGCCGCACTTCGGCGTGCGCAATGCTGTGATCAGCTATCTTGACCGTGGCGACAAGTTCAATATCTCCACCCATATGTTCCTGCCCTCGAGCGACAAGGCGGGCGGGCGCATCGACCCCACGCGCACGCTGGGCCGCGGTGCCGTGTTCAGCAACGACGTGCTGGGCAATAGCGCCGTGATCGACCTGATGGAACGGCTGATCGACAGCAACCAGGAAGAAGCCATCGGCATCGCCAGCGGCAACCCGCGCGCCAGCGGCAACGAAGTCGGCTTCGAGTTCCGCTTCACCAAGACGCCGGAGAGCGTGGGTTACGTCTCCAGCGTGGCGGAGGCGTATTCCGTGCTCAATATCCGGCTCGATATCCGGCCTATCGAAATCACGCGCCCGCTCTACAAATACAAATGAATCCAGCGGCGCCGCCGCTGCGTATAAGCCATGGCAACCAACCACAGGGAGGAAACCATGGCAACCATCAAACAAGCTGCTATCCAGCTAGCTCTGCTGTCGATCCTGGCGCCGGCGGCGCACGCATCGAGCCACCGCGAAGCGCCGTTCATCACGCGCGTACCGAAAGCCGATGCCACCGATTTCTACATGTTCCGCAGCTATGAGCCGGGACGCGAGCAATACGTGACCCTGATCGCCAACTATGTGCCTTTGCAGGATGCTTACGGCGGGCCGAATTATTTCATGATGGATTCGGACGCGCTGTATGAAATCCACATCGACAACAATGGCGATGCGCGCGAAGACCTGACCTTCCAGTTCCGCTTCACCAATACCTTCAAGAATGCCAGCTTCACGGTGGGCGGCAAGCAGGTGCCGATCCCGCTGGTGATCAACGGCGGGCCGATCAACGACGTCAATCCGGCCGGGCTCAATGTCCGCGAAACGTACACCCTGGACGTGGTGCGCGGCGACCGGCGCGGAGTGCGCCAGGCGGTGCGCCATGCGGGCAGCGGCGCGAACGTGTTCGACAAGCCGATCGACAATATCGGCAACAAGTCAATTCCCGATTATGCGGGCTATGCGGCCAAGCATGTCTACACGGTGAATATTCCCGGCTGCAGCCTGCCGGCGCGCATGTTCGTCGGCCAGCGCAAGGATCCCTTCGTGGTCAACCTGGGTGAAACCTTCGACCTGGTGAACATCAAGGCACCGGCGGTGGAATTTCTCGCGACGGCCGAAACCAATGCGCGCGACGACCTGTACGACAAGAACGTGACGTCGATCGAGCTGGAAGTGGCGGCATCCTGCCTGACGGCCGGCGCTGAGCCGGTGATCGGAGGCTGGACCACCGCCAGCCTGCGGCAGGGGCGGCTGATCAATCCGAATGGCGGCTCGCGCGAGGGAGGGGCGTGGACCCAGGTGTCGCGGCTCGGCATGCCGCTCGTGAACGAAGTGGTGATCGGCTTGAAGGATAAGGACCGCTTCAACCACAGCAAGCCGATGCATGACGCGCAATTCGTCGACTATGTGACCAACCCGGCCTTGCCGGCCCTGGTGGAGGTGCTGTTCGGCAGCGCCGGCGCTAAGGCTCCGACCAATTTCCCGCGCAACGACCTGGTGACGGTCTTCCTCACCGGCGTGCAGGGCTTGAACCAGCCGGCCCGCGTCAAGCCGTCCGAAATGCTGCGGCTGAATACGGCAGTGGCGCCGGCGGCCAAGGGAGCGCAGAAGCGCCTGGGCGTGATCGACGGCGACAATGCCGGCTTCCCGAATGGCCGCCGTCCTGGCGACGACGTGGTGGATATCGCGCTGCGCGTGGTGATGGGCAAACTGTGCACGCTGAATATCGGCTGCGCACCATCCGATGCGCCGGCGGGGGCGATCCGCTTCACCGATGGCGCTTTCATCGACGACAGCTATTTCGGTGGCAGCTTCCCATACCTGAAGACGCCGATTGCCGGTTCGCCGCAGCAGTAGGGAGGACGCCATGAAACGTTCCTGCTTTACGGTGGCGGCCGTGCTGGCTGCCGTGCTGGTTCCGGCAGCGCTGGCCGGCTGCGGCGGGGGCGCCGGGACAGCCGCACCGGCGGCCGACCTGGCGCCGCCCCCCGCACAGGGCACCAGCTTCAATGCGGACTTGATTTCGCTGGTCCGCAATGCTCAGGAATCGGCTGAACCTGCCGACGTGGATGGCGTGATGCCCTCCACGCCGGAAGGCGATGAGCCAGTAGCGGTGGAGTGAGGCTGTCATGCGTCCCTCCGACCGTTATGACCAGGCCCACCGCCACATCCGGGCCGCCGTCGCCCCTGCCCTGGCCGTGACCGGAGCTGTGGCGGTGGCCCTGGCGGTAGCGGTGGCCGTGGCCGGCCCCCAGGCCGGGCGCGTGCCCGTGCCTGTGACCGTGGCATCGCCACTTGCCCAGCCCGTGGCCACGCCGCGGCCCGCCGTCGCGGCGCCATTCGTGCCGCACTCGGGCGCTGAAGTGCTGGAAACGCTGCCGCGCCGCGGCGACGCGGCGCAGGCGGCCCTGCGCCCCCTGCGCGCGCGCCTGGCGGCAGCGCCGCGCGACCAGGTCTTGGCGGCCACCCTGGCGCAACGCTATATCGAGCTTGGCCGCGCCGAGGGCGATCCGCGTTACTTCGGTTACGCGCAAGCGGCATTGGCACCTTGGTGGAATGAAGCTACGCCGCCGGTGCCGGTGTTGCTCCTGCGTGCAACGCTGCTGCAGTCGAACCATCGCTTCGCGGAAGCGATACGCGATCTGCAAACGGTCGTGCGCACCGATCCCGGCAACGCGCAGGCCTGGCTGACGCTCGCGACGGTGCAGGTGGTGCGCGGCGATTTTGCCGAAGCGGTGCGCAGTTGCGCGCGCCTGTCCTCGCTCGCCGGCCAACTGGTCAGCATGACTTGCCTGGCCAATGCGCGCGCCGGCAATGGCCAGCTGGCCGCCAGCGAACGCCTGCTGGGGCTTGCCTTCATGCGTTCGGGCACCGGGGCGGATGCCGGCAGCGGCGCCGGGGCAGGCGCCGTGCGTTTGTGGACCTTGACCCTGCTGGGCGAACTGGTGGAGCGGCGCGGTGACCATGCGCGCGCCGAGGCGCATTTCCGGCAAGCGCTGGCCATGGCGCCAGGCGACAGCTACCTGCTTGGCGCATACGCCGACCTGATGCTCGAGCAGGACCGCCCCGCGGAGGTACTGGCCTTGCTGCGCGGGCACTTGCGCAATGACGGCCTGCTGCTGCGGCATACCCTGGCGGCGAGCCGGTCTGCACGCGCGTCCCCGGCAGCAGTGGCCGGCGCTGTCGCAGAATTGCAAACCCGCTTCGATGCAGCGCGGCGCCGTGGCGAATCCATCCACGGCCGCGAGCAGGCCCGCTTCGAACTGTCCCTGCGCCGCGACCCGCGCGCAGCACTGCAGCTTGCGCTGGCCAACTGGCAAGTCCAGAAAGAGGCCGCTGACTTGCGGATCCTGCTGGAAGCGGCGCTCGCGGCGCGCGATCCCGCTGCCGTTGCCGACGCCCTTGCGTGGCGCCGCCAGCACCGTTTCGAAGACGTCCACATCGCCGCCCTGGCGCATCAGCTGGAAGGAGGCTAGCCATGCGCGCCGCAATTCACTTCGCACGCCTGCTCGCGATCATGCTTCCGCTGCTTGCAGGCGGCGCCGCGCAAGCGCACAAGCCCAGCGACAGTTACCTGACCCTGCGCATCGTCGCGCAGACAGGGGCGCCTGGCGCGGCTGCAGACCGCACGCTGGCCGTCGATGGCCGCTGGGACATCGCCTTGCGCGACCTCGACTTCGCCATTGGCCTGGACGCCGACGATGACGGCCGGCTGACCTGGGACGAAGTCCGCGCCCGGCATGGCGAAATCGCCGCCTATGCCTTGGCCGGGCTGGGAGTGGCGCCGGGCTGCCAGTTGCACGCCACAAGCCAGCAGGTGGGCCGCCACAGCGATGGCGCCTACACGGTCCTCCTGCTGCGCGGCGAATGCCGGCCCGGCGCCGCTTTCGGCATCGACTACAGGCTGTTTGCCGACCTGGATGCCCAGCACCGCGGCATGGCCAATATTGCCGTCGATGGCCGCACGCGCTCCGTCATCCTGGGCGGCGGCCAGACGCGCTATGTGCTGGGCGCCGATGGCGACAGCGTCTGGCAGCAAGGCGCCACCTACCTGCGTCACGGCGTATGGCATATCTGGACCGGATACGACCATATGCTCTTCCTGCTCTCGCTGCTGCTCCCCGCCGTGCTGGTGGTCAATTGGCGCCCAGCCACCGGCGACGTGCTGCGTGTGGTGACCGCCTTCACCCTGGCCCACTCGATCACGCTCACGCTGGCCGTGCTGCAGGTGCTGACCCTGCCAAGCCGATGGATCGAATCGGCTATCGCCGCCACGGTCGCCGTGGCCGCGCTGAACAACATCTGGCCCATCGTGCGCGGCAAGCGGTGGCTGGCCGCCTTCGCATTCGGGCTGGTGCACGGTTTCGGTTTCGCCGGTGTGCTGGGCGAACTGGGGCTGCCGAAGGAAGCGCGCATGCTGGCGCTGGCTGCGTTCAACATCGGCGTGGAACTGGGGCAGTTGGCCATCGTCGCAGCCTTTGTGCCGCTGGCATACGCCATGCGCCGCACCTGGTTGTACCGGCAACTGATGGTGAAGGGAGGGTCGGCCTGCATCGCCGTGCTGGCGCTGGTGTGGCTCGCCGAGCGCGCCACCGTCTAGCTACATGGCGCGCACCCAAGGGCCTTTGTACAGCACAGGCCCGGTCGGCCCATTCGGATCCGGCGATCCGCCGCGCGGCTCCAGCGAAATCGCCAGCACGACCACATCGCTGCCGACAGCACCGGCGGCCAGCGCCAAGGTCGCGCGGCCGTCGGCGCCCAGCACGCCCAGCGAGCGCGGGTTGCCGGCTTTCGGGATCGCCCACAGCTGCAAGGAGCGGTCGGAGGGCACCGGCGCCCCGCCCACCATATGCACCTGCAGCAAGCCCTTGCTGGTATCGGCCTTCACCAGCAGGGCAGGCTGCGCTTGCTGGTCCGTCAGGGTCGCCACCAGGTCGTAGGATGGGCCTTGCAGTTGTTGGATGCCGACCGTCACCGCCAGCGCGGCGGCCACTGCCGCCGACGCCAGACCGAGGCTGAAGCCGCGCCAGAAATGCCAGCGGCTGCGCTCAGGCTTCAGGTGCAGCCGCATTTCGATACCGCGCCACAGTTGCGGCGCAGGCGCCTGCGAACGCACGAATTCATGCATGGGCAGCAGCCTTTGTTCCCAATCCTTCACCAGCATGCGCAAGCCGGCATCGCTGTACATCCACCATTCGAAGCGCCGCCGTGCGCCGCCACGCAGAGTACCGAGCACGTATTCGGTCGCCAGCTTGTCGCGCAGGACTTCGTTGCCGCGGATATTCATGACGCGCCCCGCTGCGACAGGCAAAGCTTGAGCCTTTCCATGCCGCGCCGTATCCAGGTCTTGACCGTGCCGACCGGCAGCGACATGCGCTGCGCCACCTCGCTGTGCGACAAGTCATGGAAGAAGGCGAGGCCGATCGCCATGCGGTGCAAGCCTTCCAGCCGCGCCATGCAGGCCGCCAGGGCCCGTGCTTCGCTGCTCATTTCACTCGCCTCGGCCGGCGTGCTGGCATCGTCCCGAAGTAATGCGTCCATTGCGGGGCCAAGTTCCACTGTGTCGTCTGTGCGGCGCAGGATATCGAGCGCCTTGTTGCGGACGATGGCAGCCATCCACGTCAGCGGGGCTGCCAGGCCGGCCTGGTACTGCGGCGCGGAGTGCCAGATCGAAACGAAACTCTCCTGCAACGCCTCCTCGGCCAGTTCCCGCCTACGTAATATACGCAAGGCAAAGCCAAACAGTTTCGGCGCGGCCGCGTCGTACAGCGCACGGAATGCCGCTGCATCCTGCTGGCCGGCCGCGGCCAGCCAGGTCCTGAGCTGTTCGGGTTCGATGGGCATGGCGCCATCTTATGCCTGCCCGATTGGCTGGTCTATAGTATTCCGCAAAGCAAAGTTACAATACCCGCCACTAAAACCACACTGGAGACTTCATGCCGTACCTGAATCGACTGCTGGCGGGAACAGCACTGTGCGCCGTGGCGGGCCTCGCACTGGCGGCGCAGCCTGCCACCGTGCGCCTGGACTATATGCACAGCGGTAACGCGCTAAACGAAAGTTACGCGATCGAACAAGTTGCGATCGAGCCGCTGCCATGGCCGGGCGACATGGCCAAGACCATCGACACCACCAACCGCGGCGTCAACAAGGTGGAAGTGGCCGATGCCAAGACCGGCAAGCTGCTGTATACGCGGACCTTTTCAACCATCTTCGGCGAATGGCGCACTACCGACGAAGCGGCCAAGCTGACGCGCGGCTTCCATGAATCGGTGCGTTTCCCCAAGCCGGACCGTCCGGTCAAGGTGCGCATCCTGAAGCGGGACGAGCGCAATGAATTCTCCGTGGTGTGGAGCGTGGAGGTCGACACCGATGCGATGGACGTGGTGCGCAAGCAGGAGCCTGCGCCGGCCAAGCCGATCCCGATCCGTCTCAATGGTCCGAGCGAGAAGAAGGTGGACTTGCTGATCCTGGGCGATGGCTATACCAGGGCCGATATGGCGAAGTTCGAAGCGGCGGCGCGCCGTCTGTCCGACTACCTGTTCACCGTGTCGCCGTTCAAGGAGCGGGCCAAGGATTTCAACGTGTGGGCGATGGCGGTGCCGACGCAGGAAAGCGGCGTGTCGCGGCCTTCGACGCAAACCCACCATGCATCGAAGCTGGGCACGCGCTATGACATCTTCGGCAGCGAGCGTTATGTGCTGACGCTGGACAACCGCGCGTTGCGCGAGATTGCGCAGCATGCGCCGTATGAATTCATCGAGATCCTGGTCAATAACGAGACTTACGGCGGCGGCGGCATTTACGGCCAGTTCAGTACCGCGGCGGCGGACAACGATTGGGCGAACTACCTGTTCGTGCATGAATTCGGCCACCATTTCGCCGGGCTGGCGGACGAGTACTACACCTCGCCGGTGGCTTACGCGACGGGCGGTGCGCGCATGGAGCCTTGGGAGCCGAACGTGACGGCCTTGCTTGATCCCGCGAACGTTAAGTGGAAGAAATTCGTGACGCCGGGGACGGCGCTGCCGATGGCCTGGCCGAAGGCGGAGTATGAGGCGCATTCGCGCGAGTACCAGAAGGTGAGGGCGCGGCTGCGCAAGGACAACCGGCCTGAGTCGGAGATGAGCAAGTTGTTCAGGGAGGATCTGGCGTGGACCAATGCGCTTTTCTCCAAAGCGCCGAACCGTAAGGCGGTGGGGGCGTTCGAGGGGGCGAATTATGAGGCGACCGGATACTACCGCTCGCAGCAGCAATGCCTGATGTTTGACCGTAGTGAGGCGTTTTGTGTTGTTTGTAATGAGGCGGTGCAGGAGACTATTGATCTCTATGCGCCGCGCTAGAACCGGTAAACCGGTGTCAGACCCAAGGGTCTGACACCAGTCCGCGGCGGCCGCGTCATCGGGGGGCTGGCCCTTGGGCCAGACCCCGTCCTACCGGTTTTACGCGTTAGGCACCAAACCCGTGGGCTTGATCCGCACCGGCATCGGCTTACCCTTGCGGGCGCGCTTGCCGAAGTGCGGCGCCAGGGCCGTCGGGCCCATGCGGTCTTCCTTCGCCTTTTGCGCATTGCCGATACCCTGCACCGTTACGCCCTTGTCGGTAATCGCGCAGGCGGCCACCAGCTTCTCCTTGTCCGCCAGGTCCATCAGGATCACGCCGCGGCCACCGTTGGACAGGACCTTCATTTCGTCCATGCCGAACACCAGCAGGTTGGCTTTTTCGGAAATGACGGCTACCGCGCTGGCGCCCTCGGTCACCACGGTCGGCGGCAGCGGCTTCGCGCCCTCGTCCAGTGTGATGAAGGCCTTTCCGCCCTTCAGTCGCGACACCATGTCGCCAGCCTTGGCGATAAAGCCATAACCCGCGTCGGACGCCAGCAGCAGCTGCTTGTCCGCATTGCCCGCGAAGTAATGCAGCAGGCGTGCACCGCCCGACAAGTCCACCAGGGTGGTGATCGGCACGCCATCGCCGCGCGCGTTGGGCAGGGCAGCCACCGCCACCGAATACACCTTGCCGTTGTCGCCGAAGCCCAGCAGGGTGTCGACGGTGCGGCACTCGAAGGCGCCGTACAGCGCGTCACCCGCCTTGAAGGTGAATTGCGCCGGATCGTGACCGATGCCGGTACGCGCGCGCACCCAGCCCTTCTCGGAAATGATCACGGTGACCGGCTCGTCGGCCACCTTCTGCTCCACCATGGCCTTTTGCGCTTCCTCGATCAGGGTGCGGCGCGCGTCGCCGTAAGTCTTGATGTCGCCGTCGATTTCCTTGATTACCAGGCGCTTCAGCGAGGACGGGTTGTCCAGCACGTCCTGCAAGCCTTCGCGCTCCTTGCGCAGCTCGGACAACTCCTGTTCGATCTTGATCGCTTCCAGCCGCGCCAATTGGCGCAGGCGGATTTCCAGGATGTCTTCGGCCTGGCGGTCCGACAGCCTGAAGCGTTCGATCAGCGCCGCTTTCGGCTCGTCCGAATTGCGGATGATCGCGATCACTTCGTCGATGTTCAGCAGGACGATCTGGCGGCCTTCCAGGATGTGGATGCGCTCGTCGACCTTGTTCAGGCGGAACTGGGTACGGCGGGTCACGGTGGCGAAGCGGAACTCGATCCATTCGCCCAGGATTTCACTGATGCCTTTCTGGCGCGGACGGCCGTCGCCGCCGATCATCACCAGGTTCATCGACGCCGAGGTCTCCAGCGACGTGTGCGCCAGCAGCATGTGCATGAATTCAGTCTGGTTCTGGTTCTTCGACTTGGGCTCGAACACCAGGCGCACGGCCGCCTCGCGGCCCGCTTCGTCGCGAACCTTGTCCAACTGCCCCAGCAGAAGGCCTTTCAGCGCCACCTGTTCCGGCGACAGTGTCTTCTTGCCCAGCTTGACCTTCGGATTGGTCAATTCCTCGATTTCTTCCAGTACTTTCTGCGCCGAGGTACCGGGCGGCAGTTCGTAGACCACGGCTTGCCATTGGCCGCGCGCCAGTTCCTCGATCTTCCAGCGCGCACGCACTTTCATCGAGCCGCGGCCCGAGGCATACATGTCGTCGAGCTGGGCGCGCGGAGTGATCAGCTGGCCGCCGCCCGGGAAGTCCGGGCCGGGGATGATTTCCATCAGTTCCGCATGCGAGATCTTCGGGTTGCGGATCATCGCCACGGCGGCGCGCGCCACTTCGGTCAGGTTATGCGAAGGGATTTCGGTCGCCAGGCCCACCGCGATGCCGGAAGCGCCGTTCAGCAGCACCATCGGCAGGCGCGCCGGCAGCAGGGCAGGTTCCTCGTACGAGCCGTCGTAGTTCGGGATGAAGTCCACCGTGCCCTGGTCGATTTCGTCGAGCAGCAGGCGCGAGATCGGGGTCAGGCGGGCTTCGGTGTATCGCATCGCCGCCGCGCCGTCGCCGTCGCGCGAACCGAAGTTGCCCTGGCCGTCGATCAGCGGGTAGCGCAGCGAAAAGTCCTGCGCCATGCGCACCAGCGCGTCGTACACCGACTGGTCGCCGTGCGGGTGCAATTTACCCAGCACGTCGCCGACCACGGTGGCGGACTTGCGCGGCTTGGCGGTCGGGCCCAGGCCCAGTTCATTCATCGAGTACAGGATGCGGCGCTGCACCGGCTTCTGGCCGTCGCACACGTCCGGCAGGGCGCGGCCCTTGACCACGGAAATCGCATAGTCCAGGTAGGCGCGTTCGGCGAAGGTGGACAGGGTCAGGGTTTCGCCGCCATCGTCGCTGCCGCCGCCGCTTGGCGGCATCTCGGGGATTGGGTCGTCAAAGAGATTTGCTTGAGTCATTTTATTTGCTTTCCAAACCGGTAATTCGGTGTCTGACCCACAGGGTCAGACACCAGGCTCGCACCGGTCGCGTACCAGTGCCTGACCCTGCGGGTCAGGCACTGTTTTACCGGTTTAAATATCAGCTTCCACTTCGTTGCCGTGTTCTTCAATCCAGGCCCGGCGCGCAGCCGCTTCGCCCTTACCCATCAGCATATTGAAGCGCGACGACGAATAGCCATGGTCGAAATCGCCCAGCGACACTGGCAGCAGGCGGCGGGTATCCGGATTCATGGTGGTCTCCCACAGCTGCTCGGCATTCATCTCGCCCAAGCCCTTGAAGCGGGAAATCGTCCACGAACCTTCCTTCAGTCCATCCTTGCGCAGCTTGTCCTCGATCGCCACCAGTTCGCCGTCATCCAGCGCATACAGCTTCTGGATCGGCTTCTTGCCGCGTGCCGGCGCATCGACGCGGTACAGCGGCGGACGCGCCACGCAAATGTGGCCGCGGTCGATCAGGGCAGGGAAGTGGCGGAAGAAAAGTGTCAGCAGCAGCACCTGGATGTGCGAGCCATCCACGTCCGCATCGGACAGGATGCAGATCTTGCCGTAACGCAGACCGGACAGGTCCGGACTGTCGCCATGGTTGTGCGGATCGACGCCGATGGCCACCGCGATATCGTGGATTTCATTGTTGGCGTACAGGCGGTCGCGGTCCGTCTCCCACGAGTTCAGCACCTTGCCGCGCAGCGGCAGGATGGCCTGGAATTCCTTGTCGCGACCCATCTTGGCCGAACCGCCCGCCGAGTCGCCCTCGACCAGGAACAATTCGGTGCGGCTCATTTCATCCGACTCGCAATCGGTCAGCTTGCCCGGCAACACTGCCACGCCGGACGACTTCTTCTTCTCGACTTTCTGCGCCGAGCGCAGGCGCGACTGCGCCTGTTTGATCACCAGTTCCGCCAGCTTCTTGCCATAGTCGATATGCTGGTTCAGCCACAGCTCCAGCGCCGGCTTGGAGAAGGTCGACACCAGGCGCACCGCATCGCGCGAATTCAGACGTTCCTTGATCTGTCCCTGGAACTGCGGATCCAGCACCTTGGCCGACAGCACGAAGGAAGCGCGCGCAAACACGTCTTCCGGCAGCAGCTTGACGCCCTTGGGCAGCAGCGAATGCAGCTCGACGAAATTCTTCATCGCGCCGAACAAGCCCTCGCGCAGGCCCGATTCGTGGGTGCCGCCGTTCGGGGTCGGGATCAGGTTGACGTAGGATTCGCGCACCACCGCGCCTTCCTCGGTCCACGCCACGACCCAGGAAGCGCCCTCGCCCTCGGCAAAGCCTTCCGCATCCGGCGTGGCGAACTGCTCGCCCTCGAACAGCGGGATCAGGGTTTCGCCGCCGGAAGTGGTCTGCGCCAGTTGCTCATTCAGGTAGCCGCGCAGGCCATCCTGGTAAAGCCAGGTCTGCTCGTCGCCGGTCTTGGCGTTTTTCAGCTTGACGGTCACGCCCGGCAGCAATACGGCCTTGGAGCGCAGCAGGCGTTGCAGTTCGACCTGGGAAATCAGCGGCGAATCGAAATACTTCGGGTCCGGCCAGGCGGTAACGCGGGTACCGGACTTCTTGCCATCCTTCGGCGCAGGCTGGGAGCTCAGTGGTTCGACCAGGTCGCCGTTCTCGAAAGCGATCTGGTGGAAGCCGTTGCCGGCATCGTCCTTGCGCCAGACCGAGATTTCCAGGCGCTTGGACAGCGCGTTGGTGACGGAAACGCCGACGCCGTGCAGACCGCCCGAGAAAGCATAGGCGCCGCCCGAACCCTTGTCGAACTTGCCGCCCGCGTGCAGGCGGGTGTAGACGATTTCCACCGTCGGCACTTTTTCTTCCGGATGCAGGCCGACCGGGATGCCGCGGCCATCGTCGTCGACGGTGATGGAACCGTCGGCATTCTGCGTCACGATAATGTTTTTGCAATGGCCGCCCAGTGCTTCATCGGAGGCATTGTCGATCACCTCCTGGATGATGTGCAGCGGGTTCTCGGTGCGGGTGTACATGCCCGGGCGCTGCTTGACGGGTTCCAGTCCTTTGAGGACGCGGATGGATGATTCGCTGTATTCGGAAACTGGTTTTTTAGTGGCCATACGTGTTATTGGTAATGCAAAGTGCTGTGATTATATACAGTATTTTCCGTCTTGACGGATCGCATGCTTGCGCATTCTATCCGCAACGGCCAGTGGCGCAAGGGAATCCGGGCGCTAAAATGCGCGTATGACCACAGATCGGCACCCGTTCGCAGTGCGGCTGGTCGGCTTCCCGCCGGATGCCGGGCGCCTGCTCGCGCAAGGGTTGGCGCGCGCGCCGGCCGACGGGCCGTCCTACCTGTGCCTGTCCGAGGACAGCCTGCAAGATCCCGACATTTACATTGCCAACGGCACCGAGTTGAAGGCGCTGGCCGCCATTGCATCGTTGGCTGCAGGCGACATCCGCCCCGCGCTGGTACTGGGTGCCACCGGCGTCGCGCTGCCATACCCGAACCTGCCGCTGCCGGTGCAATGGAAAGACATGTACGCCGAGCTGGCCCGCTTGGTGGCGCGCCGAGCCGAAGTGCTGGGCGGGCTGTCGGCATCCGGCGGCACGCTGGTGCCCGAGCGCCGCCGCCGCGAAAGGCTGGATCTGGACCTGACCGATCCCGCCGTCTATGAAAAGATGCGCAAGCCGCGCCGCGAAGGCGCCGTGCTATGCGTGGACGCCAATGCCGCCTTCAGCGAGCAACTGGGCGCGAGCCTGAAGCAGTTCGGCACCCCGGTGCTGTGGGCGGTGGACGGCGTCGCCGCGCTGGCGCTCTGCCGCCAGCACCCGGTGGCCGTGGTGTTGCTCGATTTTGCGGCCCCGATCATCGACCACTACCTGCTGTGCGCCCAATTGCGCAGTGAAGCGGCGCAGCCCGAAGTGGTCTTCCTGGTGCAATCGGCCCACGATTACGACACCACCCGCGCCCGCGCCGCCGGCGCCGCCGGCATGCTCGACAAACCCCTGGCCCAGCACCAACTGCAAGCCGTCCTGCGCAAGTTCATGCGCCTTTGAAAGTCGGGGTCAGGTCTGGCAATCGGACATTTTGGTGCGCAAAATGTCCGATTGCCAGACCTGACCCCAACTTTTATTTAATAAGGGTACGCATGGCGCGCTCGAGGCCTTCGAT
>CBFGQI010000127.1:0-15472 GCA_965650885.1 uncultured Oxalobacteraceae bacterium
TTTGCGCAGCAAAATGTCCGGTTGCCAGAGCTGACCCCGACTTTCAAGTTTAGAGGGTGGCGAAGACTTTCCTGGCGGCGGCGATGGTGGCGTCGATCACGGCGTCGTCGTGCTGGGCGCTGACGAAACCGGCTTCGAAGGCGGCGGGGGCGAAATACACGCCTTCATCCAGCATCTTGTGGAAGAAGACGTTGAATTTGTCGCGGTCGCCGGCCATCATCTCGGCGTAATTATTGGGCGGGCTGGCGCTGAAGTAGAGGCCGAACATGCCGCCTTCGGCGTCGGCGCAGAAGGTCACGCCGGCTTCCCGGGCGGCGGCGGTCAGGCCGTCGGCCAGGCGCCGCGCGCTGCGCGCCAGGCCTTCGTAGAAGCCGGGCTGCTGGATCAGTTTCAGCGTGGTCATGCCGGCGGCCACCGCCACCGGGTTGCCGGACAGGGTGCCGGCCTGGTACACCGCGCCCACCGGCGACATTTTCGACATCAGTTCGCGCGAGCCGCCGAAGGCTGCCACCGGCAAGCCGCCGCCGATCACCTTGCCCAGCGCGGTCAGGTCGGGCTGGATGCCGTACAGCGCCTGCGCGCCGCCCAGGCCAACGCGGAAGCCGCACATCACTTCATCGAAGATCAGGATGGCGCCATGCTCGGTGCACAGTTCGCGCAGCGCGCCCAGGAATTCCGGCGTGCCTTTGATCAGGTTCATATTGCCGGCCACCGGTTCCACGATGACGCAGGCAATTTCCTTGCCGTACTGCGCGAAGGCAGCGCGCACCGCTTCCACGTTGTTATAGTCCAGCACCATGGTGTGCTTGACGAAGTCTTCCGGCACGCCGGCCGAAGTCGGGTTGCCGAAGGTGAGCAGGCCGCTGCCGGCTTTCACCAGCAGGGAGTCGGCGTGGCCGTGGTAGCAGCCTTCGAACTTGACGATCTTGTCGCGGCCGGTGGCGCCGCGCGCCAGGCGCAGCGCGCTCATGGTCGCTTCGGTGCCGGAGGACACCAGGCGCACCTGTTCGATCGACGGCACCAGGCGGCAGATCTCTTCCGCCATCTCGATTTCCGCTTCGGTCGGGGCGCCGAAGGACAGGCCGCGCGTGGCCGCGTCCTGCACCGCCTTCACCACGTCCGGATGGGCGTGGCCGACGATGGCCGGGCCCCAGGAGCCGATGTAATCGATATAGCGCTTGCCGTCCGCATCCCAGAAGTAGGGGCCTTCGGCGCGGGTGATGAAGCGCGGCGTGCCGCCCACGGAACGGAAGGCGCGCACCGGCGAGTTGACGCCGCCCGGGGTGGTTTGCTGGGCGCGTTCGAACAGGATGTCGTTTTTCGAAGTGGTCATGTTTTGAAGAATCGATTGGGGACAAAACGGCCCATGCCGTAACGTTGGGCATGGAGCAGGGCTTGGTAAGTGTATTGCTCGGCGCGTTCCACCGCGTCCGGCACGGCCAGGCCGTGCGCCAGCCAGGCGGCAATCGCGGCCGACAGGGTGCCGCCGGCGCCGACGAAGGGGCCGGGCAAGTGGCGCCATTTATCGTGGCGCAGCACGCCCTCGGCGCTGAACAGGGTATTGGCGCGCTGGCCGCCGCCGGCGTTGCTGCCGGTGACCAGCACGTATTCGCAGCCCAGGTCGATCAAATGCTCGGCATCGTCGGCCATGGTTTCGCCATTGGCCAGGTCGCGCCAGGTTTCGGCCAGGTGCGCCAATTCCACTTCGGACAGCATCAGCAGGGTACCCTGCGGCACCAGCAGCTGACGCAGCACGGTCAGGAATTCTTCCGGGTCGTCCTCGTCGCCCGGCGGCGGCAGCTGGCTGCCGAACGGGTCGAGCACCAGCGGCGCATCCGGGTAGTCGGACATGATTTCAGCAATGGTCGACACATGCTCGAGGTGGTCCAGCGCGCCCACTTTGAAGGCTTGCACCGGCACATCCTCCAGCACCATGCGCGCCTGGTCGGCTACCCAGTCAGCCTCGATGTGCTGCTGGTCCTCGACACGGGCGCTATCGCCCACCAGCAGGGCGGTGGTGGCGGACAGGCCGCGGCAGCCCAGCGCGTTGAACACCGCCAGGTCGGCATGCACGCCGATCGCGCCGACCGGGTCGGCCACGCCAAATGTCAGGATCAGGGGAGATGTTTGGTTTTGCACGGCTGGTAGATTAAGATACCTAATTCAGCATTTTACTTGATTAGAAGGTGACTCAACGTGAGCAGCAAAGAACCAAGCCAGGAATTCCAAAGCTGGATGTGCCTGATCTGCGGCTGGATTTATGACGAAGCCGCAGGCTTGCCGGAAGAAGGCATCGCGCCAGGCACGCGCTGGGCCGACGTGCCGATGAACTGGACTTGCCCGGAATGCGGCGCGCGCAAGGACGATTTCGAGATGGTGGCAATCTGATTGCCTTGCTGCCAACTCAGTTTTCATTCACTTAATAGGTGTTACAAAGTAGTCAAATAAATAAGTGTTTCTTTTAAGCAGCAGGCCCCGCTATGGCGCATGCCCCTGTGCTATCGTAGCGGGACTTCAGGGTGGATACTTAAAATGACGACTACGCCGCAAGGAACCGGACTGAAAATCATGGTGATCGACGACAGCAGCACCATCCGTCGATCCGCGGAAATTTTCCTGACCCAGGCGGGTTACCAGGTCGTGCTGGCCGAGGATGGCTTCGACGCCCTGGCCAAGATCAATGACCATCAGCCGGCATTGATCTTTTGCGACATCCTGATGCCGCGCCTGGATGGCTACCAGACCTGTGCGCTGATCAAGAAGAGCGCCAGGTTCCACGCTACGCCGGTATTGATGCTCTCTTCCAAGGATGGCTTGTTCGACCGGGCGCGTGGCGCCATGGTCGGTTCGGCGGCCTACCTGACCAAACCCTTCACAAAAGACAGCTTGCTGGCTGCGGTGCGCGAGCATACCGCGGCAGCCGGCGCATAAAAACATCGCAATACAGAGGTTAAGCATGGCCATTCAACGAATTCTGATCGTAGACGACTCGCCCACCGAGCGCTACTACCTGACCGATATCCTGGTGCGCAGCGGTTTCTCGGTGTCCACCGCGGAAAACGGCGAAGAAGCCCTGGCCAAGATCAAGGCCGACAAGCCGCAACTGATCCTGATGGACGTGGTGATGCCGGGAGCCAACGGCTTCCAGGTCACGCGCGCCATTGCGCGCGATCCTGACTTGCAGGACGTGCCGGTGATCATCTGCTCGTCGAAAAACCAGGAAACCGACCGCATCTGGGGGATCCGCCAGGGCGCCAAGGATTACCTGGTCAAACCGGTGGACGCCGCCGAGCTGCTGGCCAAGATCGCGGCGCTCGGTTAAGCGATGACGACTCCACCGCAGGCGCCGACGGGCGCGGAACGCCGCAGCCGCTTGCGGCAATATCAGGTGACGCTGCTCGAGCGCATGCAGGCCGCCAAAGCCGGCGGCGGCAATGCCGGCCGCGCGCTGGGCGTGCTGCTGGGTGGCCGCCGCTGCCTGCTGGACTTGACGCAGGTCGGTGAAATCGTGCCGTTCCAGCCGGTGACGGCGGTGCCGCTGGCGCAGGACTGGTACCTGGGCCTGGCCAATATCCGCGGCAACCTGGTCGGTGTGGTCGACCTGGCGCGCTTCATGGGCGGCGCCGGCACGCCGCCGGGCCCGGACAGCCGCCTGGTGACGCTGGCACCCCAGCTCGGCTTCAATTGCGCGCTCCTGGCCGAGCGCGTGCTGGGCTTGCGCAAGCTGGATGAAATGGTGGAACAAACCGAGGAACAGGGCGGGCGGCCCGGGTGGGCCGGCCAGCAATTCCATGACCGCGACGCGCAGCAGTGGACCAGGCTCGACCTGGCCGAACTGGTGCGTGAAGCGCGCTTCCTGCAAGTCGGCCTGTAAGTGCGTGCCGCCCACGGGTGGGCGCCATAAAATCGAAAGCTATCGGGGGATGTAGTAATGGCATTTAAATGGTTCTCGCGCTCCGCACAGGAGACCAGCGCCGAGCTGGGTTCCAATTCGGAGTTTTCCAGTTTCTCCAATTCCCAGTACGCAGCGGCGGCCGCGCCGGCCGTCAATGCCGGCGCCATGCCCGAGCCGGACGCCGCGCCGGAAGCGGCGGCGGGCGGGGCGGGGGGACTGTTGCAGCGCTTGCGCAGCAGTGCCATGGGCGAGGGCGCGGCCACCGTCAAGCTGCCCCTGATCGGCCATTTGCCCAACCAGCGCCAACTGAGCCTGCTGTCCACCACGCTGGGCGTCTCGATCCTGCTGTCGGTGCTGTTCGTGGGCTGGAACGCCTATAACAGCGGCGTCGCCTCGACCCGTACCCAGATCGCCTCGGACGTGCTGATGCACTCGCAGCGTATCGGCAAGGCCGCGCCGAATGCGATCAAGGGCAACAAGGAAGCGACCGCGCAGCTGGAAGACAGCCGCAATGAACTGAACCGCGCCTTGCTGGTGCTGGCGGACGGCGGCCGTTACGCCGGCCGTTCCATCATTTCGGCACCGGGTTCGGTGCTGCCGGTGCTGAACGAAGCGCGCAAGAAGTGGACCGCATCGGACAAGGCCGCCGCCACCATCGCCAAGTACAAATGGGACCTGGCCGGCCTGGACGAAACGCTGCAGAAACTGAATGCCATGTCGCCCGACCTGCTGTCGCTGACCGAGGAAGTGGCGGCGGCGCGCCTGAAGCAGGGCGGCAGCGCGCGGGAACTGGCGGCCCTGGGCCGGCTTGGCATGCTGACCCAGCGCATGAGCCGCAGCGCTTCGACCTTCCTGACCGAGGGCGGCATTTCCTCGTCCGAGACCGCGTTCCAGCTGGGGCGCGACGCCACCGTGTTCCGCCAGACCGTGGAAGGCTTCCTGGGTGGCAGCGCGGCGCTCGGCCTGCCGGCCGTGGCCGACGGGGAAACCCGTGAAAACCTGCAGGCGTTAAAAAAAGGCTTCGAAGACTACGACAAGCTGGTCAAGTTCATCCTGGACCGCCTGGAAAAATTCTCCGCGGCCAAGAGCGCGGAACGCTTGCTGTTTACCGAGAATGAACAAGTGCGCGCCAGCTTTGCCACCCTGCAGGGCAAGCTGCGCGAGCAGCAGGACTCGCTTGGTATTCCGTTCTGGCTGATGGTGGCGGGCCTGCTGATGACGCTGTTCTCCGCCGCCGCGATCGGCCGCGTGCTGCTGATCGACTCCCAGAACCGCGGCCGCGCCTCCGAGCGCCGCCGCCAGGAAGCGGAAGCGATGCGCCAGAAAGCGCAGCAGCAGGAAGAGGAAGCGAAGGCCATGAACGAGCAGAACCAGGCCGCGATTCTGCGCCTGATGAACGAGCTGCAGGAAGTGGCGGACGGCGACTTGACCGTGCAGGCGACCGTGTCGGAAGACATTACCGGCGCCATCGCGGACTCGGTGAACTATACGGTGGAAGAATTGCGCGGCCTGGTGGGCCGCGTGACGGTGACGGCGGAGCAGGTGACGGCCGCATCGAGCCATGCGCAAGGCATTTCCAGCGACCTGCTGTCGGCTTCGCAGGCGCAGTCGAAGGAAATCCAGGATGCATCCAATACCGTCGTCAAGATGGCCAACGAGATTACCGACGTGTCGCGCAGCGCGGCCGAATCGGCGGACGTGGCGCGCCAGTCGGTGGCAGCGGCGCGCCAGGGCGCAACCGCGGTGCAGAACGCCATCAAGGGCATGGACGAAATCCGCGAGCAGATCCAGGAAACTTCCAAGCGCATCAAGCGCCTGGGCGAATCGTCGCAGGAGATCGGCGAGATCACCGAGCTGATTTCCGACATTACCGAGCAGACCAACGTGCTGGCGCTGAACGCGGCGATCCAGGCGGCATCGGCGGGCGAAGCGGGGCGCGGCTTCTCCGTCGTGGCGGAGGAGGTGCAGCGGCTGGCGGAACGTTCCGCCGAAGCGGCCAAGCAGATCGGCGCGCTGGTGAAGACGATTCAGACCGACACCCACGACGCGGTGGCGGCGATGGAAAAATCGACCCAGGGCGTGGTGGAAGGCGCCAAGCTGTCCGACGCGGCCGGTTCCGCGCTGCAGGACATCTCGCAGGTGTCGGACCGCCTGGCGGAGCTGATCCAGGGCATTTCCTACGCAACCGGCATGCAGGCGACATCGGCGAACGGAGTGGCGCACAATATGCAGCACATCCTGCAGGTGACGCAACAAACCCAGGACGGTACCCAGCAAACCGCTTCGTCGGTGCGCAAACTGACCGTGCTGGCGCAGGAGCTGAAAAACTCCGTCTCGCGTTTCCGCATTAACGCCTAAGCCGCTGCCTAATATACGAATCTATGAGCAAACCTGATCTTTCGTTCACCGCTTTGCCGCAATACGACACCGGGCCGCTGTCCTGGGTGATGGGGGAAATCCGCGAAGCGCTGGCCCGTTCCCGCACCGCCTTGTTCGAAGCCGGCGGGCGCGATCCGGAAGATCAGACCACGGCGCTGATGCACGCCAAGTCCCACCTGCACCAGGCGCACGGCGCGCTGCAGATGGTGGACGTCGATGGCGTGGCGCTGCTGACGCAACTGGCCGAGGTGGCGCTGGACCGCATGCGCGACGGTACGCTGAAGTGCACGCCGGACCATGTGCAATTGCTGGCCAATATGTACCAGGCCCTGGTGGAATTCCTGGAGGAGCTGCTGGCCGGGGCGCCGTTCCAGCCGGTGCGCCTGTTCCCGTTCTTCCGCGACGTGCAGGATCTGCTGGGCATCGACCGGGTGCATCCGGCCGACCTGTTCTTCCCGGACGTGTCGCACGTGCCGGAAATGCCGGCGGCGCTGCCGTCGGCCGGGGCGCCGCCGCCGGAGGCCGCCAATTACACCGCCCTGCGCCAGCGCTACGAGCGCGCGCTGCTGCCTTACCTGAAGGCGGGCGACCCGGGCAGCCAGGCCATCCATGCGGCCGCGCTGCAGGCGGCCATCACCGACGTGGCGGACCAGCAGCGCGAGCAGAAGCCGCGCGTGTTCTGGCGCGCCATGCAGGCGTTCTCCGAGCTGGTGGTGGGCGGGCAGCTGGAAAGCAACCGCTACGTCAAGCAATTGTTCGGCCTGATCAACCTGCAGCTGCGCCGCCTGTCGTCCGGTTCCGCCGAGTTGCCCGACAGCGTGCTGCGCGAAGCGCTGTTCTTCGTCGCCGCCGCCGAGCCGGAAACCTTGCCGCCGCTGGCGCGCCAGCTGCGCGCCGGCTACGCGCTGGACGGCATGGTGCCGCACGATTTCGAGACGCGCCGCTACGGACGCCTCGACGACGCGTCGCTGGCCGCGGCGCGCGAAGGCATCGCCCAGGCACGTTCGGCCTGGCAGCGTATGGAGCAGAACGACGGCGACCTGGAACGCGATAATGAATTCGGCCAGTCGCTGGCCCGGGTGGCGGTAGCGACCGACAAGCTGGGCCTGGGTGCGCTGGCGGCGCTGATGCGCCAGTTGGCCGAAGTGGCGCGCAATACCTCCGGCGCCGGCCGCAGCGAAGCGCTGGGACTGGAAATGGCGACGGCGCTGCTGTTCGCGGAACATGGTATCGCGCAGATCCGCCACCTGCCGGACGATTTCAACGCCCATGCCGATACCATCGCGGCGCGCCTGCAAGCCTTGCAGGCGGGCGGCACGGCGCCGGAACCGGCACAGTGGCAGGGCAGCCTGGCGCGCCAGCTGCATGAGGAAGATACCGTCGTCGCGCTGGCGGCGGAGATGAAGACTGGCTTGCGCCAGGTCGAGAAGGTGCTGGACGAGTATTACACCGATCCTTCGCAACGGGCGGCGCTGGGTGAGCTGGATAAGGTGCTGCATCAGCTGCAGGGCGCTTGCGCCATCCTGGACCAGGATGATGCGATGAACGCGGCGGCCCACGTGCGCCTGGAGATCGGGCGCCTGGCCGCCGGCCAGGCCGATCCGGCCAACGAGTCGAGGCAGTTGAGCGACATCGCGCAGAATGTCGGCGCGCTGGGCTTCTTCGTCGATATGCTGGGCCAGAATCCGGACGGGGCGCGCGAGCGCTTCACCTTCGAGCCGCAACATGGCACCTTCCGTGCCGTGCCGTTCAAGAAGATTTCCGGCCCCGAATCGATCCCGGTGCTGGAGGAAGCCTTGCCGGAACCGGAAGCGGCGCCGGAGCCGGTGCTGACGGCGCCGGTGCCCGCTGCCGATGCGGCCGGGGACGAGCAGGTCGAGGCCGAATTGCTCGAAATCTTTATTGGCGAGGCGCAGGAAGTGCTGGCTTTCGTACGCGAAACGCTGGCGCGGCCGCGTCAGGAGATTTCCAGCCTGGATACGCTGACCATGCTGCGCCGCTCCTTCCATACCCTGAAGGGCAGCAGCCGCATGGTGGGCTTGAACCACTTCGGCGATGGCGCCCATGCGATCGAAAAGGTGATGAACCTTTGGCTCGCCGAGGAGCGCGCGCCGACCGAGGATTTGTTTGCTTTGCTCGATTATGCGGGCGGGGAACAGTCCGCATGGGTTGACGAGCTGGCCGCGACCGGCCATTCGGCACGCAGCGAACGCGCCATCGTCGAGGCCGCGGCGCGTGTGCAGGAGGGGGGGCCATTCGTGCGCCCTGACGCCGCCGCCCCCGGCGCACCAGCCGCCGCCGAGCCGGCCGCCCCAGCGTCGCCCGCAGCCGCCGGGCCGGCCGTAGCCGCCGATGCCGGGGGGGGGCCGGGCGAACCGGCCACCGAAGCGCTGGCGGACGAGGCGCCCGTCGCAGTGGCCGCGCCGAGCGAAGCTGGCAGCGGCGGGGCGCCCGCCGCCGCGGAACTGCCACGCGGCGGCGAGATGCCATCCACCGTTGAAGCCGAACCGGCTGGCACCGACCTGCCAGCGGCGGAATACGTGGAAGGCGAACCCGTCGCCGCATTGCAGCTGGAGGCTGCAAAAGAACCGGCCCCGCCGGCCCGCCCCACCAACGTCATCGAATTCCCGACTGCCACCGCGCCCACCTTGCCGGTGCCGCCGGCGGAAGACAATATGAAGTTCGTGGGACGCCTCGCGATCCCGCTCCCGCTGTACAACATCTACATGGCGGAGACGGACGAACTGGTGCGCCTCTTGTCGCGCGATTTCGGCGAATGGCGCCACGAACAACGCCCCGTCAATCCGGACGCGCTGCAAGCGGTCCACACCCTGACCGGCACCTCCGGCACGGTCGGCTTCAAGCCGCTGCGCGAGCTCTCGTATGCCCTGGAAACCACGCTGCAGCAGCTGCAACCGCCGGCCCCGCGCCTGGACGCTGCCCAGCACGACCTGTTCGATTTCTCGATCGAACGCATCCGCCAGATGCTGCAAAGCTTCGCCACCGGCGAGCTGCCCCCTGAGCAGCCGGAGCTGATCGAGGCACTGCACAAGCTGCGCGACGAGCTGGCCCACCCGCCGGAAATGGGGCATGCGCTCGACGCACGCCTGGACAGCATCGTCGGCGAACCGGCCGACGGGCAGCTGGAAGAGCGCCTCGACACGCTGTTCACCGATACCTACCACAGCCTGATCGCCGAACCGCCAGCCGAACCGGAGCGCCGCGCCACACCGAAGCAGCAGGTCGTGACGCAGGACGAAAACATCGACAACCTGTTCGACTCCGCCTTCGACGACGCATTCGACGCGCCGGCACTGGCGCAGGCGGCGCCGGCGCCCGAGCCGCTGCACCTGGTGGCGCCGGCCGCCGGGGAAGCCGAGGCGGAGGCTGAAGCCGGCGCGCTGCTGGCGGAAGCCGACGCCGCGACGGCCGAAGCGGCCATCGAGGTCGACGCCATCGAGGCCACCGCACTGGCCGCCGGCGAAGCCATCGAAGAAGACGCGGTCGACCTCGACCACGCCAAGCCAGGCGAAGTGCAGGTGGTGGAACTGGAAGAGGGCCAGCACTTGCTGGGCACCAGCCCCACCGACATCCACGATGAGCTGGATCCCGACCTGCTGCCCGTCTTCCTGGAGGAAGGCGCCGACCTGTTGCCGCAGGTAGGAGAAGCCTTGCGCGCCTGGCACGCCAAGCCGACCGACTTCAGCCACGCGCACAGCCTGCAGCGCGTGCTGCACACGGTGAAAGGCAGCGCGCGCATGGCCGGCGCAATGCGCCTGGGCCAGCACGCCCACGAAATCGAAACGCACATCGAAAACATGGTGCATGCGGGCAGCGCCTCGCAGCACTCGTTCGACGAGCTGATGGCGCACTACGACCACGCCCTGCTGCTGTTCGAACAATTGCAGAACCCTGAAGCGTACGCCGCGGCGATGGCCGCTGCGCAAGCGGCCGCGGCAACGCCCGCCGAAGCGGCGGCCGAAGCCGGCCCTGCCGCACCGGCCGCCGGCGCGGCGCCATCGCCCAGCGCCCCGGCCGCGCGCCTGGCGGCGGCGCCCGCCCCGGCGGCACGCGCCGCCGAGGAAGCCGAAGGCGGCGCCAAGTCGCCACTGGTGCGCGTACGCGCCGACATCCTGGACCGGCTGGTGAACCAGGCCGGCGAAGTTTCGATCACCCGTTCGCGCCTGGAAAACGAGGTCGGCGCGCTGCGCACCGCGGTGTCCGACTTCCAGGAAAACCTGCACCGCCTGCGCCGCCAGCTGCGCGAAGTGGAGATGCAGGCCGAATCGCAGATCGCCTCCCGCATGTCGATCGCCGGCGAGCGCGAATTCGACCCGCTGGAATTCGACCGCTTCACGCGCCTGCAGGAATTGACCCGCATGATGGCCGAGTCGGTCAATGACGTCGCTTCCTTCCACGAGGGCTTGATGCGCTCGATCGACAGTGCCTCCGGCGACTTGACGCAGCAGGCGCGCATGACGCGCGACTTGCAGCGCGACCTGATGCGCGTGCGCATGGTGCCGTTCAACAGCATTTCCGAGCGCCTGTTCCGCGTCGCGCGCCAGGGCGCCAAGGAAACCGACAAGCGCGTCAACCTCGACATCCGCGGCGGCGCCGTGGAAATGGACCGCAGCGTGCTTGAGCGCATGGCCGCGCCTTTCGAGCACTTGCTGCGCAATGCCATCGTGCACGGCATCGAAGCGCGCGAACGCCGCGTCGAGCACGGCAAAGGGGAAACCGGCGAATTGCTGGTGCAGGTCAGCCAGCAGGGTAACGAGGTGGTGCTGGAATTCAGCGACGATGGCGCCGGCCTGGACCTCGAGCGCATCCGCGCCAAGGCGCGCAGCGCCGGCCTCTTGGCCGAAGCACAGCAAATCAGCGATGCCGAGGCGGCCAACCTGATCTTCCAGCCGGGCTTCTCCACCGCCGAAGCGCTGACCGAACTGGCCGGCCGCGGCGTCGGCATGGATATCGTGCTGTCCGAGGCGCAAGCCCTGGGCGGCCGCGTGGAAACCTTCAGCGAGCCAGGCAAGGGCACCCGCTTCACCATCCGCCTGCCGCTGACGCTGGCCGTGACCCAGGTGGTGCTGATCGCCGCCGGCGGCCGCACCTTCGCGGTGCCGGCGCTGATGGTGGAGCAAGTGCTGCAGATGAAGGAAGGCGCGCTGGCCGAGGCGACGGCCAAGGGCGCCGTGGTGCACCACGGCCAGCATATCGCGCTGCGCTACCTCGCCACGCTGCTGGGCGACGCGGAAGCGCGTCCGCTGCTGCAGCGCTCCTCGCCGGTGATGATGCTGCGCAGCGGCTCCGACCGCCTCGCGCTGCACGTCGATGAAATCGTCGGCAACCGCGAGGTGGTGATCAAGAATATCGGGCCGCAGCTGTCGCGCATGCCCGGCATTGCCGGCGCGACCGTGCTGGGCTCGGGCGAGATCGTGCTGATCCTGAATCCGGTGGCCTTGCAGCTGCACGTGGCGCAGCACCCCGAGCTGGCGCCGAAGACGGCCGCCACGCCGGCACCGGCGCCCGCCGCGCCGGGCGGCGTGGCTGAAGCGGCCGCGCCGCGCCGCGCCCACGGCACCGTGATGGTGGTGGACGATTCGCTGACCGTGCGCAAGGTGACCCAGCGCCTGCTCGAGCGCGAAGGCTATTCGGTCATGCTGGCCAAGGATGGCGTGGACGCCCTGGAACAGATGCAGGACCGCCTGCCGGAACTGATGCTGGTCGATATCGAAATGCCGCGCATGGACGGCTTCGACCTGACCCGCAATGTACGGGCCGACGAGCGCACCAAGGACATCCCGGTCATCATGATCACCTCGCGTTCGGCCGACAAACACCGCAACTACGCGCTGCAGCTGGGCGTGAACGCCTACTTCGGCAAGCCATTCCAGGAAGATATCCTGCTGGGGGCGATCTCCGGCCTGCTGCCGCAGGACCGCTAAGGCAGGCAAGATGGGGTCAGGCCCTCGGGTCTGACCCTGGTTTACCGGTTTTAACGACCGCATACCGCGCCAGCGTCCTCCTGCGCGCCTGCTCATGGTCGACGACAGGTGCGCGCGGCAAATGGACCTCCCTGGCCGACAACCCGGCCAGCTGCGGCAAATACCGCTTGATGAACTTCCCCTCCGGATCGAACTTCTGCGACTGCGTCACCGGATTGAATATCCTGAAGTAAGGCTGGGCATCGCAGCCGGTGGAAGCGGCCCATTGCCAGCCCCCGTTATTGGCCGCCAGGTCGAAATCGTTCAAGTGCAGCGCAAAATAAGCCTCCCCCCGGCGCCAGTCGATACCCAGGTCCTTGCACAGGAAGCTTGCCGCGACCATGCGCAGCCGGTTGTGCATATAGCCGGTGCGGTTCAACTGCAGCATGGCCGCGTCGACCAGCGGATAGCCGGTACGTCCCTCGCACCAGGCGGCAAACAGCGCATCCGCCTCCGGACCGCTGTCCCATTCGATCGCGTCGTAGGCCGGCTTGAACGCCCCGCCCACCACATGCGGATTGTGGTACAGCACCTGCATGTAGAACTCGCGCCAGATCAGCTCCGACAGCCACACCGCGCCGCCGTCGCCCGCAGCGCCGCGCGCCGACAAGGCCAGCACCGTACGTACCAGATGGCGTACCGACACGGTGCCGAAGCGCAGGTGCATGGACAGGTAGGACGGCCCCTTGACGGCAGGGTAGTCGCGCGCCACGCCGTAACCGGCGATGCGGTCCAGGAAGTCCTCGAACAGTTGCGGCCCGTCGCCGATGCCCAGCGCATGCAGGTTGGTGCGCTCGAATCCCAGTTCTTCCAGCGGCGGCAGCGTGCTGCGGCCCGGCGCGAAACGTCCCGGCGGCACCGTCCACGGCGCCAGCACCGACGGATCCGACGCCAGCTTGTGCAGCCAGGCCTTTTTGTAGGGCGTGAACACGGAGAACGGCTGCCCGCCCCGGGTCAGCACCTCGTCGCGCTCGAAGATCACCTGGTCCTTGAAGGTGCGCAGTTCGCGGCCGGCGGCGGCCAGGGCGCGGCCCACGGCGGCGTCGCGGGCGATCGCAGCCGGTTCGTAATCGTGGTTGGCGAACACGGCATCGACGGCCAGCTCGGCGGCAAGGGCGGGAATTGCCAGTTCGGCAATGTCGTGGCGGACCAGCAGGTGGCCGCCCGCCGTTTCCAGCTCAGCGGCGAGCCCGGCCAGCGTATCGTGGATGAACTCGACACGCCGGTCGGTGCGCGGCAGCCCGTCCAGGATGGCGCGGTCGAAAATGAAGGCACAGTACACTGTTTCCGCAGACGCAAGCGCATGGTGCAGAGCGGCGTGATCGAATAGCCGCAGGTCGCGGCGCAACCAGACGAGGGCGTTTTTCATGGCTGGATCAGCAATTCATAGTAAACTGTGGGTATATCCGACAGTTGCAGCGCGGATATTACAGTAAAGAACTCTTAACAGTCCTGCATAGAGAGCAATCATGAAAAAAGTCAAATTGACCAGAAGCATGCCTGTGCCGGGACTGTTACCGGAAACTAGTGAACTGAAGGAGCTAAAGGCGCCTATGACTGCCCCTGCGCTCAACCTGGCAAATCACTTCCTGATTGCCATGCCATCCATGCAAGACCCGATTTTTGGCGGCACGGTCGTGTATGTATGCGAACACAATGAAAACGGCGTGCTGGGCGTCGTGATCAACAAACCGACCGATATGACCATGGAAGTGCTGTTCGACCGGATCGACCTGGAAGTGTCGTCCGCCGCCGAACGCCACCTGGAATCGGAGCCGATCATGTTCGGCGGCCCGGTGCAGGACGACCGCGGCTTCGTGCTGCATACGCCGGGCGCACACTATTCGTCCTCGCTGACGGTGACCAACGATGTCGCTTTCACCACCTCCATCGACGTGCTGGAGGCGGTGGCGCGCGGCAACGGGCCGGAACGCATGATGGTGTCGATCGGCTACGCGGGCTGGAGCCCCGGCCAGCTGGAAGACGAACTGGCGCGCAATGGCTGGCTGACCGTGGCCGCCGACCCGCGCATCGTGTTCGACGTGCCGATCGAGGACCGCTACATGGCCGCCATGAAACTGCTGGGCATCGACCCCCTGATGCTCAACTCCGAAGCGGGTCATGCATAGTCCGGAAACTGTTTTAGGCTTCGACTTCGGCATCAAACGCATAGGTGTCGCACTGGGCAATACGATGATCGGCCAGGCCAACCCCCTGGCCGTCATTCAATCGGCCGTCAACGATGTGCGCTTCGCCGAAATCAAGGCCCTGATCGACCAATGGGGGCCGGCAAAACTGGTGGTGGGGCTGCCGTTCCACCCGGATGGGGCGGAACACGAGATGACGGCGCGCTGCCGCAAGTTCGCCAACCAGTTGAATGGCCGCTTCAACCTTCCCGTGGTGCTGGTCGATGAGCGCTACTCATCGGCGATGATTGCCGCCAAGCGCGGCGAAATCATCGATGACCGCGCCGCCGCCATCATCCTCCAACAATACTTTGACGAATATGTCCCACACTGATCCCCAACAGCTCGACGCCGAGGCGCTGTACGCCGGCCTGCTCGAGCAAGTCAAGGCCGGCATCGCCGGCGCCAACGATCCTGCCATCGTCGGCATCCACTCCGGCGGCGCCTGGATCGCCGAGCGCCTGGCCAAGGACCTGAACCTCACCGCGCGCCTGGGCGTGCTGGACGTGTCCTTCTACCGCGACGATTACGCGAAGAAGGGCTTGCCGCACGAAGTGAAGCCGACCCATATCGGTTTCGACGTGAACGGCGCCACCATCGTGCTGGTGGACGACGTGCTGTACACCGGCCGCACCACGCGCGCCGCCATCAACGAATTGTTCGACTACGGCCGCCCGGCGCGCATCATGCTCGCCTCGCTGGTGGACCGCGGCGAACGCCAACTGCCGGTGGCCGCCGACTTCGTGGCGGCCCACACGCGCTGCGCACCGGGCCAGGCGCTGCGGCTGCAACAGGCCGGCGACGGAAAGTTTTCCCTGACTATTGAACAGAACCATGCTTAATCCGCAACTGAACAAACACGGCGAGCTTCAGCACCTGCTGACGACCGAGGGCCTGCCCAAGGCCATCATCAACCAGATCCTCGATACCGCCTCCTCTTTCGTGTCCGTGTCGGACCGCGAAGTGAAGAAGGTCCCGCTGATGCGCGGCAAAAGCGTGTTCAACCTGTTCTTCGAGAATTCCACCCG
>CBFGQI010000128.1:0-15175 GCA_965650885.1 uncultured Oxalobacteraceae bacterium
TTGCCAGAGCTGACCCCGACTTTCATAAAAAAAGCCGGCTTGCGCCGGCTTTGGGTTTTCAGGCTTGCGCCTTATTTCAGCTGCTCGTGCAGCAGGGTCAGGATCTTTTCGCCGACCGGGGTATCTTCCGGCGTGTTCTGGTTGGTCCAGACCGACACCTGGGTGGTGTTGACCGAATCCGAACGCACCGAAATGCGGTAGCGCTGGGCTTCCTTGTCCTTGTCGGAACTGAAGTTGAACATGCGCGAGAACCAGCCGCGGGTATCGGTGGTGTCGCTCACGAAGCGTACGTAATACACGCCCTGCACGCGGTCACGGTCTTCCACCGTGAAGCCGGCGCGGTCCAGCGCCAGCCCGACGCGGCGCCAGGTGCGGTCGAAACCTTCGTCGGTCTTGATGAAGCGGCCGGCGCCTTCGCCTACGATGGTCGCGTGCTGGGCCTGCACCACGGCATTGTCCACCGCGGTACGGGCCGTCGCTTCGTCGGCGGTGCCGCCCAGCTTGGCCATCAGCTTGGCCAGGAAAATCGCTTCCAGGTTGGGGTCGCTATTGCGGTGCGACCACATGGTCGATTCGTTTTGCGGACCGGTCACCACTTCCTGGGTGCCGCGGTGGCTGATGTAAATCTCGGTGCCGCCGGCCGGGTTGCGCTCGAGGCGGGTACGGTACTTGTCGCGCTCGCCGCTCGAGTACAGGCCGTCGAAGACCTTGCCCAGCGTATTGCGGATGAAGTCTTGCGGGATCTTGGCGCGGTTTTCATTCCATTCGGTTTCCATCACGCCGGCGGTGGCATTGTCCACGGCCAGGGTGAAGCCCGATTCGACCCAGAACGACTTGAGCTGCGGCCACAGGGCTTCCGGGGTTTGCTGCACCACCAGCCAGCGCTGGTTGCCGGCGCGCTCGACGCGCACCGCCTTGTTGCCGGTGCTGGCCACTTCGTTGCTGCTGGCGGCCGGGACGGCGGCGGTGCCGCGCGCGGCCTGGTAGCCGGAAGCGGTCGCCACACCGCGGTCATTGCTTGGCAGCGAATAGCGGTTGTCTTTCGACAGCTGGGTCAGGTCCGGCGGCACGTCCAGCGTGCTGGCTTGCTTGGCCGACTTGTAATCGACCTTGGTTTCGCCGACGACGGACGACACCATGCCGCAGCCGGACAGGCTCAGCACCACGGCACCAACGACGAGCCCGCGCTGCGGGGCCTGGGAAACGATCTTGCGAATAGTCATGTGAAAATGAAGATTAGTTCAGCACACCGGATTCACGCAGGGCAGCGCGGACGGTCTCGTGATATTGTGCGGCCAGCGGCACCAGCGGCAGGCGGATACCGGCCGGCATCTTGCCCATTTCCGCCAGCGCCCACTTGACCGGCACCGGGTTAGGTTCGATGAACAGGTGCTGGTGCAGCGGCAGCAGCTGGTTGTTGATGGCAGTGGCCTTGGCGGCATCGCCGGCCATCGCCGCTGCGCACAGCTCGTGCATCAGGCGCGGGGCTACGTTGGCGGTCACCGAGATATTGCCCTTGCCGCCGGCCAGCATCAGCGCGATGGCGGTCGGATCGTCGCCGGAGAACACGGCGAAATCGGATGGCGCACGGCGCAGCAAGTCATAGCCGCGGGCGATATTGCCGGTCGCGTCTTTCACGCCAATGATGTTCTTGACCTGGGCCAGGCGCAGGATGGTGTCATTGCTCATGTCGGCCACGGTGCGGCCCGGCACGTTGTACAGGATGACCGGCAAGTCCACCGCTTCGGCGATGGCCTTGAAGTGCTGGTACATGCCTTCCTGGGTAGGACGGTTGTAGTAAGGCACCACTTGCAGCGAGGCGTCGGCGCCGGCGCTCTTGGCGAAGCGGGTCAGTTCGATGGCTTCCACGGTGGAGTTGCCGCCCGAGCCGGCGATCACCGGGATGCGGCCGGCGACGCGTTCCACGGTGGCCTTGATCAGTGCGCAGTGCTCGGCCACGTTGACGGTGGCGGACTCGCCGGTGGTGCCGACGATCACGATGGCGTCCGTGCCTTCGGCGATATGCCAGTCGATCAGCGCGTTCAGGCCTGGGTAATCCAGGGTGCCGTCGGCGTGCATCGGGGTTACGATTGCTACAATGCTACCCTTAATCATAGGAAACCAATTGCAAAAAGATTTAAAACGACGATTGTAGAGCATACCCCGCACCCGTGGTGCATTTTGGTCGCTCAAAATGACGGCAACAGCGCCGCCTCCCTTGGAAACTCCCCTTTTACGGCGCAAATCCTTTGCACCATGGCTGGTTTCGGGGTATTAACGACGCCATCCTCGAATGCGATGACACGCAAGCCATGCATTCTAGCCAATTCCAGCAATTCCCCCGGCTGCAGCAGGAAGTCGGGGTTGGAGGGCTTGCCGAAGGCGGCATTGCCGTCGGCGAAAGTTTCGTAGATCAGCATCCCGTTCGGCGCCAGGCTGCCCAGCATATGGGCCAGCAGCGGCCGGTGCAGGTAGTTGGTGACGACGATGCCGGCAAAGCGCGCGGCACCGAAAGGCCAGCAGGCGCCCTCCTCTTCCAGGTCGATCTGGCTGGTGACAATGCCGTCGCCGGCCGCGGCAGCCAGGGCCTCGGCGTCGCGGTCGACCGCCACCACGGCATGGCCCATCGCCGCCAGCAGGCGCGCATGGCGGCCGCTGCCGCAAGCCAGGTCCAGCACTTCGCCGCCAGGCACCAGCGGCGCGAACCGCTCCACCCAGGCCGAGGGCGGGGTCAGGAGATCAGCCATAGTTCAAGCCCATCGCTTCGCGCACATCGCGCATGGTTTCCTGCGCCAGCCGGCGCGCCGCTTCGTTGCCGTCGGCCACGATGGCGCGCACCAGCGACGGATCGTCCAGGTAAGGCTGGGCGCGCTCGTGCATCGGCTCCTGTTCCCTGACGATGGCGTCGATCACCGGCTGCTTGCATTCGAGGCAGCCGATACCGGCCGAGCGGCACCCCTTCTGTACCCATTCCTGGGTCGGCTGGTCGGAATACACCACATGGAATTGCCATACCGGGCAGCGTTCCGGCTCGCCGGCATCGCTGCGGCGCACGCGCGCCGGGTCGGTCGGCATGGTGCGCACCTTCTTGGTGACCGCATCCTTGTCTTCGCGCAGGGCGATGGCATTGCCGTAGCTCTTGGACATCTTGCGGCCATCCAGGCCCGGCAGGCGCGACGCTTCCGTCAGCTTGGCCTGCGGCTCGACCAGGATCAGCTTGCGCGCCCCTTCCAGGTAGCCGAACAGGCGTTCGCGGTCGATCATCGACAGGTTTTGCGCATCGTCCAGCATGGCCTTGGCCTGCTCCAGCGCGGCGTCGTCGCCTTCCTGCTGGTAGGCGGTGCGCAGTTCGTTATACAGCCTGGCGCGCTTGCTGCCCAGCTTCTTGACGGCGTCCTGCGCCTTTTCCTCGAAGCCCTTTTCCTTGCCGTACAGGTGGTTAAAGCGGCGCGCGATTTCGCGCATCATTTCCACGTGCGGCACCTGGTCGTCGCCCACCGGCACTTCGCTGGCGCGGTAGATCAGCACGTCGGCCGCCTGCAGCAGCGGGTAGCCGAGGAAGCCATAGGTGGCCAGGTCCTTGTTGGACAGGTTCTCGATCTGGTCCTTGTAGGTCGGCACCCGTTCCAGCCAGCCCAGCGGAGTAGCCATCGACAGCAGCAAATGCAGTTCGGCGTGTTCCGGCACCTTGGACTGGATGAACAGCGTGGCCTGAGTCGGGTCGATGCCGGCCGCCAGCCAGTCGACCAGCATGTCCCAGGTCGACTGTTCGATGATGGACGGGTCGTCGTAATGGGTGGTCAGGGCGTGCCAGTCGGCGACGAAGAACAGGCAAGGCTGCTCGGCCTGCATCGTGATCCAGTTCTTCAGGGCGCCATGGTAGTGGCCAAGGTGCATGCTGCCCGTCGGGCGCATGCCGGAGACGACGCGGTCAGGGTACATGGTGTCAGCGCAGGAAGGGAAGGAACGGCAGTTCGATCAAGCCTACCACGATGCCGATCAAGCCTCCCAGCAAGGTACGGAAGGGACCGGTATTCAGCAGCAGGATCAGGCCGATGAAAATGATCGGCCCCAGGCGCTCGATGCTGGCGAACTTGTAGGCCAGGTCGCGCGGCAGGATGGCCGTCACGATGCGGCCGCCATCCAGCGGCGGAATCGGGATCAGGTTGAAGGCACACATCACGGCATTGGTCAGCACGCCCGCCTTGCACATTTCGATCGGGAAGCGCTCCGTCACGCCCAGCTTGACCATCAGGACCAGCAGCAACATCCAGCCGAGGCCCATCGCAAAGTTGGCGGCCGGGCCGGCGGCGGCCACGAAGCCCATCTGTTTTTTCGGGTTGCGCAGACGGTTGACATCGACCGGTACCGGCTTGGCGTAACCGAAGGGCGGCAGGTGGAAAAATTGCAGCATCAAGGGCAGCAGGATGGTGCCGAAGGGGTCAATGTGCTTGATCGGATTGGGGGTCAGGCGCCCCAGCTGTTCGGCCGTGTTGTCGCCGAAATAACGGGCGACATAACCGTGGGCAGCTTCATGCAGGGAAATCGCAAACAGGACGGGGATCGCATAGACCGTGATCGTCTGGATTAACTGGTCGATATTGTTCATAAATGGGATTTTATCAGAGGGGGCCGGCGGATCAGCCGGCGGCCGGCCCGCGCGCTGGGCGGTAAGTCGTCTGGCTCAGAGGCCCAGGGCAGCCGGGTCGCCGCGGCCGGCGCGCACCAGCTCCGGTTCGTCGGCCGTCAAGTCCACCACGGTGGTCGGTTCAAAGCTGCAGGCGCCGCCGTCGATCACCAGGTCGACTTGCTTGCACAGGCGCTCCAGCACCATGTCCGGGTCGGTCAGGGGCTCGTCGTCGCCCGGCAGCATCAATGTGGTACCGAGCAGCGGCTGGCCCAGTTCGGCCATGAGCAGTTCGGTGATGGCGTTCTCGGGCACGCGCAAGCCGATGGTCTTGCGCGACGGGTGGGACAGGCGGCGCGGCACGCAGCGCGTCGCTTCCAGGATAAAGGTGTAAGGGCCCGGCGTGACGGCCTTCAGCAAGCGGAATTGCTTGTTGTCGACGCGCGCGTAGACCGCGATTTCGCTCAAGTCGCGGCACAGCAGGGTCAGATGGTGCTTCTCATCGATGCCGCGGATGCGGCGCAGCTTTTCCACCGCCGCCTTGTCGTCCAGATGGCACACCAGCGCATAACAGGAATCGGTCGGCAGCGCGACAATGCCGCCGCCGTGGATGATTTGCGCTGCCTGCTTGATCAGCCGCAGTTGCGGATTGTCGGGGTGGACCTGGAAAAATTGCGTCATGTCTTAGCGCAGCTGCTGCAGGGCGGCGATGCGTTCTTCGATCGGCGGGTGGCTGGAGAACAGGGCCGCCCAGCCGCTGGGCGAAGTGATGCCGGAAGCGGCCATGCCTTGCGGCAGTTCGCCCGGATGCACGCCGCCCAGGCGCGCCAGCGCATGCTGCATCGGCACGGTCGAACCCAGCAGGCGGGCCGAGCCGGCGTCGGCGCGGAACTCGCGCTGGCGCGAGAACCAGGCCACGATCATCGAAGCCACCAGGCCGAATACCAGTTCGCACACAAATACGGTCACCATATAGCCGATGCCATGGCCGCTGCGCTCTTCGTTCTTGTTGAGCATGCCGTCCACCACCGAGCCGACGATGCGGGCCAGGAACACCACGAAGGTGTTCACCACGCCCTGGATCAGGGTCAGGGTCACCATGTCGCCATTGGCGATGTGCGCCACCTCATGGCCCAGCACGGCCTCCACTTCTTCCTTGTTCATCGACTGCAGCAGGCCGGTGGAGACGGCGACCAGGGCGTCATTCTTGAAGGCGCCGGTGGCGAACGCGTTGGCGTCGCCCTCGTACACCGCCACTTCAGGTCGGCCGATGCCGGCCTTGTCGGCCAGCGCATGGACGGTGCCGACCAGCCATTGTTCGGTGGAATTCTGCGGTTGCTCAATAACGCGCGCGCCAGTCGACCATTTGGCCATCGGCTTGGAGATCAGCAGCGAAATGATGGAACCGGTGAAGCCGACCACGGCGGAAAACGCCAGCAGGCCACCCATGCTGGTCCCGCTGCCGGGACGCCCGATGCCCAGCAGCGACAGGACAATGGACAATACCAACATCACGGCGAGGTTGGTGACGAGGAACAGGATGATGCGTTTCATTTGTGTGGGTCTCCGGACAATTTGCCGAATGATAATGTATGGTCGGGCGTTGGAAAAACAAGTCACAACCGGTAAAGCCGGGTCAGACCCAAGGGTCAGCCCCGGTCCGCGGCCGCCGCAGGTCGGTGTCAGGCCCTGCGGGCCTGGCACCGGTTTGCCGGTTTACCGGTTTTCAGAACCAATCATGCCAGACCGGCGTCACATTCCCCGGCAGTGGCGGCAGCAAGCGGAAATCCACCCGCGCCTCCCCCGGCGCATGGAAATCCGTCCCACGCGACGCCAGGAAACCATAACTATTGGCCAGGTTCGCATACTTCGGATACTGGTCCGGCGTATGCGACCCCGTCACCACCTCGATCGCCGTTCCACCCAGCTGCTTGAACTCATCGAACAGCACTCCCTCCTGCATGGGCGTCAACTTATAGCGCCCCGGATGCGCGATCACCGCCACCCCGCCCGCGCCCAGGATCCACCCGACCGCATCCTGCAGCGTCGCCCAGCGATGCTCGACAAAGCCCGGCTTACCCGGCGACAGGTATTTGCGGAACACTTCCGCCACCGAAGCACACACGCCCTGCTCCACCAGGAAACGGGCAAAGTGCGTGCGCGACATCAGCGCCGGATTATCCACATAATTGAGCGCCCCTTCATACGCACCCGGAATGCCCGCCAACTCCAGCTGGCGCCCGATTTCGCGGCCACGGTTATCGCGGCCGGAGCGGGTATCTTCCAGCCCCTTCAGCAGGACGGCATCGTTCTCATTGATCTGCAAGCCGACAATATGCACCGTCTCGCCAGCCCAGGTGATCGAAATTTCCACGCCCGGCACGAAACGCATGCCCTGCGCCTGCGCCGCCGCGCGCGCCGCCGCGACACCGCCCACCTCATCATGGTCGGTCAAGGCCCAGACGTCAACGCCCGCCTGGCGGGCATACTCGGCCACCGCCGCCGGGGGCAGCACACCGTCGGACACGTTCGAATGGCAGTGTAAGTCTACGTTCAGCATACAAGTTGCATATTTGCGAATGTTTCATTGTACGCTGAAAGTTCAAGCCAGGAATTCCTCCAGCATTTCGGCCAGCAATTCCGGCTGGTCGTGGTGCAGCATATGGCCGGCATCGGGCATCATTTTCGGCGTCACGCGCGCCAGATGGCCCAGGCGGCGGTCGATTTCCGCCCGTGCCTCATCCTTCGGCCCCATCCACAGCCACATATTGGTGTCTTCCGCCTCCACCCACAGCACCGGCGCCGTGATCCTCTTCCAGCAGGCCAGCACTTCCTCCACCCGGTACAGCGCAGGGCCGGGGCGCTTGTGCACCGGGTCGCCCAGGATTTCCCAGCGCCCTTGCGCGTTCCGGGCCGACCAATGGCTGGCCAGGAAGGCGGCCCGTTCATCGGACAGGCGCGGGTTGGTCTTTTGCAGGCGGGCCGCCACGGCAGCCTGGCTGTCGTAGCTGCGCATCTCCGGCTCCACCAGCAATTCATCGAGCCATTTGCGGTAGCGCGATGGCGCCTGCTCCGGCACCGTGGCCTTCAGCCCGAAGCCTTCCAGGTTGACCAGGCGGCGGATGCGCTCCGGCCGGATGCCGGCATACAGGCTGACCACGTTGCCGCCCATGCTGTGCCCCAGCAGATTGACCTGGCCTTCCGGCTGGTAGTGGCGCAGGATCGCATCGAGGTCGGCCACGTAGTCGGGGAACCAGTAAGTATCGGTGCCATTGCGTTCGCTCAGGCCGAAACCGCGCCAATCGGGCGCGATCACGTGCCAGTCGCCCCGCATGCAGTCGACCACGAACTGGAAACTGGCGCCCACATCCATCCAGCCATGCACCATGAACACCTTGGGCGCGCCTTCGCGGCCCCAGTGCAGCACGTGGGTGCGCTTGCCGCGCACTTCAATGAAATCGGAACGGGATGGTGTCATGTCGCTCTGCCTGGAAAAGGGGGATGCAAGATAATAGCACGACCGTGCGAAATTCTGCTTGGCGTACAATAGCGCCACTTCCCTTCCCTCCCAGCGGGCCATCCATGACAATTTACCAGCTCGGCGAACACGCGCCAGAGATTGATGCTTCCGCATTCGTGGCGGAGAATGCGACCCTGATCGGCAAAGTGACGCTGCAGGCGAACAGTTCCGTGTGGTTCGGCGCCACCATCCGCGGCGATAACGAGCGCATCACAATTGGTGAAAACAGTAATGTGCAGGAAGGCACGGTGATGCACACCGATATGGGTTACCCGCTAACCGTGGGCAAGGACGTGACCATCGGCCACCAGGCCATGCTGCACGGTTGCACTATCGGCGATGGCTCGCTGGTCGGCATCCAGGCGGTGGTGCTGAATGGCGCGAAGATCGGCAAAGGCTGCCTGGTTGGCGCCGGCGCCCTGGTCACCGAGGGCAAGGAATTTCCCGACAACTCGCTGATCGTCGGCGCCCCCGCCAAGGTGGTGCGCCAGCTGACGGCGGAAGACGTGGCGCGCCTGAAAGGCAGCGCCGACAGCTATGTCAAACGTGGCCAGCTGTTCAAGTCGCAACTGAAAAAGATTGGATGAAAATGACGAACACCCCGGATACCCTGCAGAAGTTTGTTTTCGAAGACGCCGCCGTGCGCGGTGAGCTGGTCGATATTTCCGCCACCTGGCGCGAAATCCTGGCCCGCCACCACTACCCGGTCGCCGTCAAGCGCTTGCTGGGGCAAATGGTGTCGGCGGCCGCCCTGCTGTCGGCCAACCTGAAATTCAACGGTTCGCTGATCATGCAGCTGCACGGCGACGGCCCGGTGCGCCTGCTGGTGGTCGAATGCGATTCCGACTTGCGCATGCGCGCGACGGCCAAGCTGAACGCAGAATTCGCGATCGCGGAAGATGCGGGCCTGCAGACCCTGGTCAATGCGCATGGCCATGGCCGTTTCGTGATCACGCTGGACCCGGCGGAAAAGGTGCCTGGCCAGCAGCCTTACCAGGGCATCGTTCCGCTGGACGGCGACGACGTCGCCACCGTGATCGAGCATTACATGCTGCGCTCGGAACAGCTCGATACCAAGCTGTGGCTGGCGGCCGACGACCAGGTGTCGCGCGGCTTGTTGCTGCAAAAGCTGCCACTGCATGGCGGCAAGGCCGAACAGACCGCGCACGCCGCCGAAGTGTCGCAGGAAACCTGGAACCGGGTGGTGATGCTGGGGGACACGCTAAAGGAAGCGGAGATGCTGGAACATGGCATCGAAGAACTGCAGAAGCGCCTGTTCTGGGAAGAGACGCTGCGCGTCTTCGATCCGCTGTACCCGCACTTCCATTGCTCGTGCACGCGCGAGAAGGTGGGCAATATGCTGAAGATGCTGGGGCAGAAAGAAGTGGAAGATGCGCTGTCGGAGCAGGGCAAGCTGGGCATCAATTGCGATTTCTGCGGCAAGCATTACGAGTACGATGCCGTCGACTGCGCGCAGCTGTTCGTGACCGATGCCCCGGCCGAGGCACTGATCCACGGCTCCGAAGCAAAGCACTAAGCACCTGCCAAACCGGTAACCCGGGGTCAGGCCCTAGGGCCTGACCCCGCCTCACAGATTTACCGGTTTCCTCAAAGCCCCCGCGTCAATTCCACCCAAGCCTGCGGCTGCGGCTTACCCCGCTCCCGCACGCCAAAGAACGTCACTACCAGCTCCCCTTCCTTATCGAAGAACTCCACCGACGTCACCCCCGCCCGCTGCACAACGTAACCATTCTTCAGCGCCGTCTCCCGGATGTGCAGGTTAAATTCCGGATCCAGCACGTTATACCAATCCCCACTCGCCATAGTCTTGCCGATCTTCCCGCTGAAAATCTGGGTGGTCGCTCCATTCCCCAGGAACGCCATGATCGGCAACTGCTGCTTCGCCGATTCATCCAGCAGCTTGCGCAGCGCCTGCGTCCCGACCTTCTGCGCCATGCCTTCCGGCGCCAGGCGCATCGCCTGCTCGCGCGTCAGCCTGAACTCGCCGACAATGCGGTTGAACTGATGCACATCCGTCATTTCTTTCCACGCCAGCTGGAACTCCTTCACATCGACCGCGCTGTCGGCCGTTTCGGGCGCCTTGGGCGCAGCGGCGACAATATCCAGCTCCCCCGTCTGCCGTGGATGCCGGAAGTCCGCCACGATCTTGTCGAACACCGCCACGCCGGCTTCGCTTTTCACATAGACCTTATGGGCCGCATTGCCCTGCGCATCGAAGAACTGCAGGCTGCGGCTGGTCGCGCCATCGCGCCCGGGCTGCACGACGGCGAAGGCATGCTTCCAGTTCGCGAAATGGAAGCGCAGGTCGATTTCGCCACCGAGATAGCCGCCAGCCACCGCACGGAAACGCTCCTTGTCGCTGAAGGATTCCGGCTTGGCCTTGGTCGCCACCCCGGTGCGCTCCAGCACGCCGTTCTCGTTGCGGGTCAGCGCCAGCACGGTGCCCAGGTCCAGCGCCCGCATCATGATGTCGTTGACCGCATGGTCGGCATCGGACAGGCGGGTCACCGTCTTGCCGATGCCCGTCGCCAGCAGTTCCGCCTCGGACGTGCCCAGCGTGCGCGCCGCGTCGCGGATTTGCAGCTTGGGCTGCTCCGCGCGCAGGGCAGCCCAGCGCGCGGCCAGCGAACCTGCGGCCGCCGCCGTGGCGGCGTTGGCCCCCACGGCGCCCATCACAATGGCGCCTCCCAGCAGCATTGATGCATAGATCTTCTTCATAGCTTCCCCCTTATCAGTACATCAGTTTGAAATTGACTGCGACATGGCGGCCCGGACGCGCCTGCCGTTCGATCTCCGCCTGCGTGGCTGCCGTGGTGCCGGCGGCCAGGGTGCGGGCGGCGGCGTAATCCCAATACTTCTTGTCGCCCAGGTTGTAGATGCCGGCGTTCAGCACGGCGTGCTTGCCGATGTTCCAGTAAGCGGCCAGGTCGACCACGGTGGCCGATGGCACGGCGAAATACGCCGCAGGCTGCGACTGCGCGGCCGCCACTTCGGCTTGCGCCTGTTTGCCGCGGGTGTGGAAGGCGGTCAGCGACGCGCCGCCGCGCCGCTGCGAATCGTCCCAGGACAGGCCGGCCGTGGTCTTGTACGGCTGGATGGAATTCATCGCGCCTTTCTTGCCGCTGCGCTGGTTCTCCAGCGTGCCGCGCGAGGCGCCGGCGCCCAGGGTGGCCCTGAAGCCTTGCAGCGCCGGTGTCACCTTGCCGAGATCCGCGACGGCGGAGAACTCCCCACCCCAGCTGCGCGCCTTGCCGATGTTCTCGGGCCGGAACAGGCCGAAGGTGATGGTCGGGAAATTGACCGGATCGGCGGGCTGCGCCACGTATTCGATAAAGTCCTGGTAGCGGTTATAGAAGGTGGATGCGCTAAGCGTCAGCCAGCGGCCCGCATGGCCGCGCAATCCCAGCTCGAATGCGTCGCTGCGCTCCTTGCCCAGTTGCGGGTTGCCCAATGTCGCATAACCGTTACCCGCGCCGGTGTAGCTGAAAGAATCGTAAGTGCCGGTGCGTTCGGCCGCGGTCGCCATGCGGTAGCCGCGCGTGACTTTGCCATACACGTCGAGGAATGGCGACAGCGCCACCGTCAGGCCCAGGCTCGGCGACAGGTAGCTGTCGCTATCCTCTTGCAGTTCCGTGGCGGCTGCCGGCACCGCGACCACATAGTTCTGCAAGTTCTTCGGCTCCAGCTTGCGGTATTCCGCGCGCAAGCCCGGCGTCAGCGTGGCGGACAAGCCGCCCAGCGGGAACGCGAACTCGCCACGCACAAATGCCGACAGCTTGAGCGTATCCATGTCAGCCATGCGGTTCTTGCTGGTCACCTGGTGTGCGCCGGTCGCCAGCACCGTGCGGTCCTCGCGCCATGGACGGCGCGCTTCCTGGTCTTCGACCGTGGCGCCGAACGATACGCTGTCGGCGCCGGACTGGCGCGTCGCGCTGGCTGCCACGCCCTTGCTCTTATTGAAGAAGCCCGTATCGATGCTGCGCGCGTAGCGCTGGCCGGACAGCACGTACTGCGCATCGGTATGGTCTTCCACACGAGCGTCCTGCAGGTAGGCGCGGCTCTCGACCAGCCATGGGCCTGCGGCGAGTTCATGCTCCAGGCTGACGCGGTTGCGGCGCGTCGTAGAGTCTTGCTGCGCACCCTGCGGGTAGGATGCGCCAAGCTTGTTGTCGTACCGGCGCTCATGCCCGGCGCGGAAACCGTCGAAGGTAAAGCCCAGCTTCCGCCCAGGCGCAAGGCGCCACGCCAGCTTGGCCAGCAGCGCGTCGGAATCCCAGGCGTCCGGATTGGGCGGCACACTGCCTTCGCTCTGATTCTGTTCGCCGCTGCGGTGCACTGCAAGCGCCAGCGCCTGCAGCGCGCCGATTTGCGCCGCACCGGTCAATGCGTGCATGCGCGCCTCGCTGGCACCGTGGTAGCCCGCCTTGTATTCGGCATAGACAGGACGCTCAGGGCTGACGTAATCGGACGGCGACTTGGTGACGAAGGCGACCTTGCCGCCCAGTCCCGCACTGCCGCCATCCGCGCCGGTGCTGCCGGCGCCTATACGCACTTCACGGAACGTCTCGGGATCGAAATAGTCGCGGCCAATGCCAAAGCTGTTCAGCGTCGAACTGTCCGGGCGTGGCGCGGCGTCCGGCAGCGCAATGCCATCGAGATCGAGGCCGATGCGGTTGCCCTCCACCCCGCGGATATTGAAGCCGGTATTGCCGGCACCGTCCCAGATATTGGCGCCGCCGCTCATCGCAGCCGGCACGGTGACCAGCGTTTCGTAACGCGCGATCTGCGACATGTCGGTCACGCCGCGCTTATCCAGTTCGCGCGCATCGAGCGTGCGGCTTTCTTCGGGTTTGGCGGTGACGAGGATTTCCCCCAGGCGGGTGCTTTCCTGGGATTGGGCGTGGGCCAGCGCGTGCGCGCCCAGTGCAGCGGCCAATAACAGCGCCAGGCGCCGCGGCCGTAAAACGGTTGCAGTCATGATGTTCCAGTCGAGAGTCAGTCAAATGCTGGCTCGCGGCTGGCACAGGGAAACCGCATTCTAATGCGAATAATTCTCATTCGCAAGCGTGAGCCGTCTGGGGCGGTGATTTGGAGTATGCTGGCGCCTTCCATTTTGACCAGGATGCCTATGCTGCCGACCCGCCTTTCGACCGCCCTCCTCGCCGCCAGCCTGCTGGCCAGCCCCTTTGCCGCCGGCGCCGCCCTGGCCGCGCCCACCGCCAAGCAGCAAGCCAGCCAGGCCGGCCGCCAGCTGGCGCAACTGGCCAAAGCATTCCACGCCGCCCGTGCCCATTACGACCCGCTGCTGTTCGCGACCGCCAATGGCGATCCGCGCTTCAACGACCAGATTGGCATGGCCATCGCCCCTGCCGTGCGCGCGAAGCAGTTCGACACCTACCGCAACATGCAGGCGCGCCTTGCGAAAATCCCGCGCGCGCAACTCGCCGGCCAGGACGTCGTGACACTGGAACTGCTGGCCTATGAGCTCGATGCCGCGCTGGCCCTGGCGCCCTTCCCCGAGCATCTGCTGCCGCTGAACCACTTCGACAACATCCCCAGCACCCTGGCCAACTATGCAGGCGGCACCGGCTCGCAGCCGCTGGGCACCGTCAAGCAGTACGAGGATTACCTGAGCCGCGTACGCCAGCTGGCGCCATGGATCGACCAGGCCATCGCCAATATGCGCGAAGGGATCAGGCAAGGCATCGTGCAACCCAAGGCCATTACACAAGCCATGCTGCCGCAAATGGCGGCGCTGCGCAGTGCCAGCGCGGAAGCCAGCGTGTATTACTCGCCAGTGAAGCGCATGCCGGCCAGATTCAGCGCCGCGGACAAGGCGCGCCTGGCGGACGGCTACCGCGCCGCCGTTGCGAAGCTGAACCCGGCCCTGGCGCGGCTGGAAAACTTCCTGCAAGCCGAGTACCTGCCGGCCAGCCGCGACAGCACCGGCTGGAGCGCGCTGCCCAATGGCGCCGCCTGGTACAAGGCCCGCATCAACGACAGCACCAACCTGCCGCTGGCACCGCAGGAAGTCCACGATCTGGGATTGAAGGAAGTCGCCCGCATCAGCGCCCAGATGCAAGGCTTGATGGGCAAGCTCGGCTACAGCGGTCCGGCGCAGGCCTTCCCGCAATGGGTGCGCGACCAGAAGCAATTCAAGCCCTTCAGCACGGAAGCGGAAGTGCTGGATGAATACCGCAAGATCTACGACACGGTGCAGGCTAAATTGCCTGCGTATTTCACGCTGGTGCCGAAATCGAAGCTGGTGGTGGAGCTCGAGCCTGAGTTGACGCGCGCCACCGCATCCGACCATTACACGCCGCCGGCGGCGGACGGTTCGCATCCGGGTGTGTTCTGGGCCGTCGTCAACGACCCGAAAGATTACAGCCGTACCGGCATGGCCAGCCTGCTGCTGCATGAGGGCGTGCCGGGCCACCACTTCCACGCCGCGCTGCTGAAGGAAATGCCGCTGCCGGACTTCCGCATGTTCAGCACCGAGAACCCGAACAACGCGGCTTACACGGAGGGCTGGGCGCTGTACGCCGAAACGCTGGGCAAGGATTTCGGCCTGTACGAGGACCCGGTCTGGCATTACGGCCACCTGAACGCGGAAATGCTGCGCGCCGTGCGCCTGGTGGTCGACACGGGCATGCATGCCCTGGGCTGGAGCCGCGAGAAGGCGATCGCCTATATGGTCGAGACACTGGGCGTTTCCGAAGCGCGCGCCAAGAACCAGATCGAACGCTATATGGTGTGGCCGGCGCAGGCCCTGAGCTACAAGGTCGGCTCGCTGAAGATCCTGGAATTGCGCGACAAGGCGCAGAAAGCAATGGGCAGCAAATTCAGCTATCCGGCCTTCCACGCTGTGGTGCTGGGTGATGGCACGCTGCCGCTGCCAATCCTGGCGGCGCGCGTCAATGCCTGGATCGCCAGCGCGAGTAGGTGATTAAAAGTCGGGGTCAGCTCTGGCAATCGGACACGGGCTCAAGCGCTGCGCGCTTGAGCCC
>CBFGQI010000129.1:0-15124 GCA_965650885.1 uncultured Oxalobacteraceae bacterium
CGCAGCGAATGTCCGGTTGCCAGAGCTGACCCCGACTTTTATTCAGGCAGTGACGTCAAGGTTGGCCAGCTGGCGCTTGAACAGCTGTTCCTGGACGCGGATGTCGTCGCCGTTGTAACCGTCGTAGGCGCGGGTGGTGCGCGACCAGACTTCGGGCATCACTTGTTCGATCAGGTTGCGGCCCGCATCGGTCAGGGTGATCATCACGCAGCGGCGGTCGCCCGGGCGGTTGCCGCGGGTAATCAACCCTTGCGCTTCCAGGTCGTTACAGACCCGCGTCAGGTTGGCCGGCTTCTCCATGCAGGCTTCGCCCAGGTTGGAAGCGGTCGAAGTCTCATTCTCCGATCCATACAGCACCGCCAGCACCATGTAGCTGGCATCGACCAGGTCATACTTGCGCAGTACCGAATTCGCCAGATCCTTCATGCGTTTCTGGACGTGATAGGTCATGCGCAGCAGGCGTACCAAGTCTTCCGGAAATTCCGGGATGCGAGTATGAATGTTTTTCAGGCGCTTGTTGGTGGCTTCAAAACTACTCATTCTGCAGGCACTCCTGTGCAATTTGTTCAAGCCTGAATTGTACTAGTGTTGACCTAAGGTAAAGGCTCTTTTGATCTATATCAAACGGCAAACGTAAGTCTCGTGTAAGGAAAACTTACGTATTTTTTGAAAGTCCCCTCTTGGGAAAACCTTGTACTTACACGGTAAATTCGGCGCAAACGAGATCTTGCCGAACAAGTTTTTGCTTTCTTGATTTCTTGTCATAGTGTTGGCATCTTCCAACACTGCGCCGCTTGCCCCCCAAAATCCTTAAATTAAAGGAAACAGGAGGACATCATGTCAGGAACCAGTACCCTCGATCCGGACAATATGCCGGTCCAGTCCGACCGTGAGTTGCGCAAGGGACACGGCACCGGGGCGCTCGGCCCCAGCGATTCATCCGATTCCGGCAGCGACCTGCAAGGCGCACGGCCGCCGGGGCCGGGCGACACCGAACTCGACAGCGATTCCGATGCCCAGGGCACCGGCGAGCGCGCCAGCGTGGGCCGCGATGGGCCGGCTCCCGATGGCGGCGATATCGATGTCGACCACGTCGAATCGCTGCCCGATGAGCAACGCCCCGAGCGCGACGACGTCGAACGCGGCCGCTGACGCTGTGGCGGCGTCGCAGCATCGCACCGCGAAGAAAGGTGTGCAATGTAACAGCCGGCGCGGCCATGCTGGAGCGTGCCCGCGCCCGCGACTGACCGCTGGTGCCCATAGGCACCAGCCTGTTCGCGCTTACATCTTCCAGCGTAAGCCAGCCGAGACCGAACGTCCGATCTGGACCGTACCGAAATTGGTCAGCTGCGCGTTACCCGCATTACCGAAGCGATAGTACTGCTGCTGCATTTCGTTCGTCATGTTGACGCCACTGATATCGAACGACATGTTGTCGTTGATCTTGTAGGAGATCTGGAAGTCCACGCTCTTTTCCGGATGGCGCCAGATACCGATCGGATTGGCGAACAGGGCGGCTTCGTTGCCGGCCAGGAAGCCGGAGCGCCATATATAGGACAGGCGCGCGCTGACCGGGCCCTTCTCGTAGGCCAGGGTGGCGTTGTAGGAGCTCTTCGACACGCCGAAGAACGGTGTCTCGAGCTGGGCGACGATGACGCCGGCATCATTGGCCTCGGGCACGTTCTGCGACGAGGTGAGCCGTGTATAGCTGCCCTGGAATCCCAGGCCGTCCAGCAGGCTCGGCAGCCCTTTCGGGAAGTAGATCAAGCCGAGCTCGGCGCCCTTGATCGTGCCGTCGGAGGCGTTGACCGGCGAGTTGATGACGTAGTCGTAGCCGTTCGTATGGTCGCCGCCCGAGGTCGAATTGCGGAACGGGTCGTTCGCCGGATCGACGTGGACCTTGCGGCGCAGGTTCACGACCAGGCCGTCGATCTTGCGCTTGAACAGGGTGCCGTAAAGTGCGCTGTCCTTCTGGAAATACCACTCAGCCGTCAGGTCGAGGTTCTTGGAGCGCGTCGGTTCCAGGTCCGGGTTGCCGCCGCTGCCCGAGCCATAACCCACTTTCGACACGTCGTCAGCGAGTTGCAGGACAGGGTTCAGGTCGCCGAAGTTCGGGCGACGCAGGGTTTCGCCATAATTGGTGCGCAGCACGACGTCCTGGGAGGCGTCGTAAATCAGGGTCATGCTGGGCAGGAACTTGCTGGTCGACTTGCTGGCGCGGGACGGCGTGACCGCCTTGGTGCTGGCATCGACCTTATAGAAGGTCATGTCGGTATCGACCTTGACGTAGCGCACGCCGAAATTGCCGCGCAGGCGACGGCCAAACAGCTCGTTCCGGGTGTTCCCCATCAGGAAGAGGTTGGTCGTCTTTTCATCGACCTTGAACGTTTTCTGCAGGCTCAGTTTATCCGTCGTCAGGAAGTTCGCATCGGCCGAGTTATAGAGCTTGCGCCACTCGTCGATATGGTCGCGGATGTAATAGGCATTGGGCTCCACCCATGAGCGCGGAACGTCCGAGATGGCCGTGCCGAAGTTCGCGTTGGTGGAGGAATACTCCGGACCCAGCGAGGCGAGGTTGCGGTTCAAGTTGCCCGATTGCGTACGGTTCGCCTCCGACGCTTTGCGGTCGTCGAAGCGCACGCCGAATTGGAGCGTCTCCAGCGCACCCCAGTTGGCATCGTAGACGCCCGACAGGTTGGCCGTTGCGGCGCTGCCCTGGTTGCGGTTGGCGTTATCGAAGAACTGCGCAACATTCCACTTGGCCGGGTCGGCCAGGTCGGCATCGTTGTTGAAATGGAAGGCGGTGTTGTTGCTGCCGTCATTGAAGTCGACGTCGATCGACGGTGCAACCCGGTCAATGCGGGTGGCGGTGAATTCCGAATGATAGCTGCTGGATTGGTAGGACAGGTCACCTTCCAGCCGCAGGCGGTCGCCCAGGTCCCACTTGCCGTTCAGGGCATAAATGCGGGAATCGGTGGCCGACGTGGTGTAGTCGCCGCTGTTGAAACCATAGACGTTATTGACGTGACGGCTCTTGATCACGTTGGTGCCCGGGAACGTCGTGATGGTCCCCGCAGGGTTGCTGCCGAGATCCCCCCACCAGTCAACGAAGCTGAACAGCAGCCGGTTGAAGGACTTGTCGCGATAACCGTTGTACATCGATTCGAAGGTGTAGACCGAATCGCTGTTCGGTTTCCACTGTAAGGCGATATTGGCGGCAGGACGCTTGCGCTCCCCGTGAACGTCGCTCTGGAAAACGGCGTCGCGCGCCAGGTAATACGGATAAGCCTTGCCGTTGAAATCCAGCGTAGACCCCTGTGCCATCGGCAAGCCGGTATGGGTACCAGGCGTCCAGATTTTGTTGTCGAAGATGCGCTGCAAGGGCGTGTAACCTGGGGGGACTTCGGCGGCATTCGGGCTGGTAAACGGCACCATGGCGCCTGGCGTCACGCTTTCATTGCGGTATTTCGTCCTGGTCGCCGACAGGTTGACCAGGGCGCCGATTTCGCCGATGCCGGTTTCCCAGCGGTTGCTGAACATGGCGCTCAGTTGCGGGTTCGCCTTTTTTGCGGGATCGAGATAGGTTTCACGCGCCGCAAGCGAAACTTTCGGCCCCTTGAAATCGAACGGCCGCAGCGACTTGACGTCTACCTGGCCGGCAATACCGGTGTCCAGCTGGCTGGCGTCGCGCGTCTTATAGACGTCAATCTGGCGCACCAGGGTCGAGGGAATGTCCTGCAGCGCGACCTGCGTGCCGGACGCGGTAAAGATATTGCGGCCGTTCCAGGTGGTCTGGACGTCGGGCAGGCCGCGGATCGACAAGGTGCCGACTTCGCCGCCGGCGCGGTTGGTGACCTGGATCCCCGTCACGCGCTGCAGCGCTTCGACGACATTGTTGTCGGGCAGCTTGCCGATGTCTTCGGCAACGATCGATTCCACCACCTGGTCGTTGGTGCGCTTGATCGCCAGGCTCTTGATCAGCGATGCCTTGACGCCCGTGACCACCACGGTCGCGTTGTCAGCCGGCTCCGCCGTGTCGGCGGCCGCTTGCGCCCATACCGAGGCACTGCTGAGCAGGCCGGCGCCCATCAGCGCAGTCACGGTCAGCTTCAGGGCCAAAGGGCGTGCAGATACTTGCGAAGTCATACGTCTCCTCAGTTTCTAGTTTTGGAAAATTCTTGCTTCTCTAATTGACATTGCTCCAAATCATGTTAGAGATACGGCACAGATCGAACAAATGACTTTTTCCGGGATTCCCATACAGGTTTCGATATCGAGGCAGGGGGCGGGCCGGGGCAACAGGACGCCGGTCGCCCGAAATTGCATTCTGTCGGCGCATTCGACGGTCTGTCGCAAAGCCGGGACAGCCGGGCAGTGGGATCCCCTATGCTGCCGGGCATGGCTAAAAAGACGAAGAATCTGCTGCTGCTCATCTTCCGGATGACGGTGCGCGACTGGCGTGCCGGCGAGTTGCGGCTGTTGCTGGCCGCCTTGCTGGTGTCGGTGGCCGCCTTGTCATCCGTGGGTTTCCTCACCGAGCGCACGCGCGCCGCCATCGCGGGCGACAGCCTGCGCATGCTGGGCGGCGACCTGGTGCTCAGCACCGATACGGCGCCCGATCCCGCCATCGTGCGGGCCGCGCAGGCGCCCGGCTTGCGCAGCGCTGCCACCATCACCCTGGTCAGCATGGCGACCCCGCTCCCGCCGGCGTCGGCGGAGGCGGGCACCGCGGCCATGCCGCGCCTGGTGTCGCTGAAGGGCGTCGGCCCCGGTTATCCCTTGTTCGGCGGCCTGGCGCTGCGCGGCGTGCATGGCGCGGAGGCGCTGCGGCCGGGCACGGTCTGGATCGACGGCGCGCTGGCGGCCAGCAGTGGCTTGGGCGAGGGCGATGCATTGCAGGTAGGGGGGCGCCGTTTCACCATTGCGCGCGTCATCGACATGGAGCCGGACCGCCGGCCTTCGATGCTGAACCTGGCGCCGCGCGTGATGGTCGGCCTGTCCGAGCTGGAGGCGATGGATCTGGTTGGTCCCGGCACGCGCGCCGTCTGGCGGCTGCAGGTTGCCGGCGAGCCGGGCGCGGTGCAAAAGTTGCGCAGCACCGCGCTGGAAATCCAGGGCGGCAAGCCGGGCCTGGGCATCGAAACGCCCGAGTCGAGCCGTGCGGCCATGGCCGAAGTGCTGGACCGTGCGCACAGTTTCCTGTCGCTGATTTCATTGCTGGCCGTGGTGCTGGCCTCCATCGCGCTGGCCATCGCCACGCGCCGCTATGTGCTGCGCCACATCGACACCTGCGCCATGCTGCGCTGCCTCGGGCTGCGGCAGCGGGAGGTGGCGCTGCTGTTCCTGGGCGAACTGGTGCTGCTCGGCGTCGTGGCCGGGGCACTGGGTGCGGCCCTTGGCTACGCCGCCCACCTCGCCCTGCTGGAAATGCTGGGCGAGTGGAAGGATGCCTTTGCCGCCACGTCGGCAAGCTGGCGTCCCGCGCTGCAAGGCCTTGCAGCCGCCCTGGTGCTGTTGGCCGGGTTCGGCTTGCCGCCATTGCTGCAAATGCTGGGCGTGTCGCACGTGGCGCTGGTGCGGCGCGAGTCGCGCCAGCCGCGCCTCCCGGCGTTGCTGACGGCCGGCCTGGGGCTGGCCATGCTGGCGGCGCTGTTCCTGTGGCAGACCGGCGATGCCGGCATTGCCCTGGGCGTGATGCTTGGCTTGCCTGTGCTGGCCGGTGTCTTCGCGCTGGCCGGCTGGTGTGGCCTGTTGCTGCTGGAGCGCAGCCCGCTGCGCCGCACCAGCCTGGCCTGGCGACTCGCGCTGGCGTCGCTGTGCCGCCGCAAAACGGCGGCGGTGGTGCAGATGGTTGCGCTGGCGCTTGGCCTGGCGGCCTTGCTGCTGCTGACCGTGGTCAAGGTCGATTTGCTGGCAGAGTGGCGCGCCGCCACGCCGGCCGGTGCGCCCAACCATTTCGTCGGCAATATCCAGCCCGACCAGATGGAGGAAGTGCACCATGCGCTGGCGCGCATCGGCAAGGCAAGCCCGCATGCATCGATCCGCGCGCGCCTGGTGGCCGTCAACGGCCAGGCGCCGGAAGGGAAGAAGGGGCCCGCCACGCTGCAATCGCGCGAATGGGAAATCTCGACCGCCACCGCGCTGCCGACCTGGTACCAGGTCACGGCCGGTGCCTGGCCGGGGGCCGGCGCAGCGCCGCAGCTGTCGGTGGATGAGGGCTTGGCCAAGGGCGAAGGCTACAAGCTGGGCGATGTGCTGAGCTTCGACATCGCGGGCGAACGCGTGGACGCCCCGGTCACCAGCCTGCGCAAGACCGACTGGCGCTCGCGCCAGGGCAGCTATGTGCTGCTGTTCAATGAAGACGCGGTGACGCAATTGCCGCGCACGTTCACCACCACCCTGCATGTGCCGCCCGGCGGCGAGAAGGCCATGGCGGCATTGGCGGCACGCCATCCGAACCTCGTGATCTTCGATATCGGCGTCTACGTGGCGCAGCTCGAACGCGTGATTGCCCAATTGACGGCTGCCGTCGAATTCCTGTTCATGTTCGTGCTGGCCGCAGGCATGCTGGTGCTGTACACCGCGCTCATCGCAACCCAGGACGAACGCGCCAACCAGGCGGCGCTGCTGCGCGCCCTGGGCGCCGCGCGCCGTACGCTGGCCGCCGCGCAATGGCTGGAGCATTTGCTGGCCGGCGCCACGGCGGGCCTGCTGGCGACCGGCGGTGCCACGGCCGGCCACTGGGCGCTGGCAAAATTTGTTTTCAAGCTGGAATGGCAACCGTCGCCGCTGCTGTGGGCCTGCGGGCTGGCCGCAGGCATCGCCTGCGCTGTCGCGGGCGGCTGGCTGGCGCTGCGCCCCGTCCTGAACCAAGCCCCGCTGCAAACCTTGCGGCAAGCATGAGGAGTCAAGCAATGAAATCGATCGAAGTAAAAGGGCTGGGCAAGCGCGTCACCGATGCCTCCGGCGAATTGACCATCCTCGACAATGTGCACCTGGACGTGCAGGCCGGCGAAACGCTCGCCATTGTCGGCGCATCGGGTTCCGGCAAATCGACGCTGCTGGGCATCCTGGCCGGGCTCGATACGCCCAGCAGCGGCACGGTCGCGCTGAACCAGGTCGACTTGTTCGCGCTGGACGAAGATGGCCGAGCCCGCTTCCGCCAGCAGCATGTCGGCTTCGTGTTCCAGTCCTTCCAGCTGTTGCCGCACTTGAGCGCACTGGAAAACGTGATGCTGCCGCTGGAGCTGCGCGGCGAGAAGCAGGTGCGCGAGCGCGCCGCCGCCATGCTGGCGCGTGTCGGCCTGTCCAGCCGCCTGGGCCACTATCCGAAATACCTGTCCGGCGGCGAACAGCAGCGCGTCGCCCTGGCGCGCGCCTTCGTTTGCGAGCCGCCGCTGCTGCTGGCCGACGAACCGACCGGCAGCCTGGATGCCGCGACCGGCGAAGCCGTGATGGAATTGATGTTCGCACTGAACCGCGAACGCGGATCGACCCTGGTGCTGGTGACCCACGACCTGGCCATCGCCGCGCGCTGCGGCCGCAAAGTGACCATGGCCGCCGGCCGCCTGCAGGAAGAAAGGGAGCTTGCATGCGCCTGACCGCCGCCGCCACTTCCGCGCTATTGGGCCTGGCATGCTGCAGCGCGCAGGCCGACGGGCTGTCCGACCTGAAGGGCGCGCTGGCGCGCATGCAGGCGCAGTCCGGCGCCCCGCTGAAGGCATCCATCGAGGCCAAGACCATGCACCGTATGGGCGAAGGCAAGAGCGCCATCGAAGACAACGGCCAGGCCAGCATCGACGTCGAGGATGGCGCCAGCGGCCTGCGCCTGTTCTACGGCAAGGACATGCTGTCGCGCCTTGACAGCGAGGCCCAGGCCCAGGTCGCCAATCCGAATGCGCGCACCCCGACCACCAATGCGGCGCGCGAATTCACGCCCAACGATTTGCGTCCCATGATCGGTGCCGCCTCGGTGCTGGCGCGCTCGATAGAGCGTTCCAGCTTCAAGGGCGAGAAGCCCGCCAGCTACGACGGCAAGCCGGCGCGCCAGCTCAGTTTCAGCGTGCCGGTGGAGACGCTGAGCGACCGCCAGCGCAAATACATCAAGGAGTTCAGCGGCGGCTTCGACGTCTGGATCGCCGCGGATGGTTCGCCGCTCGCCAGCCGCCTGCAGATCAATGCTGCCGGCCGCGCCTACCTGGTGGTCGGTTTCGATTTCTCCTCCGATGAACAGAGCGTGTACACCCAGGCGGGCGGCAGGCTGCTGGCTGCGCGTCATGAGGTGCTGCAGCGCCAGTCCGGCGCGGGCGAGAACAGCCTGCGGCGTACCGTCAGGACGCTGCGCGTCGATTAGCGTGGCGGTTTCGCCGCGGCCGGCACGGCGGGATCGGCCAAGGTGCGGGCCAGGTAGATCGGGGTGACTTCGAGCAGCTTGTCGATTGCCACGCGCAGCTTGGCCGGCATATAGGGCGTGTGCGGCCATACCAGGTGCATTTCGGTCGCCTGCATCTCCCCGCAATCGTAGACCACCTCCAGTTCGCCCCGTTTGACGTACGGGGCGACCAGCCAGCACGGCAGCCAGGCCAGGCCCATGCCGCCGGCGGCCGCGTCGGCAATCACTTGCAGGTCGTCCAGCAGGATGCGCTGCCGCGGCATGATGGTGCGCGGCTTTTCGCCCGGCTCGCCGAATATCCATTCCTTCACGCTGCGGCCCCGCGTGTACAGGATGCCCGGATGCCGGGTGAATTCCTCGACCTGTTGCGGCCTGCCGTGCTGCGCCAGGTAAGCCGGGGATGCGCAGACCAGCATACGCTGGTGCCCCAGATGGCGCGCCGCCAGGCTGCTGGTGTCGGGCAGCGGGCCCACACGCAGCCCCAGGTCGAAGCCTTCATCGATCAGGTCGACCACGCGGTCGCTGAACGAGATGTCCACTTCCAGCCGCGGATGGCGGCGCGCCAGGTCCAGCATCAGCGGCGCCACGAACTGGCGCCCGAACAGCACCGGCACGCTGATGCGCAAACGCCCGATCGGTTCGCTGCGGCCGCTGCCGATGCAGGCTTCGCCGGCATCCAGTTCAGCCAGTGCGCGCACGCAGCGTTCGTAATAGGACTGGCCGGCCTCGGTCAGGTTCTGGCTGCGCGTGGTGCGGTGGAACAGGCGCACGCCCAGACGCTCCTCCAGCCTCGCGATGGCCTTGGCCACGGCGGAGCGGGTCTGGTGCAGCCGGGTGGCGGCTGCCGAAAAGCTGCCGGCCTCCACCGCCTGCACGAAGACGTTGATGCCGTTCAGGCGTTCATGCATATTGTTTCCAATGTGGCGACAATCTGTTGAGGAAACTCCACCACTGTGGAGTATGGGGAAACTATATAGTTCTTTCCACTTCACCACAACCTCTAAGGAGTTCCCAATGCATGCTTACCAAATCACCCCCGGCGGCGGTATCGACAGCCTGGAAGCCATCCAGCTCGCCAAGCGCGACCTGCAGTACCATGAAGTGCGCGTCAAGGTGCGCGCCGTGTCGCTGAACTACCGCGACCTGATGGTGGCGCAAGGTACTTACCCGACCAGCGGCGCGGGCCCGGTGGTGCCGGGATCCGATGCGGCCGGCGAGGTGATTGAAGTGGGACCGGGCGTCGAGCGCTTGCGCGTCGGCGACCGCGTCGCGACCACCTTTTTCCCGGAGTGGGCGGAAGGGAAAGTCTCACCGGCCAAGACGGCAACGACGCTGGGCGCTGGCGGTACCGGGGTGCTGGCGGAAGAACTGGTGATCCACGAAGACGGCCTGTCAGCCATCCCGGCCCACCTCAGTTACGAGGAAGCCGCTACGCTGACCTGCGCCGGCGTCACGGCGTGGAATGCGCTGTTCGTGGAAGGTGACGTGAAAGCCGGCGACACGGTGCTGCTGCTGGGTACCGGCGGCGTGTCGGTCTGGGCCTTGCAGCTGGCGCGGGCGGCCGGCGTGCGCACCATCGTCACTTCCTCCAGCGACACCAAACTGGAACGCGCGCGGGCGCTGGGCGCCGACGTCTTGATCAATTACCGCAGGACCCCCGAGTGGCAGGAAGAAGTCTTGCGCGCCACCGACGGCAAAGGCGTGGACCTGGTGCTGGAAGTGGGCGGCCAGGATACGCTGGCGCGCTCGATCGCTTCGGCCAGCATGGGCGGCAAATTGGCCGTGATCGGCGGGCTGGGCGGCGGGTTCCAGACCGAAATCCAACTGATGGGCCTGCTCGTCGGCGGCAAGCGCATGAGCGGCATCTATGTCGGCAGCCGCGCCATGCAGGAGGACCTGTCGCGCCTGGTCTCCCAGCGCAACATCAAGCCCGTGGTCGACCGCGTGTTCGACGTGCACCAGGCACGCGCAGCGTACCAGCACCTGGCTTCCGGCCAGCACTTCGGCAAGGTCGTGATCAACGTCTGAGCGCGAAAAAAAGCTCGCCGCCCGGCGAGCTTTTTGCATAGTCGGTGTCAGGTCTGTCAATCGGACACGCTAACGAATTCTTTGATCTTTCTCAATACAAGAATTCAGGGGATTTCGCGTATTGAGAAAGATCAAAGTGGAGGGCGAACTGTCCGATTGACAGACCTGACACCGAATTTAACTGTCCGATTGACAGACCTGACACCGAATTTGGTCGCGAAAAAAAAAGCTCGCCGGGCGGCGAGCTTTGCGGCGTGCGGCCAGCGCTTAAGCGAATTGCTTGGCCACGAAGTCCCAGTTCACCAGGTTCCAGAACATTTCCACGTATTTTGGACGGGCGTTGCGGTAGTCGACGTAGTAAGCGTGTTCCCACACGTCGCAGGTCAGCAGCGGCTTGTCGGCGCCGGTCAGCGGGGTGGCGGCGTTGGACGTGTTGACGATCTCGACCGAGCCATCAGCCTTCTTCACCAGCCAGGTCCAGCCGGAACCGAAGTTGCCCACGCAGGACTTGGTGAATTCAGCCTTGAAGTTGTCGAAGGAGCCGAATTTGGCATTGATGGCATCTGCCACAGCGCCGGTCGGCGCACCGCCGGCGTTCGGCGCCATGCAGTTCCAGTAGAAGGTGTGGTTCCAGACCTGGGCTGCGTTATTGAACACGCCGCCGGAAGACTTCTTCACGATCTCTTCCAGGGACAGGTTTTCGAACTCGGTGCCCTTGATCAGGTTGTTCAGGTTGGTGACATAAGCCTGGTGGTGCTTACCGTAGTGGAATTCCAGGGTTTCCTTGGAGATGTGCGGCTGCAGCGCGTCCATTGCATACGGCAGTGGTGGCAGGGTATGTTCCATGAATGTTTCCTTTTGATTGAGACGAAAAGTTATTTTTGCCGAAACGGCCACTATTGTAATACGAACGCTAGGTAAGCGTTGGCTGCACGGTGGCCACGCCGATTTCGGCGCTGCCCTCGGCCAGGCGTACGCCCAGCGACTGGCCCGGCCGGATATGCGCCGGGTCGCGCAGTACGGCGCCGGCGGCATCGGTGACGATGGCGTAGCCGCGTTCCAGCGTGCGCTGGGGATTCAATAATTCCAGTTGCGCCGATAGCGCCTGCAGGGCGTCGCGCCGCTGCGCCAGCTGGTTGCGCATGCTGGCGCCGGCGCGGTGCTGCAGGGCGCCGATGGTGGCGCGCGCTGCTGTGGCGTCCGGTTTGCGCGCCGCCAGGCGGGCGGCCAGGCGGTCAACGCTGAAGCGCGCCTGCTGCAGCGGGTTGCGGGTGGCGTGCAGCATGGCCGTGGCATGCGCTTGCAGCTGCAGGCGCTGCTGGCCGATGCGGGCCGTCGGGCTGAGCAGGCGGCGCTGCAGGTTGTCCAGGGTTTGCGCCGCGTCGCCGAGGGCGCGGCGCATGGCGCGGCGCAGGTCGGTGGCGTCGGCGCGCAGTGAGCCCATCCAGTCGGCGCGTGGCGTGGCCGCCAGTTCGGCCGCGGCGGTGGGGGTGGCGGCGCGCACGTCGGCGGCAAAGTCGCAGATGGTGAAGTCGGTTTCGTGGCCGACGCCCGACACCACGGGAATCGCGCTGTTGGCTACCGCGTACGCCACAGCTTCCTCGTTGAAGCACCACAGGTCTTCCATGCTGCCGCCGCCGCGTACCACCAGCAGCACATCGCATTCGGCGCGGCGCGAGGCGGTGTCGATGGCGGCCGCGATCTGGGCACCGGCCTGCTGGCCTTGCACCAGGGTAGGGTAGAGCACGACCCGTACGTGCGGCGCCCGGCGCCGCAAGGCGATCAGCACGTCGCGCAAGGCCGCTGCCTGCGGACTGGTGACGATGCCGATGGTGCGCGGGAACAGCGGCAAGGCGCGCTTGCGTTCCGGCGCGAACAGGCCGGCGGCCGCCAGCCTTTCCTTGAGCCGCTGGAAAGCTTCAAACAGCGAGCCCACGCCGGCGCGGCGGATCGCTTCGACATTGATCTGGTAGTCGCCGCGCGGCCCGTACAGGGTCACCAGGGCGCGCACCTCCACCTTGTCGCCCTCGCGCGGTACGAAGCCGGCATATTGCGCGCGGCCGCGGAACATCACGGCCCGCACCTGCGCCGCATCGTCCTTGAGCGTGAAATACCAGTGGCCCGAACTGGCGCGGGTGAAATTCGAGATTTCCCCAGATATCCACTGCAAGGGGAAAGAACGCTCCAACAGGCGCGCAACGGCCTGGTTCAGGGCGCTGACGGTGATGACCTGGCTGGCTTCGGGGGCGTTGAGCATGGGACCTGTCCACAATTTTGAAAGCGGTCATGCTTATGTCATATATCACTTCATACCGCAAGCATTATTTGTAAACACCTGATTATTAACGGTAAACGGCAATGCTACATTAGCGGGCAGTTTATGAATTTCCTTATAGATCAAGGACTTTGGTATAGCGCATGTCTGTTACGCACAAAGATATCCACAGAAGTTGTGAGGAAGTATCGGGCCGGAAAATTGCGTGATGAAAATGTTTGCATGGTAACTTTCATTTTAGAAATCAAGCACTTGGCACGCCAGTCTGTCCCTTGCTCACAATTTTATCCACAGAAGTTGTGGGAAAAAGTGCTGCCTAAAATTTGTGCATGAACTGATTGTGCTTGCGGATCAAATACTTGCATCGCCTGCCGTGGCCTTGCTCACAATATTGTCCACAGAATTTGTGCAGAAGGGGGCTGGGGCGGGCTAAACATTCCAGTGCGAAATTTTTGCGCATGAAAAGAAAGTCTTTTTGAATCAAGCACTTCACCCCTCTCGCATGGCCTTGCTAACAATCTTATCAACAGATTATGTGCAGAAGTGAAGCGCCGCGACACCGTGGAAAAATGCCGGTGCGCATTTTTTGTGCTTGAGAATAATTCGCTTTGCGATCAAAGGCTTAGGATATAAAAGCCACCATTCCCCACAATATTGTCCACAGAATATGTGCAGAACCTGGGCTGGCCGCGGCTGATGAAAATTTTTGCATTAGAAAAAATCATCATGAAATCAATAGCTTGGCGCCTATTGCTTGGCTTGCCAACAATGTTGTCCACAGAAAATGTGAAGAATGCACACACTTGCCGGATAGCTGACGACAGGCTACATTGCGCGTTTAGGTTCTCATTCACAGGAGTACGTCTTGCTCGCAATTTTCCAGGCCGCCGGCTGGCCCATCTGGCCCTTGCTGATCGCATCCATCGTTGCCACCGCGCTGATCATCGAGCGCCTGATGTATCTCCGCCGTTCCCGCATTATTCCCAAGACCTTGCTGGATGAGGTGGTGCGCGTCTACCGCAGCGGCAGTATCAATGCCGAGATCATCGACAAACTGGAAAAATCGTCGCAGTTGGGCGTCGTGCTGTCGGCGGCCTTGCGTAACGTCAACGCCCCGCGCGATGTGATGAAGGAATCCATCGAAGAGGCCGGCAGCGGCGTCGCGCACCAGCTGGAGCGCTTCCTCACCACCCTGGGCACCATCGCCACCCTGGCACCATTGATGGGCCTGTTCGGTACCGTGGTGGGCATGATCGAGATCTTCGGTTCGCAGAACGCGGCCGGCGCCAATCCGGCCCAGCTGGCCCACGGTATTTCGGTGGCCTTGTACAACACCGGTTTCGGCCTGGCGATCGCGATGCCGACCCTGGTGTTCTACCGCCACTTCCGCGCACTGGTGGACTCCTTCGTCATCGACATGGAGCAGCAGGCGGTCAAGTTCGTGGACGTCGTCCACAACTCCCGCAAATAAGCGGGGGACCGGTTTATGGCGATGAATTTCCGCCGCGGCCAGAAGCGCGAAGATCCCGAGATCAACCTGATCCCGTTCATCGACGTGCTGCTGGTGATCCTGATCTTCCTGATGATCACCACAACCTACAGCAAGTTCACCGAGCTGAAAATCACGCTGCCGACGGCGGATGCGGAAAAGTCGGTGGAGCAGCCGAACGACTTGAACGTGACCGTCGACGCCAAGGGTAATTACACCGTCAACGGCACGCCGCTGTCGTTCCGCGACGTGCCTGGCCTGGCCGAGCAGATGAAGGCGGCGGCCAAGGGCGCCAATCCGGTGGTCAAGATCAACGCCGACCAGTTCGCGATGCACCAGATGGTGATCAACGTGATGGAGGCGGCGCGCCTGGCCGGCTTCGAACGCGTGACTTTCGAGGCGCAGACGGCCCAGGCCAAGTAAATGGCTTCTTCCCTGGAGAGCACTTTCTCGCGCGAGTGGCTGCGGCGCGGGCCGCTCGCCTGCAGCCTGTGGCCGCTGTCGCTGCTGTTCCGCGGCCTGGCCGCGCTGCGCCGCGCTGCCTTCGCGGCCGGGCTGGCGCAAGCCGAACGGCTGCCGGTGCCGGTGGTGGTGGTGGGGAATATCTTCATCGGGGGCACGGGCAAGACACCGCTGACCATCTGGCTGGTCCAGGCGCTGCGCGCGGCCGGCTTCAGGCCGGGGGTGGTGTCGCGCGGGTTCGGCGGCAAGGATGCGGCGCCGCGCGCGGTTGGCGCTGGCTCGACGCCGGCCGAAGTCGGGGACGAGCCGGTGCTGATCGCCGCCCGCACCGGCTGCCCGGTATTCGTGGGGCGCGCGCGCGCCGCCGCGGGGCGGGCCTTGCTGGCGGCGCACCCGGAGGTCGACGTGATCGTCACCGACGATGGTTTGCAGCATTACGCCCTGGCGCGCGATGTGGAAATCGTGCTGTTCGACGGGC